>DUQQ01000021.1 GCA_012837705.1 Hydrogenispora sp.
CACTAAAGCCCATTCTTGTTTATCCCTAAGATCCGGATTAGGTTTATTGGCCATATAAAGATTTCTGACATCCTTCACTTCCGGATGGGCCATAATAATCCGGATCAAGTCGGAAGCGTGCAGCTCCTTTCTTTTTTCACCCTTTCCTAGCTCATCATCGTCGATAAAGCCATTCTCCAGTTGCGGGCCGTTGAAGATCTCCTCAATGGTTTTCCCCTTTTGCAGCATCCTTTTTAGACTGTATTGTTTAACCCGTGGTGAAATAAAGTTGGCCAGATCGTAGTAAATCTTGCCTAGAACCTCATCAGGGTCGGCGTTTTCATCGATCTCAATATCCGAGTAGATCGAAATGGTTTCCTCCGCTAAAATAGTGACTTCGACAAAATCCTCACACAAATTCCGATGGGCATGCAGTCTTTCGATGACTGCTTTTTTGAGCTGCTCTTCATCGGTTACGTCTTCATCTTTTTCGATTAAAACCCGGTATAACCCCTTTAAGGTGATTCTTTGCGCGCCACTTGCGTAGTCATAAAGCAAAGCACTGTTATCCTGGTCATAATACAGCGATGGCCTGCTCTCGGTAACTGGCACAAGCCAGGCGTTTTTGACCCCCGGAAGATCGATCAATAGTTTTCTGTAATCATTGATGGTTACCGGGTTAATCGTCAAGATTTCCCGAGGTGAAAAAAACTGTTTACTGGCCGTTTCAGTATTCTTCTTAGCCAGAATATCCCCGATGTCTTGCGATAGACGTGCGTTCAGATCCGTAATGGCGTGACAAAGGAGTTCCAGAATTGTCACGCCAGGATCATGAAGCTGATAATCTGTCCATAAATGGCCGGACATGGCCTGCAGGTACTTTAATCCTTCTTCCCGCAGGCCATTCCAATCAATTTCGCGTGCCTCCGCGCGCGTATTGTTAAGTGCAGTAGCCAAATTTCCCACACCACTTCCTAATTTCATTTTTTCTCTGCAATCATGATCCTAAAGTAAAATTGGTCACATCTGCTCACGATGAATTGAATTATTGCCCTTCACGTTCCAAGATAAATTACTTTTACCGTAACATCATCCGACAAGGCGTTTTGGAGCATTACTTTTCCTTGATCAAGATAGACGTTGCAAGTATCCGCGTCCCCTTGCCGGTCCGATAGCCCCTCTCCGCCAATCTTAATCAAACTTTCCGTCCCGTCAAGCGCAAATAATCCGGCGGTGGTGTAATCAAAGGCAGTGATCGTCACCAGTAAAAGACCGCTCCGCTCAGGACTCAAGCTGATCTCGTCAACGGTAACATTGGCACCTTGGGCAACCAATAAGTTTTCCGATGCGGCCAGATTGACCTTGTTCGCTAAAGCCGTTACCATTGTTGCTAAATCGGCCTTCGTTTCCAGCTCTTCTGCAACATTACTGAGCTCTGACTGATCTGCTTTCTTGGCTAACTCTCCGGTAACATATTCCTGGTTGGCCTTTTCCGCCAATTTTGCCTCGACATCTTCCAAGTCTGCTTTCTTTTCTAGTTCAGTTTCAACAAAGTTCTGGTCCGCCTTTTCCTCCAACTTTACTTCTACATCCGCTAGTTTACCGTTTACATACTGAAGATTTGCTTTCTTTTCTAGTTCAGCTACGACAAAGTTCTGGTCCGCCTTCTTGTCGAGTTCATTTGCGACAAAGGGTTGGTCCGCTTTTTTCATTAATTCCGCGTTAACATTTTCCAGTTCCGTAGCGACAAATACTTGATCCGCCTTTAATGCCAAACCTCTATCCACATAAGTTTTAACCGCTTTCTGGGTAGAAAGGAATGCATCACTATCCTCAGCCAAGTCATTGCTATTGGAAATACCACTGATCTCAATACTCGAATCGGCAAACGCTAAACGCCCCTCAATCGTCACTAAGTTGGTCTTAATTATTCCTTGACTGAATATCCGATTCTCATCGATTACCACCAACTCACCCCTGGTCTCTTCTACCAGAGCGTTTCCAATCTCGTTTTTAATAAGAGAGAAACCATCCCGCTGGGCAGGGGTGAGTCCATCCCAATAGGCAACAAGGTCATCGATCGAACCCGATCGATCCTGAGGATATTTGATGGTTAATACTTTATCCTCGCTGACCGATACCGCAAATTCATCTACATTATTTGCTTGAATAATCACACCCGGTGAGTCAGCTCCCGGGCCGGCATATCTGATCACGATGTTATCGACGCCGTGCGTTGTCGGCATAAATTCTTTGATCTCGGCAATAATATTTTCCATGGCTTCCGCTTGGCTGACGAATAATTCATCGCCAAGGCCGTAAATGGCGAAACCATGCTTGTCCGTAACATCTTCCCATGCTGTTAAGAGATTGGTAATCATCCGTTCCTCAACGTTCAACGGATAGTTAATGGTTAATTCTTTTTTCTGTTCATCAATGACAAATGAATAGCTATCGTCATTGCCGCCCTGTAAGATTAACTTGGCTGTATCTGCTCCATCTCCGACATACGTCACAATGAGACCCGCTGTCTCAATCCTGCTCTGAGTCTCATCCACTAATACCAAGCTTTCCTGTTGAATGACTTCGATTGGTATATTTGCGGTGGTTTCGACAATTTCAAAGCCATAAGTTTCATTACCCCTCTGTACCCAGTCCTTCCAAGCAGCATAGACTGCTTGTGGCGTATTTTCGACTGTACCAAGAGCTATGGCCAGCGTATCTAAAGATACATCGAACCTGACTTCCTCGCCAAAACTGGGGGTCGCCGTCGTCACAATAAGCCGCGGCTGATTCTGAACATTACTAGTATTCCGGACTATTAACTCTCCCAACCTATATTCACGCATCACATCCCCAGTTGGAATCAAACTTTGGACTTCTAATATATCATCAAGTTGCCAATCTACATCGCCGGTTTGCTTGATCTCAAAGTCAGCCGCTAAATCTTGATTCAGGCTTTTCCAGTTTTCCCAAGACGTAAGAAGCTTATTGACGGTCCGATCTTCCTGCTTTGGAGGGCAGAAAATCCCCAAAACAAGATCCTGCACGATAAAGTCAAATTGGTCGGTATTGCTATTGTCTTCCTTCTGTTGAATAACAAATTGAGGAGTACCGTCTTCTGCCCCGGTGTACATAATTCGCAAACCGTTGCTGGGAACTCGGTACTCTTTTAGTGCTGTCGTCAATGGGATTAAGGCAATCTCTTCATCCTTTAGGCTGCCTGGACCAACACCAAATCGGCGGAAATCAAATCCTTTCGTTACCGCCGGATGGGTATATTGATACTTTTTCCAGTCATAAATAAAATTTGCTAGATCAGAGACATCATCATAGGTGATGGTGACCTGCTTATCATGATCAATAGAAAAATCAAAATGTCCCGGTTCGGCACTGACAGTCCCTTTCTTAATCTTGATCTTTGGCGTCTCCGTTCCTTCATAGGTTACAAAGATTCTTCCTTCTGCCAAAACCAGATCGCTTACGACTTTACATCTGCCGTACACATTTAAATCGCCTTCCGTGTTTAGCTTTCCAACATTAGCGTCCTGGGCTCTTAGCGAAGCAAGATCAATCGATGTTAATCCAAGGCTTCCGGTAACGTTGATCTCATCCACATTTAAGGTTTGAATCGAGGCGGTACCCAGATTTGATTCGTTAGGGGCATTAAGAAAACCGTTTACAAGCAGTCCACTATCAACCTGTAAATTCTCGCCGCTGATGATACCGCCATTAACCACTCTCAACTCGCCATTCACCGTTACTGTCCCATTGTTACGATTGCCAAGATTAACCTGGCCATACGCATTAAACTCGGAAGTTTGCCCTAGGGATACTCCGTCGTTTACGGTTAATAATCCGTTCTCGATGATGGCTCCGTTCTTTACCAACAGTCCGTTTTCCGCTTGCAGCTGGGCGCCGCTGACCACCGCACCCTCCTGCGCGTACAAAGTTCCGGCTTGTACAGTAAGTCCATTGGCGGCAGTAAAGTCCCCGTTTACTGTTACCTCCCCATTGGGAACTTCGCCAAGGATAACCCGCCCTGTGGCTTCTAAGACGGAATCTTTCACCCGAATGCCATTGTTCGCCAACAATTGACCTGATACAATCAGATCCCGTTCAACGTTTAAATCCCCTTCACTAATGGTTATGCCATTTACCGCTTGAAATGTAGGTTTTTCAAGAACAATCCCCTCTTTAGCAACGAAGGTACCATCAGCAGTTACCGGGCCATTTTCCGCATTACCGAGAATAACTTGAGCATTAGCTTTAAAGGTCGAATTTTCCACTGTTAA
>DUQQ01000067.1 GCA_012837705.1 Hydrogenispora sp.
ATGAAGCGATGTTTGGCTGGATATTTGCGGGGGTTGCCGGGATCATGGTCTATATCTCCCTGGATGAATTACTGCCCACCGCGGAAAAATACGGCGAACACCATTCGGCAATCTACGGGCTGATCCTGGGCATGATGGTGATGGCCGCTAGCTTGTTGTTGTTCGCTTAAGAATTAGTAATTTAGTAATAAGGATAATCTTCACGGAAGGGGTGGGGTTTGGTGAAGAGTTTACTCCTGGTCGAAACGGTCATTGGCCGCCTTGGGCTTGTTGCCGAGGCGAACCACCTCACCGACGTTTATTTTGAACACGATTCTCCCCCACCAGATTTGCCGGTGCGTGAAACGGCGCTTCTGGTTGAGGCCCGCGCGCAGCTCCTAGCCTATTTTTCTGGTGATCGGACGACTTTCACCTTACCGCTGGCCCCCGCGGGCACCCCGTTTCAAAAACGCGTTTGGCAAGTTTTGTGTGGGATCCCTTACGGGGAGACGCTTAGCTATAAAGAGGTGGCACGAAGGATTGGTAATGAAAAGGCGGCCCGGGCGGTTGGACGGGCGAACAATCGAAACCCGCTGCCGATCATTATCCCTTGTCACCGGGTGATCGGGGCCAACGGGGCGATGGTCGGTTACGGCGGCGGACTGGAAATAAAGGAAAAACTATTGGCGCTGGAAAAGGGGTATTTAAAGGGGAAGAGCGGATGAGACCAAAGACCAAAAGGATCTTTACGGAGAACAACTATTTTCAGCGGGTTGAGGTGCTGAAAAGGAATCGGGAGAAACGGAATAAATACCGTCAGTTTTTTGTCGAAGGGGTTAAAGCGATTGATTTTGCTCGGCAATACAACTGGCCGATCCGATGGTTTGTATATTCCCGGGAAAAACCCCTTTCGGCGTGGGCGGAAGCGGTATTAGCCACGTCCCAGGCCGAGCTGCACTTGGAGTTGCCTTTTCGCTTGATGGCCAAGTTAAGCGAGAAGGAAGCGGAGACTTCCGAACTGATCGCCGTTGTTGATATGGTCGAAAGGGATCTGTCCCACCTTAAGATCAAAGACGATTTGCTGGTGGTAATCTTCGACCGGCCTTCCAGCCACGGGAATTTGGGGACCCTGATCCGCTCCTGTGAAGCGTTGAAAGCGGATGGCTTGATCATCACCGGCCATGGGGTCGATCTTTATGACCCGAAAACAATCCGCGCCAGTATGGGGACGTTTTTCGCGGTCCCCACGTTTCGCCTGCCTTCCCACCATGAAGTCCGGCCCTGGTTGGAAAAGGTCAGTCAGCAACTCCCCGTTTTTCAGGTGGTTGGTTCGACGGCCCAGGCCGAACTCGTGGTCGACGAAGCCGACTTTACAAAACCAACGGTTTTACTGATTGGCAATGAAACCTACGGGTTGAGCAATAAGTACAAAGAAATCTGCGCCAGCTTTGGTACTCTGGTGCGGATTCCGATGTACGGGGAGATCACTTCATTTAACGTCTCTTGCGCCGCCTCGATCATTCTTTACGAGATTGACCGGCAACGCCGGAGAAACGGCCGGAGTTAACTGCTGGTCGTCTTTTAGGCCAAGCCACAATCTTGGATGAAGGTGACCAGTTCTTTTTCCTGTAAGCCGATGCCCCGTTGACCATCGAGACGCTTGGTCAGCACACCGTTTTCAAAGTAAAGAACTGAAGGGATGCTCTCGACATCATATTCATTGGCCACGATTTCTTCATCATCCTGCACAAAAAGGAAATCCTCTCGCCCCGCGGCGTACTTTTCGAAGACGGGTAAAAAGCGGCGGCAAAATGGGCACCAGGTGGCAAAGACCAGGGCAAGGATGGCTTCCTTCCCCGTAATGGCGCTAGCGAGGTCCTGCTGGTCCGTGACGACCAGGTTGTTGTTTTTTGGTTGTGGCATAAAATCCACTCCTCTTCATTTTTAGAAATTTTTTATATGGATTTGGCGCAAGCGGCACAAATCCTTTTTTATTTTACGAACGGAATAAAGGCACCGTAGCCTTCTTCCTCCATTCGGTCGAGGGGAATAAAACGGAGGGCGGCACTATTGATACAAAACCGGCGGCCTCCTTCTTCCACTGGCCCGTCGTCGAAGACGTGCCCAAGGTGGGAGTCGCCGATTCGGCTGCGGGTTTCAATCCGATCCAGACCAAAACGGTGGTCTCGGTGGTAAGTTATGCTCGCCGGGTTGATCGGCTTGGTGAAACTGGGCCAACCACAACCGGCATCATACTTATCTTTCGAGCTAAACAGGGGTTCTCCCGTAACCACATCAACGTAGATCCCTGCTTCTTTATGATCCCAGTACTGATTCTGGAAGGGGGGTTCGGTTTCATCATGTTGGGTCACGGCATACTGGAGGGGGGTTAGTTTCTGACGCAGGGTTTTCGGATCTGGTTTCTGATAAAGACTTTCTAGGTTGGTCTGGTCATTGGTGTTAGCATTGTTTATGCCAGAGTGCGCGGCGGTGAGGGTACTAAAATCAACATGGCAGTAGCCACCCGGGTTTTTATCTAAATAGTCCTGGTGGTACTCTTCGGCCGGATAGAAATTGGCGAGGGGCAGGACCTCGGTGACAATGGGTTGCCTGTACTCTGGTTGGACCGCAGCGATGACGGCTTGGATTACCGGTAGATCTTCCGCATCCCGGTAGTAGATCCCCGAACGGTACTGGACACCCCGGTCGTTACCTTGGCGGTTGAGGGTGGTTGGGTCGATAATTCGGAAAAAGTGGTGTAAGAGTGAGGTGAGGGTCACTAAGTCCGGATCATAGCGCAGGTGGACCGCTTCTGCGTGTCCGGTGCGACCGGAACAAACCTCTTCATAGGTGGGATTTTCAGTTTGGCCATTGGCATAGCCGGCGGTTGCTTCCGCTACCCCATAGACCCGGCTGAAGAAGGCTTGTACGCCCCAAAAACACCCCCCGGCTAGCCAAATCTCTTTGAGTTTTTTCCCTTTGTAATCCACACTCCGGTTCGGGTTGGGGGGGAGCGTTTTCCTGTTCACAGTTCTCTCCTCCTTCTGTGAATTAAGTTCCTTCGTAAAATTAATGGGGCTGGTGAGCGCGGCTTATTTAGTTTTCCATTCTTTATTGACTTTTCTTCATCTGCTGTGTATACTAAAAAAAAGATTTACGATTCTTTAATCGGCAAAACCGGTGAGTAAGAAGAGTAGGTATAGTTACTTGTTTACAGAGAGCTGCAGGTGGTGGGATTGCAGTAATAAAGGACTATACTGAATGGGCTTACGAGGGCAGGAAGAAAGACACTTTGTCGAGTAATACCTGACGGGATCTCCATCCGTTACCAAAGGAGCATATATGATTGTATATGGAACGAGCGGGCGCTATGCGCCAAACCGGGTGGCACCGCAGAAGTTGGCATTAAGCTTCTGTCCCAGTAATACTGAGACAGAAGCTTTTTTAATACAAAAATATAAGACAGTTTCTTTTCCGAAGGTGAGAAGAGACGAGAAGAGAGGAGAATGAAAGATGACCAAGAAAGTACCGTACCGTGTGTATCTTAGTGAGGAGCAGATGCCAAAACAGTGGTACAATCTCCGGGCGGATATGAAGCAGCAGCCAGACCCGATGTTGAACCCGGCGACGATGGAACCGGTGAAGGCGGAAGACCTTTACCCCGTTTTCTGCGAAGAATTAGCGAAACAGGAGATGGATGCCACCACCCGCTATATTGACATCCCCGACGAGGTTCTGGAGTTTTATAAGATGTTTCGGCCGTCGCCTTTAATCCGGGCTTACAATCTGGAGAAAGCACTGGACACGCCGGCGCGGATCTATTACAAATTTGAAGGGAACAACACCTCCGGCAGCCATAAGCTGAACTCGGCGGCTGCACAGGCCTATTACGCGAAAAAGCAAGGTTTGACCGGGCTGACGACGGAGACCGGCGCTGGCCAATGGGGCACTGCTTTGGCCGAAGCCTGCGCCTTCTTCAAGCTCCCCTTAACGGTGTACATGGTGAAATGTTCCTATGAGCAGAAGCCGTTTCGCCGTTCGGTTATTCAAACCTTTGGCGCAGAGATTATCCCGAGTCCGAGTCCAACAACCAACGCTGGTCGTGCTATTCTCGAGAAGGATCCGGAGACCGGGGGCAGTCTTGGTTGCGCGATCTCGGAAGCGGTGGAAAAAGCGGTAACCACCGAAGGATACCGTTATGTTCTCGGCTCTGTGCTCAACCAGGTTTTACTGCACCAGTCCATCATCGGTTTGGAGACGAAAGCGGCCATGGAAATGCTGGATGAATATCCGGATATCATTGTGGGTTGTGCGGGCGGCGGCTCGAATTTAGGCGGTTTAATCGCCCCCTTTATGCAGGATAAATTGCTGGGCAAGGCTTCCCCCCGGATTGTCGCGGTTGAGCCAGCTTCTTGTCCTTCGTTGACCCGGGGCCGTTACGCCTATGATTTCTGTGACACTGGCCAAATCACCCCCTTAGCCAAAATGTATACCCTTGGTTGCGGCTTTGTTCCTTCTGCTAACCACGCCGGAGGGTTGCGCTACCACGGGATGGCACCGATCCTTTCAAAACTGTACCATGATGGCTATATGGAAGCGGTGGCGGTCGAACAGACCAAGGTGTTTGAGGCGGCAGTCTTCTTTGCCAAGCATGAAACGATTTTGCCGGCACCCGAATCGGCCCATGCGATCTATGGTGCCATTGACGAAGCCCTCAAGTGTAAGGAAAGCGGCGAGACCAAAACCATTCTGTTTGGGCTGACTGGAACTGGCTTCTTTGACATGACCGCCTATGAAGCTTTCTTAAGTGGAACAATGAACGATTACATCCCGACCGACGCCGATCTGGAGAAGGGCTTTGCCCAACTACCGAAGGTGCCTGCCCTTAAGTAACACGGACCGGCTACGGGACAGAAGTCGATAAGAGGGCTAAAACCCTGCCGTGATTACGAGCGGCAGGGTTTTTATATTTAAAACAATGATTCACTTGCGGACATTGACATTTATCAATGTCTAATCTAAAATACAATACATAGATAAACGTCTATGTGTTTGCTCAACACGGCAATGGAGGTGAATCCCTTGGCCACAAACTACGCGCATTATGCTCATTTGATGAAAGCCTTGGGGGAGGAGACCAGGGTTAAGATTTTTGTGATGCTGTCCGCGGGGGAACTTTGCGCCTGTGAAATATTGGAGGAATTTCAGATTACCCAACCCACCCTTTCATACCACATGAAAATATTGAGTGAGAGTGGTTTAGTGAACAGTCGGCGGGACGGGGTTTGGATGAAGTATTCCATTAACCGGGATGCTTTGGAAAGGATCAAACAGTTTTTTAACGGGATCGAATCTGCCGTCGAAAAAAGCCAAGTTTTTGTAGGGAGATAAACGAAGGGAGCTGATTAGTAATGATTATATTCACTTGGTTAAACAACCAATTACTCAAAATGCAGTGGCTGCACGAACTAGTGACGTTATTGGTCACTAAGGTTTTCGGCTTCGACATCAACAGCAAATTGGGTGGGAGTATTCATTTTTTCATCTATGACGTGATTAAGATCTTTATCCTTCTTGCGGTCTTGATCTTTGGGATTTCTTACATCCAAAGCTTCTTTCCGCCGGAACGGACGAAGAAAATCTTAGGCCGCTTTAATGGTCTTTCCGCAAATATTCTGGCGGCTTTACTGGGAACGATTACGCCCTTTTGTTCCTGTTCCTCCATTCCCATCTTTATCGGCTTTGTCAGCGCTGGTCTCCCGCTTGGCGTTACTTTCTCCTTTTTAATTTCATCGCCCATGGTTGATTTGGCTTCCATTATTTTACTGGCCAGTATCTTTAACTGGAAGATCGCCATCGTCTACGTGGTTGTTGGTGTAATCCTTGCGGTAATTGGCGGAACGGTGATCAGTAAGTTAAAGCTGGAAAAGTATGTGGAGCCCTTTGTTTTTAATAAAAATAAGCGCCTCGAAAGCGAACAGGAAGATTTAACGGTTGGCGATCGTTTGGCGTTTGCCATGGGTGAAGTAATAACGATTACCAGAAAAGTCTGGCCCTATATTTTAATCGGAGTGGGGATCGGCGCTGCCATCCACAATTATATCCCGGAAGCGATGATTGGCGCTGTCCTTGGTCAGGACAAATGGTACTCGGTTTTAATTGCTACGGTGGTTGGGGTGCCGATCTATGCCGATATCTTTGGGACGTTACCAATTGCCGAAGCTTTAGTGGCCAAAGGGGTCGGATTAGGAACGGTTTTGTCTTTCATGATGGGGGTAACCACCCTTTCACTACCTTCGCTGATTATGCTAAAGAAAGTCGTTAAGATGAGACTGCTTGCGATCTTTGTGGGGCTTGTCACTTTTGGTATTATTCTCATCGGTTACGCTTTTAACGTTTTCGGAACTCTTTTTATGTAGAGAACAACAGTCTATCTATTCAATAGAACAATGTAAATTTAAGGGGGACGGATCATGGGTAAGAAAAAAGGGTTTTTAAGCAACTTGTTTGGTGAGAAAAAATCAGTTGGCTGTAGTAATAGGGAGATTATAGAGGAAGCCGAAAGCTGTGGTTTTGATTGCGCTGAAGGTAGCTGTGACACCGGCGAGGAAAAGCAAACCTTTAATGAGGGTCTAATGAGCATTAAAATATTAGGGTCAGGATGCAAAAATTGTGTTGCGCTTACTGAAAATGCCGAGAAGGCCTTAGAAGAGCTTGGGGTGGAAGCGGAAGTCATGAAGGTCACTGATTTTCAGGACATTATGGCTTACGGCGTCATGTCTACTCCCGCCTTAGTAATTAATGAAAAGGTGGTTTCTTCCGGAAAGGTGTTAAAGCCTAAGGAGATTAAGGTGCTTCTGAAAAAACAGGAATGAGGTGAAGGACATGAATAATCATGAATATAATGGTTGCTGTACTTGCGGCGGCGGTTGTTGCGGCGGTGAGCAGGAAAAAAAGCAGTTAGTCATTGATTTTCTTTATCTTGATTTAAGTGTTTGTGGCCGGTGCCAAGGGGCGGAAAGGAACCTGGAGGAAGCCTTGGCCGAAGTATCCGGTGTTTTAGAGGCGGCCGGTTTTGCGGTTGTCGTCAATAAAATCAACATTACTTCCCCCGAGCTGGCGGAAGAGTACCGGTTTGTCAGCTCGCCAACGATCCGGATTAATGGGTTCGATCTTGATCTTGAGTTCCGTGAGAGCACTTGCCAGGAATGTGGAGAACTGTGCGGTGATGATGTTGACTGCCGGGTCTGGCTTTATGAGGGGGTCGAATATGCGGAACCGCCGAAAGCACTGATCATTAATGCGCTTCTGCAAGCCGTTTATGGGGGAAAGCTTCAGAACCCGGTGCCCCAACAGGAGTATAAACTGCCGGAGAATTTGCGCCGGTTTTTTGCCGGTTGCGCGAAGAAAGTGGATTAAGCGAGGAGAATCAGAAAAAATGCCTGACCTTAAACCAAAGCCTAAAGTGGCCTTTGTTTGTGTTCATAATTCCTGCCGGAGCCAGATTGCGGAAGCCCTGGGCAAACACTTGGCTGGTGCTGTTTTCGAAAGCTATTCAGCCGGTACGGAACGAAAAGACCGCATCAATCCCGATGCGGTGCGGCTGATGAAGGAATTATACGGGATTGATCTGGAGCAGACGCAATTTCCCAAACTAATCGAAGCATTACCCCGGGTAGATGTGGTCGTGACGATGGGTTGTAATGTGTCTTGCCCGAATCTTCTGTGTCAGCACCAGGAGGATTGGGGACTGGAGGATCCGACGGGAAAAAGCGATTCTGAGTTTAAAGCGGTAATTGCTCAGATTGAAAGGAAGATCCACAAATTAGCAGAGGAGATTTCCAGCCGATTGCACGAACTTTGATCTTAATAAAAATCATGTTGATACGGTTCATGTTCTGGTGAAAAAGAGATGCCATGGAGCCACCAGAGGAGGGGATGCGGAAAAAGTCATCGCCTCCTTTTTGGTTGGATGCAGACATTGGATCTCTTGGGACCAAAGCGCGATCTGTTGCCCCGGCTTGTTAAAGGAGGCACCATATTTCTGGTCTCCATACAGCGGGTGTCCAAGGGTGGAAAACTGCACCCGGATCTGATGCGAACGACCGGTCAAAAGATTGATCCGGACCAAACTAAGCCCCTCTTTTTTCATTAAGACTTCATATTCCAAAATGGCTTTTTTTCCGCCGGTGGCGGCGGAAGAAACTACTTGTACAATATTGGTCGCCCGGTCTTTAAGTAGAAAATGCTCAAGACGCCCGGATTTTTCCGGTTGGCCGTGTACAACGGCCAGATAGGTTTTCTTAAACCCACCCGTCCGGATCTGTTCCCCTAAGCGGGAAGCCGCTTTGGAGGTTTTGGCAAAAACCATGACACCACCCACCGGTCGGTCCAGACGATGGACTAACCCCAGATAGACTTGGCCTGGCTTTTGGTAGCGTTCTTTGAGGTCTTCCTTCAAGAGCGACAGTAGTTCGGGATCGCCCGATGCATCGCCCTGCGTTGGCATATTCACTGGTTTCTCGACCACTAGAAGATGATTGTCTTCATAGAGAAGAGCAATCTTTTGCTGGCCCATTCCTTTCCCTCCCTACCGTTCTCGGCCCTACGAAGCAGGAAAATACCGGAGCGGTAAACAGCCCTTCCAGCTATATTGTTTTCCGCTAATCATCGCTCTTTTTTCAGATTACTCTCATTGGTATGGTTCCCATAAAATTAGGGGATACAGAACTAAGTATAACATAAGTACAAGCGGTTAAAGATCATAACCATCTATTAGTGGCCAGGAAGCGTGGTTTTTTGAATTTTTCTTGACAGGAAAGCGAAGCCAGGATAAAATTATGATTAAACAATTGCTTAATCGTTATAGGAGTGGATAATAGTGGCCCAGAAAAATCCGGATCTTTGTGACACTTTTTGTCCGTCGGAACTAGATTTTGCGGCGATACGTGCGAAAGCGGAGGAAGTGGTTGGGTTAGCCGAGGTTTTCAAGGTGTTGGGGGATGAAACCCGCACGAAAATCCTCTATCTCCTGGCCGAACAGCCGCTCTGTGTTTGCGACTTGGCGGAGATTCTAGAGATGAGCCTGCCGGCGATCTCCCACCATCTCCGGTTGCTCAAAGCGATGCGGCTGGTGAAATACGTCCGGGAAGGGAAGATGGTCTATTATTCTCTTGATGATCATCACATTATGAATTTAATCAGGGAAGCGCAAGAACATTTGGCGGAAGAAAGACCGTAATACCGTAATAAAGTAAAAGAAAGAAGGGAGAAAGGTGCGTTGCACTCTAGATGGCTTAGATTGCGTTAATTGTGCAGCAAAAATCGAAAGAGAATTGAACAAGAACCCAGGCTTGGAACACGTTAAGGTGAAATTTGTGACGAAAAGTATCGAACTACCGGAAGAGCACTTTGCAGTGGCTCAGGAAGTGATCGCCCGGCTCGAACCGGGGGTCAGATTAAGAAAGGGCCAGGATGCAGAGGACGCTCCCGAAAAGAAGAATCTTCTCCCGTTGTGGATTTCTGGGGTTTTATTTGTAATTGGTTTTGTTTTTAACGAACAGTTGCATAATACGCCCTATTCCTGGTTGGAATATTTGGTTTTACTCACTTCCTATTTCCTTGTGGGTTGGCCGGTTATCACTGGCGCTTTGCGGAACCTGGTGCGCGGTGAAGTTTTTGATGAAAACTTCTTGATGACCTTGGCTACCGCTGGTGCAATTGCGATTCACCAATTACCGGAAGCCGCTGGCGTGATGCTCTTTTATGCGATCGGCGAGTACTTTCAGGAAAAGGCGGTCAACCGCTCACGCCGCTCGATCCGGGCTTTGCTGGATATTCAACCGGAATATGCCAACCTTAAAGAGAACGGGACGACCCGCCAGGTTCGGCCGGATGAAGTTGCGGTGGGCCAGACCATCGTGGTGAAGCCGGGGGAAAGAGTCCCGTTGGATGGGGAGGTCGTGGCGGGAACGTCTTTGGTTGACACCTCCGCCTTGACCGGTGAATCGACACCGCGGAAGATGGAAGCGGGTGCTACGATCTTGGCCGGGATGGTGAATGGTGAGGGTTTACTCACGGTTAAAGTAACCAGGCCTTACCAGGACTCGTCGGTGGCGCGCATTTTGCACTTGGTGGAGGAGGCTGGGGAACGGAAAGCCCCGACCGAACAGTTTATCACGGTTTTTGCCCGGTACTATACCCCCTTGGTTGTGGCCGCGGCGGTGCTGATCGCGGTGGTGCCACCCCTGTTCATCCCGGGCGCGACCTTCAGCACCTGGCTCTACCGGGCCCTGGTCTTATTGGTCATCTCCTGTCCTTGTGCGTTAGTGGTTTCGATTCCTCTGGGGTATTTTGGCGGGATCGGCGGCGCCTCACGTCATGGAATCTTAATTAAAGGGGCTAATTACCTGGATGCGCTGGGTAATGCCCATACGGTGGTTTTTGATAAGACCGGCACGTTAACCAAAGGCGTTTTTCGCGTGACGGAAGTAAGGCCGCGGAATGGTTTTACTCCGGAAGAAGTGCTGACCGCGGCGGCTTGGGCTGAGGTATTTTCGAACCACCCGATCGCCCACTCCCTGCGCGAGGCGTACGGACGAGAGATCCCGGTTGATTTGGTCCGTGATTACCAGGAGATTCCAGCCCATGGGATCAGCGCGGTGGTCGCTGGGAAGCATGTTTTAGCCGGTAATGACCGCCTGATGCACCGGGAAGCGATCGACCACGAAGATTGTGAGGTCCAAGGAACCATTGTCTATGTAGCAATTGAACGGGAATACGCCGGTTATATTGTCATCGCCGACGAACTTAGGGATGATGCTAAAACTGCGGTGGAGGACCTCAAAGCACTGGGTGTGCAAAAGGTATTTATGCTTACTGGGGATGATACCACCGTTGCTGCGCGAGTCGCTGACCAACTGCAATTGGATGGTTTCCAGGCTGAACTATTGCCGGAAGACAAGGTGACCCGTCTGGAGGAGCTCATGGCGGAGCTGCCCAACCGTAAACAGCAGAAGTTGGTTTTTGTTGGTGACGGGGTGAACGATGCGCCGGTTATCACGCGGGCCGATATCGGGGTGGCCATGGGTGGACTAGGGAGCGATGCCGCCATTGAAGCGGCAGATGTGGTTCTGATGGAAGATGCCCCCTCCAAATTAACGCGGGCGATCGAAATCGCCCGGCGGACCAGGAGGATCATCCGGCAGAACATCTACGTGGCTTTGGCGGTAAAAGCGTTCTTTCTCTTCCTGGGTGCCTTCGGGGTGGCAACAATCTGGGAAGCAGTCTTTGCCGACGTGGGTGTAACTTTACTGGCCGTTTTTAATGCTTCCCGGACGCTACGCTATGGCAGCGCCCGCTCGGGTAAATAGCCTTCCTTGCTCCGCATAAATCTTTCTTCTTGCTCGGGAGGAGAAAACAGTTTATTATACAAGCGAGCAGCGGTTTAATCTGCTGCTCGCTTTTTGTTGCGCGGAAGTGGAAGGTAGTTTGTTAAATTTTAATCATTGCGCGGGTAGGATTGGCGGAAGAAGAACAGTATATAATCATTTAGAGAATTAAGACCCGTTCGCCCGGTGGGCAGGCCCACTTACTCCGGGCCAATTTTAAAGGGGGATAAACTTTTATGGAGACGTTATTTTTAATTTTAAAATCGGTGTTATTAGGTATTGTGGAGGGGGTTACCGAATTTCTACCGGTGTCTTCCACTGGGCATCTGGTCATTGCCGAAAACCTGATCGGTTTTCGTGGGCAAAGCCCAAACTATGTTGAGATGTACACCTACGTGATCCAACTGGGTGCCATTTTAGCGGTGGTGGTCTTATATTGGGCAAAAATCAAGGAGACGTTGGTTCACTTTTTCCCCCGGCCGGGTGCGTATGACCGTTCGGGTTTTAAATTTTGGTTCACGATCTTTGTGGCCTGCATTCCGGGCGGTGTGTTAGGGGTTCTCTTTGACGATTTGGCCGAACAATACCTGTTTGCGCCGGTTCCGGTGGCCATGGCCTTATTTGGCGGTGGGCTTTTGATGCTCTATGCCGAAAAGCGCTTTCGTAGCAATCAAGTTCAAGGCAGAGGGTGGGATGTCTCCCTACGGCAAGCATGGACCATCGGCTTATTCCAATGCTTGGCGATTATACCGGGGATGTCCCGTTCGGCTTCGACGATCATCGGTGGTTGGGTCGCGGGCCTGCCGACGGTAGCCGCCACCGAATTCTCCTTTTTCTTAGCGATCCCGGTGATGGTGGGGATGAGCACGCTAAAAATCATTAAAATGGGCGGGATCGGGTTGTTGACCACGGGGGAACTCCTCTCCCTGGGCGCTGGTTTTGTGGTCTCCTTTCTAGTTGCTTTAGCCGTTGTGGACGGGTTTATTGCCTATCTCAAGAAAAAGCCGATGAAAGTCTTTGCTTTTTATCGGTTGGTCTTTGCGTTAATGGTATTAGGAGCTGGCCTGGCCGGGTTCTTCTAAATTAAACCGGGTCCTATAACTCTGGCGTTCGCCCTTAATAGATCAGGAGGAAAAGAAATTGAAGCGAAGTAAATATCTGCAGAACGGGGTGTTTACCGACCGGAAGTTTTACCGTCCAATGCTGAACCTGGCTGTTCCGGTGATCATCCAAAATTTTATTGGTTCCTTTCTAAACATGGTCGACACGGTTATGGTCGGCCGACTAGGGGAAACATCGATTGCGGCGGTGGGCATTGCCAACCAGTATTTTTTCATCTTTATGATGCTTTTGATCGGATTGAGCGCAGGTTGTTCGGTCTTTATCGCCCAGTTTTGGGGGACAAATGATGTGAAGAATATCCGACGGATTCTCGGGGTTGGTCTGGGGTCGGCGGTTATAGTCTCTACATTGTTTATGGTTGTTGGTTTTCTTTTTCCGCGGCAGATCATTATGGTTTTTAATAACGATCCACAAGTAATTGCGGAGGGTAGCCGGTATTTACGGATTGTGCTCTGCAGTTATCTCTTTACCGGGATTGCTTTTGTTTACGTCCATGCCTTACGGGCGATCGGTAATACCCTGCTCCCCATGGCCGTTAGCACGGTGGCGTTGGTTTGCAATGTCTTTTTCAATTATATGTTGATCTTCGGGAAGTTTGGCGCTCCCGCTTTGGGGGTAGCCGGAGCGGCGAGCGCGACGGTTATTGCCCGCGTTGTCGAGACGAGCGTTTTGGTGGCTGTGGTTTATTGGCGTCGGGGAGTATTAGCGGCCCCCTTTGGCCAACTGCGTGCTTTCGATTTCAGTTTTGTCCGGAAAGCCTACCAGACGATCATCCCGGTGATCCTTAATGACCTCTGCTGGGGGTTGGCCAGTCTGGTTTATGCGGTTGTTTACGGACGGATGGGGACCCAGGCCGTCGCGACGATCCAGATCGTCAACACCATTACCAACCTTTTTATGGTGGTTGTTTTCGGTTTGTCCAGCGCAGCAGCGGTGATGATCGGCAACAGTATCGGTGCCGGACAAGTAATGCGGGCCAAGGCCTACGCGAAAAGGTTTTCCGTTATAGGATTTGTCGTAGGCGTTGTTTTAGGTCTGATGCTGGCGGTGGCATCGCCTTTCATGCTCAATGCCTTCAACGTCTCGGCACTGGTCCGGAATTCGACCCAGACGATCATTTATATCGTGGCGTTTGTCTTTTTCATCCGCGTCTTCAACATCATTACGATTGTGGGGATCCTAAGAGGAGGGGGCGATGCGCGGAGCGCTTTCTTACTCGAAGGTTTTACCATGTGGTTGATTGGGGTGCCTTTGACTGTTGTAGGCGCTTTTGTCTTGAGGCTTCCGGTCTATCTTGTCTATGGATTGGGTCTTTGTGAGGAGTTGACCAAAGGGCTTCTGTGTTTATGGCGCTTGCGTTCCGGGCGGTGGATCCATAACGTGACCCATCGTTTTGCTGGGGGATGAGTTGGCAACGGGGGGTAAAAAAGAGAAGGGGCTGTTCGCAACGGATGGCCCCTTCTTTCTTCTTTTGGTGGGGTTTATACTAACTTACTTAGGGAGCTACCGGAAAAGGCTTCGGGCCACTTCGTTGGCTTCATAAAAAGCGCAGGTGGCGTCGCGGGCTTTTTTGGCGTCGCCGATCACATAAACCGGGGCGGTTCCCTTTAACTCGTCTTCCAGCGGATTAACGCTCTGGACCCCGACCGCAATCACCACATGATCGGCGGGAATAGCGGTTTTTCCTTGGTCATCGAGTTCGACGCCTTGGGCGGTAATCTTTTTCACTTTGGTTTTCACCCGGACATCTACTTTATATTGCTTAAGCCGTTCTTGTAAAAACTGTTTCCGGGCGGGGCCAAGGGTGCGGGCAATATCATCCATCGCTTCGATGATCGTTACCTTTTTCCCCATTTCGGCGAGGAATTCGGCGGTTTCCGCTCCAGTGGTTCCGCCACCAATCACGACCACCTTTTCGCCGATTGGAGCCGGGTCTTCCAGAACCTCGGGGGCGTAACGGACATGCGGTTGCTCGATCCCATCGATCGACGGTTTGATCGGGGTCGAACCGGTAGCTAAAATGATCGCATCCGGGTTTTCTGCTTGAATATTCGCTTTGGTCGCGGGGGTGTTCAGGCGAACATCGACTCCGCTTAACTCCAGTTGTTTAATCAACCATTCCACATCGCCCGCGATCTCACATTTTTTCGGTGGAATTCCGGCGAGCCGCCACTGTCCACCTAGCTTGTCGCTGGCTTCGAAGAGAACGACATCACAACCGCGGTCTTTGGCAATCCGAGCCGCCTCCATTCCGGCCGGGCCACCGCCGACGACGACCACTTTTCCTTTTTTCGTGACCGGCTCAAAAGTGAACTTTTCTTCCCGGCCGCAGGCCGGATTCAAGGTGCAGGAGGCGTGTTTACCTTCCAATAAAAGTCGGTCGACACACCCCTGGTTACAAGCGATACAATGGCGCATCTTATCATACTGGCCGTTTTGGACTTTGTTCGGCCAGGCGGGGTCGGTGAGGAGACTGCGCCCGATGCCAATGAAATCTGCTTTCCCTTGGGCGAGAACCTCCTCGGCCAGGGCGGGATCGTTGATGCGCCCGACCGCGATTACCGGCACGTCGACGACCTTTTTTACTTCTTCTGCTGCCCAAACATTGAAGCCCCGGTCTAAATCCATCGGCGGTACGGTATAGCGTAAACTTTCATATAGACCAATCGAAACGTGAATGGCGTCGACGCCCTGTTGTACAAGGATGGGCGCGATTTTCTTCGTATCTTCAATGGTCAACCCGTTATTAACTTGTTCCTCACCGCTTAAACGGTAGATGATGGGATAATCGGGGCCGACTTTTTCGCGAACTTTGGCGATTACCTCCAGCGGAAATTTGGCCCGGTTCTCCATACTGCCGCCGTATTCGTCGGTGCGCTGGTTGGAATAGGGGGACATAAATTGGGCTAACAGGTATCCGTGGGCACCATGGATTTCAACGCAGTCAAACCCGGCTTCTTTGGCCCGGCGTGCTGCTTCGCCGAAACTTTCGACGATGTCTTGGATCATCTCCCGATCCATAACGGTCGGTTCTTCCTGGCAGAGGGGGCAGGGGAGGGGCGAAGGCCCAATGATCGGAAGGCCGGTGACTTTTGAGTTGGTCTGTCGACCAGCATGCCAGAGCTGGACACAGGCTTTTGCGCCACCTTCATGAATCACATCGGCCAGCCGTTTGAGGCCGGGAATAAAGCGGTCATCCCAGATTGCCGGGCTTGAACCGCCCGTGGTCGGATGGACGGCCACGATTTCCACGGTAATCATGCCCGTGCCGCCCGCCGCGCGCACCCGGTGGTAATGATAGAGTTGGTCAGAGACGGTCCCGTCTGGGTTCGCCATTCCCGTACCCATGGCAGGCATAATTAAGCGGTTTTTCAGCTCTAAACCGCCGATCTTTGCCGGACTAAAGAGGGTTGGGAAAGTACTCACTTCATTTCTCCTTTCATGATGGATCAGGTTTGACTTTAGTCTTTCCCTTGATCGGGGAGAAAAAACAGAGTCAAGTATTTGACCATAAAAAAGAAGAAAGGCCCCAGGAGGGGGCCGTTGTTTTAGTCGTTGAGGAACAGCGCAAAATGGATTATAATAGTTCGGAGTTGCGTAAAGCATCGAACATCGCGTCTTCGATCAGTTCATAAGGGTCAAACTCTTTGAAATCGAAGTGGACGCCCCCTTCGCTGGCTTTAACTTTGTTGGTTGCTTTGGAAGAACCGTTGCTTTGCCCAAAGTAAAGGATCTGGTCGGTCGACAAATCCCGCAGGGTGTAGATGAGCGTCAGCGAACAGGAGGCGGAGACTTCGACCGCGACCCGGTGCGGCCGGATCTCGAGATTAGGTTTGGGCTCGTTGACGATTATATCCGTCAACTTGATCGTGAGGAGTAGATCTAAACCCAATTCATCCCGGCAGAAATCTTCCACCATTCTACTGGTGTATTGGCCGTCATCCATCAAGAGTTTGGGGTTGATTACTTGCAGATCAAAGCGCTTTCTTATGTAGTTGATCAGCCTTGTTTCCAAGCTTCGTTCATAGGTGTAGGGATCGGTCTCCATAATGAGGCCGAAACGTTCCCCAGCAAACTGCTGGAGGATGCCCTCTTCAACCTCACAGCCGGTGGCCAGGAAGAGGGTGAGAATAAGTAATAATATTCCGAGTATACACTTGCGCATCCGATCACCGCCTGAATTTATAGTTAATCGACTTGATGCTATTATAGCGTAGGATATGGTAAAATTAAATGAAATGTTTTGCCGCTTTAGACGTTATATATGATAGAGCCTGATCAGAAGGGGGAACAAAAGTTGAATATCGCATTTTACCTTACTCCTAAAGAAGAAGTGATTTGGATTGCTGAAGATTCCACCATGCGGCAGGCTTTGGAAAAGATGGAATACCACCGTTATAGTGCAATGCCGTTGGTTAATAAAGAGGGGAAATACGCGGGGACCATCACCGAAGGAGATTTGCTCTGGAATCTCAAAAGATACCCGGATTTGCGTTTTAAAGATCTACACAAGGTCCGGATCAAAGATCTCCCTAAACACCAATATAACGAAGCGGTCTCCATTAATTCCCAGATCGAAGAGTTAATTCCTTTAGCTGTTCACCAGAACTTTATTCCAGTGGTTGACGACCAAAGGAACTTTATCGGGATTGTCAAAAGAAGTACGATCATCAACTATTTATATGAGCGCCTAACCACTTCCAAGTGCGGATAACGGCCAGCTTACAACTGGCCACGGACCCTGTATTGTCGGAGGATATTATTTAAAACGGGAAGCGTTGCTCCCAATATGGAACAAATGGAACAATTGGTTGGTGAAAAGATTTGGATCAAAACAGTTCAGTGCCAAAATATTATCGTTTAAAGGAGTACCTGAAAGAACAGATGAAACGGGGGGCAATTACCCCGGGAAGCCAACTTCCTTCCGAAAACATGCTGGTGGACCAGTTTAAGATCAGCCGCCATACGGTACGGAAGGCTTTACGTGATTTAGAGATCGAGGGTCTAATCTTTCGGGAGCAAGGGCGGGGGACCTTTTGCGCCTATCCGGCAACGGCCAAAGGCCAAACGGTCGCGGTGGTCACCACTTATATCTCCGAGTATATTTTCCCGGCCGTAATTAGGGGAATCGAAGAAGTACTCAGCGCGGCCGGTTGTCTGCTGCTGCTGGCGTCAACCGGGAACGCAAAAAGCAAGGAAGCGACCTGTCTGGAGAATCTGTTGCAACAAAAAATTGCCGGCTTAATCATTGAACCAACCCAGAGTGCCCGCGAGAATGGAAATCTTGCTTACTATCGGGAGTTGGACAAGCGGGGGATCCCCTACCTAATGCTACACGCCTACTATCCGGAATTGGACCCGGCGTACATCATTATGGATGACGAAAAGGGCGGTTATATGGCGACTCAGCAACTGATCGCCCTGGGACACCGCCGCATCGCCGGGATCTTTAAAGCCGATGATCAACAAGGAGTAAAACGTCGGGCTGGGTATCTAAAGGCTTTGCAGGAACACGGGATTGAACCCCTCCCAGCGCTAATCGGCTCCTACGAAACGGAGGAACTCTACTCTTTTCCCTATCAGTTTACCCGCCAGCTCTTACAAGAAACACCGGTACCGACCGGCATGGTCTGCTATAATGATCAGGTGGCTTTAATCGTCCTTGAAGCTTTACGGGAAGAAGGGGTCAAAGTCCCCGAAGAGATTTCGCTGGTTAGTTTCGACGATTCCAGATTGGCGGTGGCTTCGGAGGTGAAACTGACTGGAGTGAAGCATCCTAAATCGGCTATGGGCCGACAGGCCGCACGTATGCTCCTGGATATGTTGGAAAACAAAACACACAAGCCACGGTTGGTTTACCAGCCGGAGTTGATTCTCCGGACCTCCTGTGCGGCGGAGGGAAGAGTGAAAAAATAATCGCCGCAAAGAAGGATTCCGCGTAAAAAAGCGGTATTATATTAGTGAAAAGTTGTCTGCACAACTTAGTAGAAAATGGCAAAAACACTTGCGGCCTTACATTTACAACCAATAAATGTTGGGCGCGTTTGGTGTGGTGAATCTATTTATTTACCCCCTCGCTTGTACGGACAAGTCACTCAACTTCGTAGTATCGTTGTATTGTTTAACCCAAGGGCGGAAAGGAGGGTAGGCTGGAGCACAGGTATAACGGTGATCAAAAAATCCATCAATTATCATGACAGGAGGTAATGAAAAAAGATGGCAACTCTAGGAATGATTGTTGGTAATCGTAATTTTTTCCCTTCGGAGCTGGCGGAGGAAGGGCGGGAAAGAGTCCTTAAGGTTTTAGCCGAGTTAGGAATTGAGGTGGTGTGTCTTACACCGGAAGACACTCCTTACGGGACGGTTGAAACCTATGAAGAAGCGAAGAAATGTGCGGCTTTATTTAAAGCCCATGCTGATAAGATCGACGGTATTTTGGTCACTTTACCGAATTTCGGTGACGAGCGGGGTGTGGCGGATTCGATTCGCCTCTCTGGACTGAAGGTTCCGGTTTTGGTGCATGCTTTCCCCGATGAGACCACGGGGATGTCGATCGAGAAAAGACGGGACAGTTTTTGCGGGAAGATGTCGGCCTGCAATAACTTAAGACAATATAACATTCCCTACAGCTTGACCCGGTTACATACGGTTGCTCCGGAAGAGGAGAGTTTTAAAGAGGATATTCTTAAATTTGTCGGCGTTTGCCGTGTTGTCAACGGTTTGCGGAAAGCCCGTTTCGGACAGATTGGGATTCGTCCGGTGAACTTTACGACGGTACGTTATAGCGAGAAGATTTTAGAACACAACGGCATTGCGGTCGAGCCTTTCGATCTCTCCGAGATTCTTGGTCAAATTGGCCGTCTTAAGGACGACGACCCGGCGGTTAAAGAGCAAATCGAGGCGATCAAAGGGTATGCTTCCACGGCCGGGGTTAGTGCGGAAGCCCTTATTAAGATGGCGAAATTTGCTGTTGTCCTTAATCGCTTTATTGAAGAACACGAATGGGACGGGACAGCCATTCAATGCTGGACGGCTCTGGAAGAATACTTTGGGGTGGTGCCCTGTACGGTTATGAGCATGCTCTCCAACCGCAAGAACCCCAGCGCTTGTGAGGCCGATATTACGGGTTTAATTGGCATGTATGCCCTAACGCTTGCTTCGGAGCAGCCCAGCGCATTATTGGATTGGAACAACAATTTCGGTGGGGACCCAAACAAATGTGTTCTCTTCCATTGCAGTAATCTGCCTCAGGACATCTTCGGTAATGAGGGGAAATTGGATTATCAGGCCATTATTGCCGGAACAGTTGGTAAAGAGAACACCTATGGAACGATTACGGGGCGGATGCGGCCAACCAAGGCCACGTACTGCCGGGTATCAACGGACGATCTCACCGGACGAATCAAGGCCTACGTTGGTGAGGGAGAAATCACCGATGAAGCACTGGATACCTTTGGCGGCTATGGCGTAATGAAAGTTCCCCAAATGCAAGAACTTCTACGTTACATCTGTGAGAATGGCTTTGAGCACCATGTGGCAATCTGCCCCGGTGAAGTCGGCGATATCATTAATGAAGCCTTCAATAAGTATCTCAACTGGCAGATCTACTACCACCGTTAAAATTTAAAAAAAAGATGCGGGCGGCGGTTAAGACCGAGCATGGAAAAGAAGAAGCCCGTGCGGTGACCGCTAATCCTATTGGGGCAATGGTATAGAGAGTCCATTGCCCCAGGATTGTGGTTAAACAAATTGTCCACGTATCGACAAAGCGTAAACTTTTATCAATAACGTTGAGAACGACTGCGAGACCGTTAAATTTAATTCTAAAAGTAAGGAGGGATAAGTGGGTGGATAGCAACCTTAAAGCAATGATTAATAACGGGCAAACAGCCCTCGGCATTGAGTTTGGCTCGACAAGAATAAAAGCGGTGCTGATCGGAGAGGACCATACTCCTTTGGCCTCCGGGGCACATACTTGGGAAAACAAACTGGAAAATGGCATCTGGACATACAGTCTTGAGGATATATGGACGGGGCTTCAAAGCTGTTATCAGGATCTGGCGGAAAATGTCTTGCGGCAATATGATGTGAAGCTCACACGCATCGGCGCTTTAGGATTTTCCGGGATGATGCACGGCTATCTTGTTTTTGATAAAGATGATCAACTGTTAGTTCCGTTCCGTACTTGGCGTAATACCATCACCGGCGAAGCGGCGGAGCTTTTAAGTAAAGAATTCAACTTCAACATACCCCAGCGGTGGAGTATTGCCCATCTATATCAGGCGATTCTCAACGGTGAAGCGCATGTTAAAGACATTGCCTTTATGACCACGCTCGCCGGTTATGTGCATTGGCAACTGACTGGCGAAAAAGTCCTGGGTGTGGGCGAAGCGTCGGGGATGTTCCCCATCGATAGCAATTTAAATGATTATAACCCGCGTATGTTACGCCAATTTGAAGCGCTTATTGCCGATCAAAACTACAGTTGGAAACTGGAGAATATTCTGCCCAAAGTGCTGATGGCCGGCGATAAGGCCGGTTCCTTGAGTGCAAAAGGGGCCAAATTACTGGACCCGACAGGCACCTTGCAACCGGGTATTCCCCTGTGCCCGCCCGAAGGTGACGCTGGCACCGGTATGGTGGCCACCAATAGTGTCGCTCCGCGCACCGGTAATGTTTCGGCGGGAACCTCGATCTTTGCCATGGTGGTCTTAGAAAAAGAATTATCAAAGGTCTATCCCGAACTTGATCTGGTTACCACTCCTACTGGTAAACCCGTTGCCATGGTGCATTGCAACAACTGTTCTTCCGACATTGACGATTGGGTAAAGATGTTTGCGGAAATTTTGGAAAATATGGGGCATAAACCGGCTAAAAACGAACTTTATTCGATGTTGTATAACCAGGCGTTATCGGCCGATCCGGATGGCGGTAACCTTCTGGCCTATAACTATGTATCCGGTGAACATATCACCGGGTTCGCCGAAGGACGCCCGTTGTTTGTGCGCAACCAAAACAGCAATTTTACACTGGCCAACTTCATGCGCACCATGCTCTTTTCAGCGATGGGGACCTTAAGAATAGGCATGGATATCCTAACCCGGAACGAGCAGGTACGTCTAGATAAGCTATTGGGGCATGGCGGTCTCTTCAAAACCAAGGGTGTCGCGCAGCAGTTAATGGCAGGGGCACTGAACGTCCCGGTTGCGGTTATGGCTTCCGCCGGAGAAGGCGGTGCCTGGGGCATTGCGCTCCTGGCGGCTTATATGAAAAATAGAACAAATGACGAAACCTTTGAGGCCTATCTTGACCAAAAAGTATTTGCCCAAGAAAACATCGATATAATAGAGCCCAAAGCAGAAGATGTCGAAGGGTTTAACCGGTTTCTACAGCGGTATAAGGACGGGCTAAATCTTGAAAAGGCCGCGATTGAACATTTTAAGTGAGCGGTCGTTCCCGGGATTTATCCTTCGGTCATCAAACTTCTGCAGTGAGGCCAGTTTGGGGCAAGAGGCTAACGAGTGCTTTTGAATTGCACATGGAGGTGGTTTTATGCTTACCGCATTAAAAGAAGACGTACTGGCCGCTAATCTTGAGCTGAAAAACCGGAATCTGATCATTTACACCTGGGGCAATGTCAGTGGGATCGACCGGGAAAAGGGGTTGGTGGTCATTAAACCCAGTGGCGTCCCGTATGAAGACTTAAGAGTTGAGCATATGGTGGTGGTGGATCTCAGTGGGAAGGTGGTCGAAGGAGAGCTGAAACCCTCTTCCGATACCCGGACCCACCTGTACCTTTACCAAAACTTCCCGGAGATTGGGGGTGTGGTCCATACCCATTCGCCATGGGCAACCGCATGGGCTCAGGCCCAAAAGGGGATTCCTTGCTTGGGTACAACTCATGCTGATTACTTTTATGGAGAAATACCCTGTACCCGACGCTTAACGGCAGCAGAAATTGAAGATGAATACGAATTGAACACCGGTAGAGTAATTGTCGAGCGTTTTTCTTACCTCGACTACCGGGACTTTCCTGGAGTTTTGGTCGCTAACCATGGCCCCTTTACGTGGGGAGAGGACCCGGCGGACGCCGTGCATAATAGTGTGGTCTTAGAAGAGATCGCCAAGATTGCTTTCCTGACGAAAGTACTGGATGGGGGAGCTGCAGCAATCAGTCAGGAGCTTTTAGACAAACATTATCTCCGTAAACATGGCGCGGATGCCTATTATGGGCAGTAGATAATCGGGAGTTTTGCCTTCAAACAAAATCCCTCCTTTACCGATGATCCTTATGGTTGTACCACGCAACAAGGTGTTGTTTCGGGATTAACCCGAATGACCAGGGGATCGCCTAGACAACGGAAGCAGACAGGAGATCGGAGTACATACCGGTCTCCTGTCTGCTTCTTATGGGGATGGAAGCAAAACTTTTCGCTTGTTATTAAGGAGAGGTGGATCCGTAATTAGCGGTTTACAACAGAATTATTTTGTGCTCTATTTAGAGCTTGTACCCGAAAATATTTAAAAAATGCTTCCCCCTTGCTAGCAAAAAGCCCAAGAAAAGTCCCGGTAAAGGTCATCGTCATCGTCCCTTCCGTACATAATCCGGCGGTTTTACCGGTTCCGATTTCGATCCAATCACCATCTAAACGGTAACGAAAATGGTAGTCTTCGCTTCCAGTTTCGATTTGGAACTCAATCATACCATCAAAGTCGATCTCCACTCTTGTGGTGGTATCTTCAAGATCATGGACTTTCTTAGCGAGCACCACAAAAGAACGGCCTTGCTCCCTTGTGACATAGAGTGCATAATGGTAATTTTGGTTGTAGAAAGCGGCCAGTCCGGCCTTTTGCCCTTCGCTCATGGAGTTTAATAGTACTTGGGTCTGAGCCCGCATGGCAAATTCTTGCTGCCGAATTCCGAGGAAAGTCGGCCGGGGATCGCTCAGACTTTCCGCCCCCGCCGTTAACTTTAAATACCCTTTGCGCGCGGACAAACTATAATTTTCCCGGCGTGGATTTCGCACAAATGTCCATTCCTTTTTTAAGGTCGGGCCGGTAAAATCATCTTCAAAAGCAGCAAGGGACGGGGGAAAGCCTATGGGAGCGGGGAGGGGACCCTCCATTGTCATGGCAATGGTGCCCTTATTTCCAACGACGGGCCAACCATTTTCATCCCAGACCATTGGCGTCAGGAAAGTTTCCCGGCCCAGATTGTGTAGCAGGAGACCCGGGAGGGGACGAATCCCTAAACAGACCAACCACCAGTTCCCATTGGTATCTTCGATGAGGTCAGCATGGCCGGTCGCCTGGATCGGTGACGCGGTAAAATCCCGGTGGGTTAAAATTGGATTGTGGGGACAGGCTTCATAAGGCCCATACGGGCTTTTACTCCGCAGAATCGTGGCCATATGGCCGTATTCGGTACCACCTTCGGCCAACAAAAGGTAGTAGTAGTTATTGACCTTATATATATGGGGGGCTTCCGGGTGTTTGCCGCCCGTACCATAACTGATGATCTGGGTCGCACTCAGTTTTTTCCCTGTGCGGGGATTGATTTCATAGAGGATGATACCACCGCTGTTATTATCTCGCCCACAAAAGTAAACCGTCCCATCATCATCAAAGAACAACGAAGGATCAATGCCCTCATGCTCCACCCACTGGGGGTCTGACCACTCGCCGTAGATATCGTCCGTATAGACAATAAAACTACCCCGGTCCGACACGTTAGTGGTAATCATGTAAAACCAGCCATCATGGTAACGGATGGTAGGGGCGTAAATCCCCCCGGAACAACGGGCATTAACCAAATTCAACTGGGAATCGCGGGTCAAACAATAATTGATCAGCTCCCAATCGACCAAGTTTTTACTATGGTAGATCGGAACCCCGGGAAAAAATTCAAAAGTGGAAGTGACCAAATAATAGTCTTCGCCGACCCGGCAGATGCTGGGGTCGGGATTAAACCCTCTAATGATTGGGTTCTGGTAACTTGTCATTCTTCATCCCCCCAGATTATGGCGGTGAAAAGCGTCTTTATTATCTTTGGCCTATTATTACCTTTGACTTTTTTGTCCTGCTTCCTTTCGGGATCACGGATCATTTTCGGCTTGAATTGAATAACTTCTTTGGTTTTGAGAAACCATGTGGGGCAAGGCGGTGGCCTTGGACACTATGGTTTTTTCTTTTTGGTACAAGGTGGATTCACCTACTGAGCAGGAAAACGAAGAAGGGTAAGGTGATTACGGATAAAACCGTGGAGAGGAGAATCAACCGGGAAGATAAATGGATATCGCCATTGTGTTTAGCCGCAAAAGGTGTAGTCAAGGCGGCCGCAGGGGTGGCGGTGATCAGCACACAAACCCCTTTTAAAAGTGGGGGGAAGTTCAACAGGCTGGTGGCAAGGAGCGCCAAAAAAGGCATGAGCAGCAAGCGGACAACAGAACCATAATAGACGGCCCCGCCGGAAAACAATTCGCGTGGCTTAACCTCGGTTAAGGTGGCACCGACCAGGAACATCGACAGGGGGGTGTTCATTGAAGCGACTGTTTCCATTGCGGTGTAGAGCGGGACGGGAAGCTTGAGCGGGAGGAGAAAGGTTACAAGGCCGAG
Source organism: Hydrogenispora sp. (assembly GCA_012837705.1). Lineage (GTDB taxonomy): Bacteria > Bacillota > UBA4882 > UBA10575 > UBA10575 > Capillibacterium. The sequence goes on from DUQQ01000067.1 coordinate 25,107, forward strand.
GCCGACGGCGATGATGTTGGGGTTGGCTACAACCTTTTGCCAAGGACCTTGCTTTCCGGTGAAAATGCGAATCCCAACGGTCCAAATAAAAAGATTAAAGACCATCACATAGAAGGAGCCATAAAAAACACCGCTTTTCCCATAGATGCTTTGCAAGAGGGGAAAACCCATAAAACCACAGTTCGAAAAGATGGTGGTAAAACGGAGGACGCGCTTAACCGGCTCCGGGTAGCGGTTAAAGATGGTCAGGCCAATGAGGAGGGCAAAAAGATGAATCGCTACGGCAAAGGCAAAAACTTGACCGGCGCCCAACAGCATCGACCGGGAGTATTCCAATTGAAAGGAGGTAAAGATGGTTAGAGGGCTGGTTACATACAGTAACAAACGGGTGAGGTCGGCACCGCCCGTAGCGGTGATTATATCCTTTTTTCGGGCGATGAAACCGATGGCGATGATCAGAAAAAGAATGAGCACTTGGTTGATGACAACACTGTTATCCATATTTTCTTCTCCTTTTGCGTTTGTTAGCAAGTCAGGCAAAGATTGCATCCTTCAAATCTATTCTATCATGCCGCAGAAAAAAAGAAAGTAACGTTCTGCGGAAGGAATTTATGGTAGGAACCGTATTTTACCTTGACATTGTTAAAACCATAATTTACAATATGAATGTACCTTCATATGAATATGAATTCACATTCAATATTTTCGACGGCGCTTATTTAGGGAGAGGAGGATTTTATGCCGAAACCGACCTTTTTCAATTTACCAGCACAGAAGCGTGAGCGCATTATTGAGGCGGCCATTGATGAGTTTGCCACCCATCCTTTTCACCAAGCACGGGTGACGGCCATTGCGGAACAGGCGGGGATTGCCATGGGCAGTTTTTACCAGTATTTTGAGGATAAAAAGGACCTCTATAAACACTTGATGGAGTTGTTGGTGGAGAAAAAGTTATCGTACATCAACAGCGATATGATCAAAAATAAAGGCAAGTATAGCTTTTTCCAGCTCTTACGCGAGGTGTATCTGAGCGGATTCCGCTTTGCGAAAGAAAACCAGCGCTTACTACCGATCGGGATGATGCTGGCGAATGATAAAGAACTGTACCAGGAGATCTACGGTGAACACGAAGACCGTAGTGCCGAGTTTTTCCGAGATCTGTTGGAGTACGGGAAGGAGCAGGGTGAGATTGACCCGGCGATTGACATGAAGGTTGTGGCGAAGCTCCTAACGGGCATGACCTTTTCTTTGACCGATTTTATTTGGGAAGACGGGAAGCTGGATCTAGATGACATGGAGATCATCGACAAGATGCTTTACTTTATCGAGAACGGACTTAAGAAGAAAGAGTAACGTGCAAGTAGAATCGAGGATCCAGTAACGAGTAATAAGAACAAGGAGGTAGATAAGATGGCTTTATTGGAACTCAAGGGGTTGAAAAAAGTTTATGACCAGGGAAAAATTGAGGTCCCGGCGCTGCGGGGGATCGATCTTACGGTAGAGCATGGGGAATTTACAACGATCTTTGGCCCCTCCGGTTCGGGAAAGACGACGCTCTTGAATATGATTGGTTGTTTGGATAAGCCCACCGACGGGACGATTCTGTTTGACGGCCAAAGCTTGGCGGAGCTAGACAAAAAAGAACTGGCCATGATTCGCCGATTCAACGTGGGTTTTATCTTCCAAAGTTATAACCTGATTCCGGTCTTAACCGCCTACGAGAATGTGGAGTTCGCCATCCGGCTAGTCAACAAATATGACAAGCAGGAGATCCGCGACCGGGTGCTTCATATCCTGAAGGCGGTCGGGCTGGAGGGTTTGGAGAACCGGAAACCCAACGAACTGTCGGGCGGACAGAAGCAGCGGGTAGCGATTGCCCGGGCTTTGGTCAAAGAACCCAAACTGGTCCTGGCGGACGAACCTTCGGCCAACCTGGACTCGAAGACCAGCGAAGAAG
>DUQQ01000022.1 GCA_012837705.1 Hydrogenispora sp.
ACGCGGCTCCTTGTTCTAACACTCCTTTCTTCAGCCTAAAAACCTGGCGTTCACTGAGATCAAGTAATTCCGCCGCCTCTCTGACCGTGATGTTCCCGGCGATCGTCAAATCGATGACCCTCAGTTTTTTCATTTCCTGTTGAGTCATGTAAAATGTCTCCTCTCTCATGGGTGACATTTTACCAGAATAGATTCAACCTGACATTATCACAGAATAACTACATGTTCGTAAGTAATGGTTGACAAAATTGTAAGAATGTGATAATTTCAGAAGTCGGTTTGCGCAATCGGCAAAATTTCAAGCCTGCGTGTAGCGGAAAAACACCCCATGATGAAGATCCCAACCTACGTTAAATATGAAGAGAATAATTCTTGCCGGCTACCTCTTGACTTCTATTGAATAATTTAACTATAATCCAGGTGAAAGATGAGCCGCAAAACTTTCTTGTTTTTCTAAAGCGACATCTCGGAAATGTTGACATTCCCCTAAGTATTATCCATTATAAACGGGGGATAGATAACACTGTTGGGGGGTAGATAAGTGAAAAAGGGCTCCAAAATCAAACTGCATGGGTTTAACAACCTCACAAAGACCTTAGCTTTTAGTATGTACGATATCTGCTATACCAAAACCGTCTCCGACCGCAATGCTTATATCGCTTATATTGATGAACATTATAATGCCGAAAGATTAACGCAGATTCTAAAGAACGTGACCGAAATTATTGGCGCCAATATTTTAAGCATTGCCAACCAAGATTATGACCCACAAGGGGCCAGTGTTACCCTTTTAGTCTGCGAGGAAGATAACGGCAACACGATTCAAAAGATGCAAACTTCTACCCTTGAGCCGGAGGTTATCCTTGCCCATCTGGATAAAAGCCATATTACTGTCCATACCTATCCGGAATACCATCCCCATGACGGGGTGTGCACCTTCCGTGCTGATATTGACGTTTCAACATGTGGACAGATTTCCCCGCTCAAAGCCCTCAATTACCTGATTAATAGTTTTGATACGGATATCATGACCATCGACTACCGGGTACGCGGCTTTACGCGGGACATTACCGGCCGGAAGATTTTTAATGACCACAATTTCAATTCTATCCAAGATTATATTGACCCGAGTATTCTAAAACGATACCAAATGATCGATGTCAATGTCTACCAGGAAAATATCTACCACACCAAATGTAAACTCAAGGATTTTGATTTGGACAATTATCTTTTTGGCTTTTCCGAAGAAGACATTCACCCGGGAGAAGCGCGGGAAATAACCCGCCGCTTGAAGAAGGAGATGGATGAGATCTTCCATGGTATGAATCTTTCGTGATGCACTTAAATAACCACACGGTAACGCCAATTTATACGGGGCTTAAAACTACACCCAGGCCAAAACCGTCCATTTCGATGTGTTGAATTATAATAAACTTTTTGGCGATGCCAACACAATAATCTGAGGAGGGGGTAAATAATGGTTGACTTGTGGTTCTCGGAATACCATACCGAAGATGTGCGCTTTTCCATTAAAGTCGAGCCGCTTTGGTCCGAACAAACAAAGTTCCAAAGGATTGATTTCTTCAAAAACGCGACCTTTGGTACTTTTTTTACCCTTGATGGTTTCATCATGATGACGGAAAAGGATGAGTTCATTTACCATGAAATGATCTGCCACCCCGCCTTTGCCACCAATCCTGAGATCCAAAGGGTGTTGATTATCGGTGGCGGCGACGGGGGAACCGCTCGCGAAGTGGCGCGCTACCCAACGGTACAGCAGATTGATCAGGTGGAGATCGATGAGCGGGTGGTCCGCTTGTGTCAACAGTATTTACCCCAAACCGCTTCCGTATTTACAAACGAACCCCGACTTAAACTACATTTTGTCGACGGGGTGGAGTTTATTAAAAATACCCCGGAAGGGACCTATGATTTGATTCTGGTTGACTCCACGGACCCGATTGGTCCAGGCGAAGGCCTTTTTACCCTTGAGTTTTATCATAACTGTTATCGGGCCTTAACCGCCGACGGAATCTTAATCAACCAGCACGAAAGCCCTTACTATCCGAAAGATGCCCGGGAAATGAAGCGAGCCCACCAAAAAATTAAAGCCACCTTCCCCATCGCCCGAGTCTATCAGTTTTTTATGCCGACCTATCCTTCCGGCCATTGGCTGTTCGGTTTTGCCGCCAAGACGCTGGATCCGGTCGCTACTTTTAACCCCAAGCTTTGGCAGCAATTTAACCTTAAAACCAGATACTATAATCCCACCTTACATACGGCTTCGTTTGCCCTCCCCTCTTACGTCCAGGAGATGTTGAGCGAAGATGCGTGAAACAACCGGTCCATTTCTCACCGGCTGTAGAAGCGATTTTACCGCTGGCAACGGTCTTTATGGTAAAGACCCCAGATGTATCCGTTCAGCCCCATAATTTTGGGGTTTTTTTATGAAATTCAAACTGCTAGCGCTTCCCAAACATTTTTTAGTAAAAACCGTAAAAATATAGTGAAATTAGGGCGAAACCTCCGTTATAATAAAGTCATGGTAGTTCTTGTCCGAATCTCCCTGCAAAAACAGGCAAGAATAACATAAACTTCACTTTTTTCAATTTTAAAAGCCCATTTTTTTTAGTCTGCCCCACTACTTCTCTTCACTTGTCCTCACCCAACGTCTTTATCAGAAAGGATGTGACGGCTATTTGAATGTTTTACTCCAAAAATTGAAAGAAGTTCTTTTCGCAGTAATACCCGTTACGATAATTGTTTTAGGACTCAATTTTACGGTTACCCCCCTTGACCATCATTTGCTGGTGAGGTTTCTCCTCGGTGCCTTCTTCATCATCATTGGACTGACAATCTTCTTATTTGGTGTTGATATCGGTATCACCCCAATCGGTAACCTTATGGGTAATTCCCTCGCCCAAAGCAATAAAGTCTTGATTGTTGGTCTCGCCGGTTTAATTTTAGGGTTTTTTATCTCCATTGCCGAACCGGATCTGCACATCTTAGCCAGTCAAGTTCAGGCGGTCACGACCGGGGTCCTTTCGCAGGCGGGTATCGTCGTGGTTGTCTCGGTCGGCGTCGCTCTCTTACTAACCCTTGGTCTCTTTCGCATTGTTTATAATTTTCCATTAAATAAAATATTGACCCTTATCTACCTGGTAATTTTGGCAGCAGGCGTCTTCTCTTCCTCTGGATTTATCGCGATCGCGTTCGATGCTTCCGGTGCCACGACCGGTGCCCTGACCGTCCCGTTTATGCTTGCCCTCGCCTATGGTGTTTCTTCTTTAAAAAAGAACGGCACCGCTTCGGAGGAAGACAGCTTTGGCCTGGTGGGGTTGGCTTCATCCGGTGCCATCTTAGCGGTAATTGTCATGAGTCTGTTTTTCAAAACCGGCGAACTGAGCGGTAGCTTAGAATTGCAAATTTCCCAGCCAACATCGATTCTAGCTCCTTTTATGGACCAACTACCGAAGATTACCGGCAATATAATCTTGGCCCTTCTCCCTTTATTACTAACCTTTCTGGTCTTTCAAACGCTCTCCTTTCACCTTTCCCGTCGGGCTTTCAGAAAAATTATGAAAGGTCTGGTCTATACTTTTATCGGTTTAGTCTTATTCTTGACCGGAGTGAATGCCGGATTTATGGATGTCGGTAGTATGGTCGGCTACCGTCTCGCTTTGTTAGAACAGCCGTGGCTCGTGCTCCTTATTGGCTTTCTCCTTGGTTTAGTGGTTATTCTTGCCGAACCTGCTGTTTATGTTTTAACGACACAGATTGAGAATGTCACTAGTGGTTATGTCAAACGTAGGATTGTCTTATTCGCCCTTTCGCTGGGTGTTGGCTGCGCCGTCACCTTTTCCATGATCAGAATCATCATCCCCGGAGTCCAACTCTGGCATTTTTTGTTACCAGGGTATATAATCTCCATCGCCATCTCTTATGTGGTGCCGTCCTTATTTGTCGGGATCGCCTTTGATGCGGGGGGTGTTGCTTCCGGTCCGATGACCGCCACTTTTATTTTAGCATTTGCGCAAGGAGTAGCTGAAGCAACGGAAGGCGCTAATGTTCTCATTGACGGTTTTGGGGTGATTGCAATGGTCGCTTTAACCCCATTAATTGCCCTACAGGTTTTAGGACTTATTTATAAAATTAAATCACAAAAGGTGGGTGTTCATCATGGATAATAACTCCGGGCTCGAACAATGGGTATTGCTTTGCACGGTAGTGAATTTCGGTGTCGGCAGCAAGGTAATGAATATTCTTAGGCAACAAGGGGTCACCGGGGGCACCATCTTTTTAGGCAAAGGCACAGTTAAGAACCATCTATTAGAAATATTGGATTTAACCGATATCCGTAAAGAAATTGTGCTGAGCGTCACCGTGCCATCCATCGCTGACCGGGCACTGGAAGCGCTCAATAAACATTTGGCTTTTGATAAACCACATCACGGGATCGCATTTTCAATTTCTGTCAAGGCTCAGGTTGGCGTTCATCCAGTAGCGCCGGACCAATCAAAGGAAAGAAGAGGTGTGATTGAACCAATGTATAACGCGATATTTGTGGTCGTGGACAGAGGCAAAGCAGAAGAAGTCATTGAAGCGGCTAAACCCGCCGGCGCACGGGGAGCGACCGTCATCAATGCTCGCGGCTCGGGGATCCACGAAACTAAGAAGTTATTTGCCATGCCAATTGAACCGGAAAAAGAAATCGTGATGATCCTTGCCCAAATTGAGCTCACTGACGCCATTGTGTCGAGTATCAAGGAACAACTACGGATCGAAGAACCCGGAAAGGGAATCATGTTTATTCTCAATGTTGAACAGACTTATGGTTTATATTAAAACCTTGATCAATGTTTCCTTAATTTAAGGCGATACCACAGCCTATTGTTGCATAAAAACCCGACTGGACTCACCAATCGGGCTTTTGTGCTGTATTATATTATCATCCCTTTAATTCCTGCTCTATTCTCCCCAGATCCGCCAGGGCCATTTCCGCTTCGCGCAGGACGTGGCTGGCTAATAAGGGTGAAATCAGACTTAGAACGGTGCAAGTTTCGACCAACTCCAAAGCAACCGCTTTGAAATCCCGGATCCCCATCGTAGCCTGGACGACTTCCCCATTAAACCTTTGCAGTCGAGGGATGACAAATGGTCCCTTGAGATTATCAAAGCCCGGGGGCAAGGGCTCGCCCATCATCGCGGCTGGGAGCAGATGGTTTTCATAGTCTTGGGGGACCAGCATTGATTGTAAATCCTCCCCTTGTAAACGCAGGGTTTCGAAATTTCTACCGAATTGAGTTGCCCTTTGGACCAGTGGTCGTTCCGAAGGATCTAACAAATGGGCAATAAACCTGGCGTGATCCCCCATAATCCGCAGCCAAAAGATCTCTTCTTCCAGTGCCATTTCGGCCACGGGAGTCTGGATGTTATTATTGAGCTTCAGCAAATTAGCGCGAAAACGGATCGCCTCCCGGCGTATATGGTCAATTAATAACGGATAGTTAAAGCCACCGAGGCGACAAGTGATCATCCGTTTTAGCACAAAAGTCTTGAACTCAATAATCCGGTCTAAGGCCTTAATCACATCTTGATTCAAAGCCAAAACTGCGGCCTGGTTATTTGGGGTTTGGTCGGCGCGGGCTTTCAAATTAGCAAAAATCTGCTCCAGTTGTCGTGCTTCATCAATCAGCGCCGTTTCCGTACAGGGTAACCCTTCGCGGATGAAGAGCGCATGTTCGGACATGATCTGCGTCCAAAACCGGTTTTGTCTTAGTGACTCCTTAATAAAGTCGGTCTGATCCTTAATCGGTCTCACCTCCCGCTTATACCTTATAATCATTATAGGCGTGACCGATTATGGATGTGTTCGTCCACGTAAAAATCTAGCTTTCCGCCTTTTTCTCCATCACCCACCCGGTGACAACAAACAAGAAGGCAAACTCAATAAGCATAATAACAATATTGAGCTTTAAATAAGTCAGAACCGCGTTGGCGTTCGGAGATAACGATATCGTTTCCGGAGATATCCCTGAAAGATTTGCAAACAACCGGCTCAATATATCGTTACCTTTCGCGGTGAGATAAAACAACAGAACCGTACAGGCGAAGCTGACCAGGGCATTAAAACGGTTAACCGTCCGTCCTAGCAAATAAGCCAATTGAAAAATAAGCCCCGTCAAGATTATCCCCAATGCAAAGTTTAACCCAGAGACAACTATAAATTGGACCGTTTGTTCTGAGAAAAACAGATCCGGTAGTGCCGGCCATTCAACCCCCCATAATGGCGCGGTCGCATAGAACAATCCGGAAAATATAACCGTGGCGAGGCTTAAAAACAGCCACTCGGTGAAAGCGGCCAGTAGTTTGGCCCCAACGATGCTCCAACCACTGAGCGGTAAAGATCTGAGGAAGGGGGCGGTTCCTTCTTTCCACTCCTCCCTTGTGAGCATAAAGGCCCGAAACATCGCCCAAATCAGAAGGAAGATTAGAGGAATAAGAGTAACATGAAGCGCTGTCCAATAACCCCAGGAACGGACCCGTGTAACCAGAAAGAGATCGATCCCCATGATGAGGCCGAGGAGAGTCAGGAATATATTACGTAATCCGTTCAGCTCTTTGCGGTATAATTGAAAAAACATTTTCACTCCAATACCTCCCCAAAAAGTTCTTCCATCGAATGGCCGGTCTCCGCCCGGAGTGCTTCAGCCTCCCCCTCCAGCGCAACACGACCCTGGCGCAGAAAAATCACATGATCGAAGATGGGTTCGGCTTCCTTAACTTCGTGGGTTGAAATAACAACCGTCTGCCCTTCCTGACGGAGCTCACCCACGAGGGCGTGGAGGATTTTGGCCCGGGACGGCGGATCAATTCCCGCCAACGGTTCATCCAGAAGCAATAAATCGGCTTGGCGTGCCAGTCCGACGATCAACTTGAGCCGGGCCTGCTGCCCCTTGGACAAAGCCCCGATTTTACTCTCGCCCTTGAGATTCATAAATGCCTTTAGCTCAGCCGTTTTTTCAAGATCCAAATCCGGATGGAAGGATTTGACGAATTTGAGGAGGTCATCAACGGTCATCCAGTTATAAAAGGTGTTTACCTCTGGTAAAAAAGCCACCCGTTTTTTGGTCTCAAGTCCCGGTGCCATACCAAGCACCCGGACCTGGCCACTGGTGGGTGTTCTTAAGCCGGCAATGATCTTAAGCAAGGTAGTTTTTCCACTCCCATTATGGCCAAGCAAGCCAACAACCTTGCCTCTTTCGATGGTCAAATTCACCCCATCCAATGCCCTGGTTAAAGGATACCTCTTCACCACATTTTCCAACATAACCGCAGGAATGGTCATCACTCATTCATCCTCCCTCAGCTCAGCCAGCAAACGCTGTATTTCTTCATTGGTCAAACCAAGCTCCCGAATTTTCCCTAAAAAGTCGGTCCATAAGGCGCGAGCGGTTTTTTCCCGGTAGTCCTTAATGACCTGGGTATTAGTCGTCACAAACGTCCCCTCCCCGCGCCGGGTAGCAACCAATCCGGTCCTTTCCAGCTCCTGAAACGCTCTGGAGACCGTGTTCGGATTGACCCGGGCCGCCGCAGCGACTTCACGAATGGAGGGCAATTTCCCACCAGGCGGCCAAAAACCACGCGCGATCTGTCTAATTAAAGTCTCCACAATCTGCCTGTATATTGGCTGCCTTTCATCAATTTCAAACTGCACGGCCCCACCTCTCTAGTGTATTATTTATCTAGTTCACTAGTATTATAAACAATCGCTTTTCCTTTGTCAACAGAATCCTCAATTATCGCTTTTCATTTGTCAAGAATTGGGCAAAGATGCCGATATATTAAATATCGACAAATTCTCTAAAAAGGGGTTTTTTGCATGTCACTGCGATTCAAAGTTCCACTATTAATCGTAGGTATTGTTGTTGTATCCATCTTCATAACCGGAATTATCATTTTCTATGGGGCGCAAGATATACTAATAACGCAGAGCAAAAAAGAGATGATCTCCGTTGTTGAGCGCGGGATGGAGACAATATCCGCACTGATCGAGGCCACAATTCGGGAAGTTCAAGTCTGCGCTGACGACGACCTCTTTCTCGACTTAGTGACGGAAAGTCCATATTCCGAGGAATTTCGTCAAACCGAAGCGGCCGTTGTCACCAAACTCAATGGCTATACACAAAAGAGCGAACACATTGAACGGGCTTTTGTCGCGGATTTAACGGGGAAAATTATTGTTGACAGTAATCGCAACTACATAAATCGACAAATTAAGGATTATTTCAATCTCGATCGGGTTTTGCCAAACCAACCCCTCCTCAGCCAGGTTAAAAGATCCGACTTGTCGAGAGAATTAATAGTTTTCATCGCCTACCCCATCCTTAATGAACAGGGGCGCGTCAATGGCTTTGTCGGCAACGCTGTGAAGTTAAGTCATTTTTCCAAACATCTAAAGCATATCCAGATTGGTGAACACAGCACCAGTTACGCCTATCTGGTCGATGCCAACCGGACGATGCTCTATCACCCGGAAGCCGATAAAATCGGCCTCCCGGTGGAAAACGAAACCATTAATAATGTGATAACCCGGCTCCAAGCCGGTGAGCAGATTCCGACCGCAGTTGAAGATTACCTGTATCAGGGCCTAATAAAGCTGGCTTCCTATGGGCTGATCGCAAATACGAATTGGCTTTTAGTCGTGACCGGAGATGTTAAGGATATTACTTCCCCCGTACGTCAAATGGGCGGATACATCGCCTTGGTGGCTTGCCTGGTCGCCTTGGTTGCTACCTTGATTGGCTTATTCGTCTCGGTACGCATGACCAGACCAATAATTGCTCTTGAAAATTGTTTTCTCCAGTCGGCACAAGGGGATCTAAGGGTACAGACTGCCGTGCAAAGCCGCGATGAGATTGGGCGGCTCTCCGCCAGTTTCAATCATATGATCTCGGAGCAAAAAGAGATAATCCAAAATATCCTTTCTGCTTCCGAATCCGTACGCCATGGGACCGAAGAGATTGCCCGAGGCAATGATGACCTCTCCCAGAGAACACAGGAACAAGCCGCAACTTTGGAGGAGATCACCGCCACCTTTGAGGAGATCCACGCAGCGAACACTTCCGCGATGGAAAATGCGGAACAAGCAGAAAAAATTGTCCAAACTACCTTAAATGCGGTTGCCGAAGGGGACAAATCGCTTTCCCAAACGCGCACCGCCATGCAGGATATTTCCGAAAGTAGCAAACAGATCTCGGAGATCATCCAAGTGGTGAATGATATCGCTTTCCAAACCAACTTACTGGCATTAAATGCCGCGGTAGAGGCCGCCCGTGCCGGCGAGCATGGCCGCGGCTTTGCCGTTGTCGCCGCCGAGGTCCGAAATCTAGCCGGAAAATCCGCCGAAGCCGCCAAAGAAATCGAAGGTTTAATCAACGAAAGTGTTAATCGGGTGGATGTTGGTAATGAATTTATGGAGCATTCGGTCAAAACATTACAGCAAATCGTCGAAAACGCCAAAAAAACATCGGCGGTGATCATGGAAGTAGCCAACTCCATCCGGAAACAAACCATGGCCTCGCAAGAGATCCAAACTTCCATTAATCAGTTGAACGAAGTCACGCAGCAAAACGCCGCTATGGTCGAAGAGATTAACGCCACCAGCCAAACGCTGAAGTACAAAGCGGAAGAGCTAAAAGATAAAGTCAGCCGCTTTAAAGTTTAGCGCATACCCCAGCAACAAGTGGGGGCTAATTCCGATTACAAATGCGGAATTAGCCCTTTAACGTTACCAACTAACGTTTGCTCCACCGGTCGCTGTCTGATTAAAACGTAATCATTCAGACGGTACCATCTCCTCCGGCAAAAAGCACCAAAACTAATACTAATAAGGGGAAAACAGGCAAAGAAACCACCCGCTTGGCGGGTGGTTTCTATTTGATCGGACTTTACCATGTACGTTTTCGAAAAGCAGATCTCCTCTTACAGGCTGATCTCGCGGCCGGCGTTTATTTTGTTGAAGACGAGCAAAGAGATGACAGTGAGCACCGTCAGAATGGATGATAACGCCGCCGCCACACCGTAATTACCCCGTAAAACCTCGGTAAAAACCGCGACCGTCAGTGTTTTGGTCCTGCCGGTGTAGAGGATGACGGCAGTGGATAACTCACTGATCATTGTGATCCAACTTAGAATCGCCCCGGAGATTATGCCGGCCGCCATCATTGGAACGGTTACTTGAAAGAAGGTTTTCATCTTGGAAGCGCCCAATGAGATCGCCGCTTCTTCAATGCTAAGCGGGATTTGCAGTAAAATCGCCACTGAAGAACGGATGGTATATGGCAGCCTCCGGATCACCAAGGCAATCACCATGATCAGCATCGTTCCACTGAGCAGTAACGGTCTTCGGTTAAAACTCGATAAGAGGGCAATTCCTAGGACCGTGCCCGGCACAATGTAAGGAACCATGGAAAGAATGTCGACGGTATTGGTCAAAGCATTCCGGCGCCGTACGGCCAGATAGGCAATGAGGACCGCCAGCAGGACGACGATAATCAGCGCAAGCAGGGGGATAATAATGGTGTTTTGGATACTCGCCCCCAGCTTGGAGAAGGCCGTTTCGTAACTGCGCAAGGAATATCCGGGAACAAAAATTTTACCCGAAGTGTTTTTAAAAGACGTGTAGGTGACGTAGACCTGCGGCAGAATCGCGATGCTCACCACCAGATAGGCATAGAGATGAATCAAGAATTTCTGCGCTTTTTTTGGTTCCTTTTCCACCATGGGATGAAGGGCACTTATTTCAAATGAATGCTTATTGGAGATGTACTTTTGCACCAGAAAGACGAAGGTGGTGATGATAATGGCGATGATCGCAATTGCGGCGGCAAAGCCGTCGTTCCCTTTTACTTCATTGACAAACTCCGTATACAGGACCACGGGGAATGTCCGGTAGCCCTCACCAATCAACATCGGGGTCCCAAAATCGGCAAAGGCGCGCATGAAAACGAGTAAACCCGCGGCGAGCAGAGTTGGCATAATCAGCGGGATTACGACTTTAAAGAAACATTTCAGCCCGGAACAGCCCAGATTATTCGCCGCTTCCAGCAAGGAGTTATCGATATTGGCCAAAGCACCCCGCACGTACAAAAAGACCAGCGGGAAAAGTTGTAATGACATGACGAGCACAATCCCGCTAAAACCATAAATATCGGGCAGAACAATCCCCAGTTTCCGAAAGAAGACGGTGATCACCCCACTGCGCCCTAAGAGCAGAATCCAGGAGTACGCACCGATGAAGGGGGCCGACATGGACGCGATGATAATCAGGATATTCAGCATTGACTTCCCGCGGATCTTATAAGCGGAAAAGAGATAGGCCAGCGGTGTCCCGATGAGGATGGAAAGGAAAGTAGCCGACAAGGAAACCTTAAAACTATTCAGCAAGGTGTTCAAGTAATAGCTCTTGGAAAAGAATTTGATGAAATTTTCCATCGAGAATTGTCCGGTTTGCGGATCGTAGACCGACTGTTTCATCAAATGGGCCATCGGGTAGAGTAAAAACAGCAGATATACTCCGATAATCCCCAAGGTGATGAGCCCCCAGATATCCAGAGTAAACTTCTGTTTAGCCTTCATGTGCTTCACTCCTTACCAGGTTACGGCGGCCGGTTCGATCAAAGATATTTATTCTTTCTTTCTTCACTTGCAACAGCACCTTCTGTCCGGGTTTGAGCTCATCTTCCATCGATGATTCTTCAATAATCTCTACCGTAACACCATCCACTGTTTCCACTGCATAGTGCGTGTTAGGACCAAGATATGAATACTCCCTAACGACCCCGTGAATTCCTTCATCCCCTTGCTTACTGATGACAAATTCCTCGGGCCGGATCGAACACTGCACTTCTTGATTCTCCATCTGCTGCCCAGAACCCAGTTCTACCCGGTAACCGCTGGGGAAAAGCAACGCGTTCTCTTCTACTTTTGCCGGTAAGATATTTGTTCGCCCGATAAAGCTGGCCACAAACAGATTTTTTGGTCGCTGGTAAATTTCCTTCGCCGTACCTACCTGCTGGATAACGCCCTCTTTCATCACCGCAATGGTATCACTGATCGCCATGGCTTCTTCCTGATCATGGGTCACATAAACGGTGGTAATGCCGACCTCCTTTTGCGTGTGCCGAATCACACTACGCATCTCCAAGCGAAGCTTGGCGTCTAAGTTGGAAAGGGGTTCGTCCATCAGCAGAACATCTGGCGAGATAACAAGGGCACGCGCCAAGGCAATCCGCTGCTGCTGCCCACCGGACAACTGGTTGGGCATCCTTGAAGCATACTCCGCAATTTGCATCAGCTCCAGGTACTGTTCGGTCAGTTCCTGGATCTTCTTTGGTTCCATCTTGCGGTTCTTAAGCCCAAACGCAACGTTATCGTACACCGACATATGGGGGAAGATGGCATAGTTTTGGAAAACCATACCGATATTCCGCTTACTCGGATCCAAGTCGTTGATGCGGATGTCGTTGAAGTAGATATCTCCGCCCTCGATGGAATTAAAGCCGGCAATCATACGCAAAAGGGTTGTCTTGCCACACCCGGAAGGGCCTAGAAGCGTAAAGAGTTCACCGTCTTTTATTTCGAGATTCAAGTCCGGGATGACCGTATGGTCACCATATTTTTTTACCGCGTGGCGAATCAGGATTTTACTCATTTTATACCCCCACAAACCTACTGAAAATATTAGCTGTCATTCTCCCAGGGCCAGAGGCACCGGGAGAATGACTAGCTGCTGTCCGCCTTCGAAGCTTGTTACCCACCTGGCTTTGCTTTTCGTCACTACGCTAAAGCGGACGACAGCCAGCGTGAGCAACTACTACGATAAACTAGGGTTATTTACTTTGGAGACTGGTGTAGAGCTCCGTGAAGCGATCGACAATTTCCTGTTTATGCGTACTAACGTAAGGGATATCCTCTTCAATCACATAGATTTCGGACATAGGGACCATAAAGTCACTGGTCTTAGCGTTTTTATGGACCGGACGGTTAGTTAGCGTGGTCCCCCAGATGTTCTGGACTTCCTCGCTGATGATGAAGTCCATAAAGAGCTTTGCGTTCTCCATGTTTTTCGCACCCTTAATGATGGCGGCGGCAGCCGGGAGATAAACCGTACCTTCTTTAGGATAGATTACCTTTACCGGAGCCCCGTCCCGTACAAGCTGGGCACAGGGATCCTCATAGGAGAGACCGACCACGTTTTCCCCATCGGCCACGCTCTTGTAGACCCCAGAGGAACTGCCCAGGATTTTACCATCGATATTCGCAAACAGATCCCTTACATACTGCCAAGCCTCTTCGCTCTCATAGCCGCCCATGGCCAGAAGCATATTGGTAAGTTGCGCAAAAGCGGAAGAAGAGTTAGCTGGGTCCGCCGTGGCAATTTTCCCTTTGAGCTTCGGATTTAACAGGTCGGCGTACCCTTCGATCTTGATATCGCCAATAAGATCCGTGTTGACGATGAGGCAGCTCCCGTCCAATACGTTACTGGTGATAAATCCGACTTTGTTTCGATAAGGCTCAAGTACATTGGCGTCATTTTTCGAAACATACGGTTCCCACAAGTCCCGATTGTCATAGACCAGTGACCAGGACCCCCCGAATAGAACGTCAGCATAGGGCCGATCCTTTTCGGACCGGATCCGCTTGATCAGTTCACCGGTTCCCGCCTGGATGACTTCCACATCAATACCGTACTTTTCTTCAAACAATGGAATCGTCGCATTCATCAAGCCCTCAGAGTTCGGGGAATAGACGACTAACTTCCCACCACCGGCCTTATCTGCCTTCGGTGTACCGACTCTGAAACCAATGATCACAACCGCGACAATCAAAACAGCAGCCAAAACCCACAGTGATGACTTTTTCATTTCGTATCCTCCTTTTTCCGATTGAGCCTTTGTTGCTTCCATTCTACGAAAATTCATCAATTATTAACACCCAATTTACGGAACAGAAAGAAAAAATACCGAACACTTTTGTTCGGTATTTCCGCCTAGCTAGTGGTTAACTAGGGACTTATATTCCTTGGGCGAACAGCCCACATACTTTTTGAAGACATAATTGAAATATTTATAATCACCGATACCACATAAAAACCCGATTTCAGAAATGGGCAGTTTATCCTCTTGGAGTAGGGTGATGGCCTTCTGGATACGGTACCGATTCAGATATTCGATCACCGTGGTACCCAACGCCTTTTGAAACCGCTGGTTTATATACCGTTCGGAATAATGGACATGCTCAGCAAGATCCGAAAGGGTGATTTTCTGGCTATAGTGGTCGGTAATAAAATCTAAAATCGACGTAACCAAAGGGTCCTCTGATTCTTCCAGGTTTAAATTACTCAACAGGGAAAGATTCTTCAGCTCCGCTCTACTTTCATTTTCTTGCCGCAAGAGACGGATGTTTTTACATTCCAGCGCCGCCCGGTCCAGCGCTTCGAGGATTTCTTCCTGATTCAGCGGTTTCAGAATATAGTCGGAGACCCCGATACGAATGGCCTCTCTGGCGTATTCAAATTCGGAATAACCGGTCAAAAGAATGGCGACGTAATCATACTGGTATTTTGTTTCCATGATCATCTCCAGCCCGTTCATCACCGGCATTTCGATATCGGTAATGACGATATCGGGGTTTAAAGTCTGAATCAGCTCCTTTCCTTCAACACCGTTGCGGGCCTCCCCCACCACGACATAGCCATGTTCTTCCCAAGGCACGGAATAGCGGATGCCTTTTCTGATAATATCCTCGTCTTCTACTAACACGACACTATACATCTTTTTTCCCCCTACACAGCAGCTTTGCCGTAACCGTAAACGATTTCCCCTCTTCACTGTCGATGAAAAGCCCACACTCATTCCCATATTTCAAGATCAACCGGCGGGAGATATTCTGTAAACCATTGTGCTCCGTCTTAATCTCTTCGGAAACAATCATCCGCCGCAGGGTGGCCAATCGCTCTGCAGAAACCCCCGGGCCGTCGTCTTTCACCTGCAAAAACAGATATTCACCCGCTAGCCAGCCCTTAATCTCAATCGAGAGCTCCATTTTTTTCTGGAATCCGTACTTAATGCTGTTTTCAATCAAAGGTTGCAACAAAAGTTTTGGGATTGTACAGCGGCCACACTCGGGGGCGATTTCCATCCGAACCTTGAAACGCTCGCCAAATCTTGTTTTCTGGATAAAGAGATAATCTTCGATATACTCCATATCCTCGGCGAGAGCAACATCCGCCTTGGTGTTGTTGATACTGTAGCGGAGAATATGGGTAAACCTTTCCAACAGATACATGGCTTTTTTCGGTTCCTCAAGGATGAGGTACTTGATATTGTCCAAAGTATTGTAAATGAAATGGGGGTTAATCTGCATCTGTAAGTTGCGCATTTCAATCATACTATTCAGTTTAATCAGATCGGTATTACGCGTGTTAAGATCGTTAATGCTTTTCACCATTTTATTAATCTGGGTCGCAATCTCTTCAAACTCGTCACCGGTCTCAATCTGGATGATGTGCTCATTATTCTCATACCGGAGAATGCGAATCTCTCTGACCAGCGCATCGACGGATTCGGCATTCTTTTCGGCCATCATCTGCGCTAATTTCCTAAACATCACCAACCAAATGTAGCCAAGCAGAACAATGGTGATTATACCGATGATCACATAGAGGGAGTTGCGCGGAGAGTAGACCAGTGAATAGAGAATAGCATTTTTATCAGTCAGGATCCGTGTCCCAAGTCGGTACCGGTTATCTTGCACTGTAATAAAGCGCTGTGCGGGATCGACCTTATATTTGTTCGTGTTCCGTTCGGGGAGAAAAGCGCTTTTTGTATGGTAGATGATGGCGCCATCCAGATTCGTAATGATACAGTCATACTGATATTCGGAAAAAAGACTTCCCCAGTCGTTCCCATTCAGATAAACCGTGACAAAACCGACCAATTCCCCCTTTTGGTAAAGGGGTTTGGCATAAACGCACTCCGAGCGGTCACCGGAAAAGAAGTAGACCGTACTATAAATCGGCGTCTCCACCTTTAAAGCGTTATCCGCCACGATTTTGTTAAATTCCGTACGGTGTAAATTCAATGTTTCCGCACTAAAGCTGGTATGAATAATCTCCCGCTGTCGGTTCATTAAGATGATATTAAGCCGTACCGGACTGGTGTAGTTATACTTACTCAATGAGTATTGCACTTCTTTACCGTTAGCAGCACCGGTAATACGGCGGATAAATAGTGCTTGATTCTCCCGGTCTTCCAAATAAGTAGTGACATCTTCGTAGATCTCATCGAAGCGACGGTTTAAAAAATCAAGATGCTCTTCCACACTAAGATTTTGCACCAAATAGTTCAACCCAAAAGTGGGGATGCAGAACAAAAGACAACCAATGATCACCAGAAGAACGATCCTTCTTAGCGCCTGTTCTTCCAGATGCTTTTTGAAGAGGCTGGTTGGTTTTTTCTCCATCGACAATTTCATCCCACCGCTGTATCCACGGGCATCGCCTTTTTAATAGATACAATTTATTTTCGTTTCGTCCTTATTATAGCACGATCGATTCTCTGATCTCTATCCAACATGGCTCTTACGGCACAGGTATATACAGGGAATTCTACAGTGCGGTGTATTCCCTGATATATTCCTTTACTCCTAATTCGTACATCTTTACCGGATCTAACTTATCCTGGTATAACCGATTATAAATAGCAAAAAACCTTTGATAATCATTGGAAGAGGCCACATCCAGAGCGTTTCTTCCTAAAACCTTCCTGTTGTAGAAAGCCGCTAATGATTCAGAAGCCATATAACTGACATGACCATATATCCTCGGATTATCAGTAATCCGTGGAATCTCTCGTTCAAATTGCAGTTCTAAGGGCCCCAGGTGGGGCCGGAGTACATGTATACCCAATTCATGACTGATCATATCGAGCATATTTCCTTCATCTATGTTATAAAAAGCGGTGTTTTTATCCAATGACAGGTTGTTAAATGAGGGCCCATGAGCGCCGGCATAAAACAGATTAACACAGTATTCTTTCCTTTGGAACTTGTATCCGGTTACTTGCTCCCACTTGGAAATTAAATTTCGTTCTATCTTTCTGTTTAATGCTTGTGCTTTTTTTAAGAGAATTACAAAAATACCACCAACACGATGAGGCAAGCGAAAAAACAACCTTTTTCACTCTTTCTCCTCCAATCCCTTACCCTTTGCTTGTCGACCGATCAATGGAAAGATTGTCACCAAGAAGTATACGCGTATCCTAGTCGTAAAGCTTATTTTTTCGCGGGTAGTTTTGTTTTCTTGTAATTATTTCTTTTCTTACCAAATATTGCCTGCTCTTGTCGGATAAGTTTTTGTAAAATAAATTATCAACAAATGGCACAAGGATTAAGACTCCAGCTTAGCCTTGAGATTTTTCAACTCGGCCAATACCGCGTGGTATTCTTGATCAAGAGCCTCCGGATCATCATCCTTGGAAGGCATTGACAAGCGGCCAATAATATCTGATAAGCGGTTTTCCAAAAGGAAAATCTGTTTTTTGATCTCCTCTAACCCCTGCTTCGGAACCGCCTTTTTCCAGGCCAAATATTCCTCAAATGTCCCTTGAAAATTTTTGATTTGGAAATTTTCGATCGTCATAATATGGTCCGCAACACTACTGATCAAACGGCGGTCATGGGAGACCAATAATAAAGTTTGGTCGTATTCCCGCAGTACCTCCTCCACCACGTCCAGCGAGTTTAAATCCAAATAGTTGGTTGGTTCATCCAATATTAGTAGGTTTAATTCTTTTAAGACCATTTTGGCAAAGGAAACCTTAACACGTTCACCGCCGCTTAATACGGCGACCCGCTTAAAAACATCATCCCGTTTAAATAACAACCGCGAAAGCAATGTCCGCGCAAAGCCTTCGTCGTAAATACTAGCGGCCATTACATTCTCAAGAATGGTCAGATCTTCATCCAGAATGCTCATCTCCTGACTAAAATAGCCAATCGCGGCCCCCGGCGCAATTCTGATCCCCGCCTCCCGCTTCATGATCATCCTCAACAAAGTGGTTTTCCCGCAGCCATTAGGGCCGATCAAAGCGACCTTCGCCCCATTGGCAATGGCAAACTCTGCATTTTTGAAAATAACCTTTTCGCCATAACTTTTATTTAAATTATGGCCTTCGACAATGACTTTACTATGGATCTGCTTGATCTCCGGTAGATCTAATTTAATGACCGCTTGTTTTCTTGGTTTTTCTTTAACCGGTAGCCGTTCTATTCTGGCCTCTACACTCTTTACGGAACGCTCCAGCGCCGCCTTGGCCTTTTGGTTTCCCATCTTGTGTAGCCGTGCTTCCGAATTACCCATCCGCTTCGGCGCTTTCTTAATCGACCGGGCTTTTTGCCGACGCTCAATAGCCACCCGCTCTAGCCGCCTTTTCTCGTTTATATACTGTTCATATTCGAATTGGGCTCGCGCTCTCTCCTCCGCTTTTTGCGCACTATAGGCACTATAATTACCACTATAGAGCTTAACTTTACCGTGCTCCACCTCTAAAATCTTGTTACAGAGCCGATCGAGGAAACTCCGGTCATGGGCAACGATAACAAGCGCCCCGTGGTACTCAACCAGCCGCCTTTCCAAAAGCTCAATGCCTTCAAGATCAACGTTACTCGTCGGTTCATCGGCAAAGAGCAACGGACAATCCGCCTCAAAACTTGCCGCTAGTTTAAACCGGGTTTTCTCCCCACCGCTCATTGTTTCATCCCAAATTGTTGCCACGCCGAACTTGGAAGCCATCTCCAGGCTGATCCTTTTCTGCTCGGGTGGTTCCAACTGAGAAACATAAGCAATTTTGGTGTAAAGCTTAACCCATCCTTCATCCGGTTCAAGCCTTTGGCTTAAAATATTAAGCAGGGTGGTTTTTCCGGCTCCGTTTGCCCCCACTACACCAATCCGGTCGTCGGAATAGATCTGTAAACTCTCCACGTCAAGGACCAACCGGTCGCCAAAAGACTTTTTGATCTTTCCACACTCTAATAGTAAAATAAAAAACCCCTCCTGTATAAACTGGAGAGGATAGCACCCTAGATTAAGCGGTATAACTTATATTCGCCAAAAACCATTAAATTAAATAGCTGGAAAAACCCTAATTATACACAACTAGTAGATACAGGTGTTATTCCTAGCTTATACGGCGATCAGCAGTTATGAATACTATCCACTCACAGTTAATAAAATGACAAGCATAAAGTGAAGCCATTCCCTTTAATGACTTTTTAAAGTTCCTATTTTACTGCTTCTCGAGTGGATTATAAAAACATTAGCTGCTGATACCTTGCCCTTTCTGTAAGATTCCTTAGCTCAACATTATTATAAAGCCGCCAGTTGTAAATGTCAAACAGCGAACGGGCGCCAGCATGGGCAACTACTTGATTTTCATGCAGTTTTAATAGTATGATTGGGTTGATAGAGAAAAATACTAATTATAGCAGGTGAAGACGATGCTTACTTTAAAACAAGACCAACTTGGCTGCTGGAGTGTGCCGGACCTTGTTGAACTGGACAGTTCTTCCGGCCAACTCATCATAGACCGCACAATTCTACCGCAAACAGCGGAGCAGGTCGTTTTCGGGCGGGGTTTGGCCCAACAGCACCTCGCAAAGGTAATTACCGAAATGCCCTCAGAAGCCCTCGTTGTCGTTGGTGCTTCCAGTTCCAAAGCCCCCACCATCCAAACGATATTAGCCCATCTCCAGTCGCTTTCAGCAAAGGCCCATGTGTTTCAAGTTCACGGCCGCGCTGATCACCAGGCGATTCGAAGTGGAATTGAACTTTTACATAAGACCCACGCCCAGCAAGTGATCGTGATCGGTGGTGGTACGACCCTTGATGTAGGTAAAGCCATTGCTGGACTAGCCGCTCAAGAGGGTGGGACGGAGATCGCCGCCTTTCAGCGGGGAGAGAAAAAGATCAATCCAAAAGCCACTTTACCCTGGATTGCGGTACCAACTACCTCCGGAACCGGTTCGGAAAGCACGAATAATGCCGTAATTGAACTGGGCGAGGAAAAACGGAGCATTCGAAACATCCCACCACCAGCAAAAATCATCGCCGACCCCAGCTTGACCGATTCTCTTCCCCTTTCCGCGACAGTTATTGCGCTGGTTGACGCCCTGGCCCAGTCCCTTGAAGTCATTACCAATGCAGCCGCAACGCCGGAGATCCAAGCCGTGGGGATTGCCGCTTTTCTCAGTCTTGCCCAAT
Organism: Hydrogenispora sp.; assembly: GCA_012837705.1. GTDB lineage: Bacteria > Bacillota > UBA4882 > UBA10575 > UBA10575 > Capillibacterium. The sequence continues at coordinate 20,324 of DUQQ01000022.1, forward strand.
GCTTGAAGGCACTGAGCTCGACTGAAGAAAACATCCCCGTAAACAATAGGCTTGCTGCCGAGACCAAACATACCGGAGAACTGAATATAACTTCAACTTCATCCATCGATGGGGTAGCCATTAGTCCGTCGATCCGTGACATCCTGAGCTGGGGGAGCCTCCTAATGGGGATTGCCTTCGCCCATGCGGGTTTGGGTCTGCCCCATGCCTTGGTCCATTTCTGTAATAAATTTGGCCTTGCCCACGGTCATATGGTAGGGATCTTGCTGGCCCCTGGGCTGACCATCCAGGCAAAACAGGATCCGGCAACCGCCCTACGGCTGGCCCAAGTGGAGCAGGCCTTCGCTAGCGCCTCCCAAAACACATCAATTCCTCTTCACTTCACGGAGGAGACAAAAGTCCCGGTAAACCCCGAATCCAGCAGACTCTTAACCTGGTTGGACCAGTCCATCTCTGAATTATTTACCCAAGTTGATTTGGCGTCCTCCCTGCAACAAGCCGGTCTCAGCCCGGCAGACCTGGACTGGATTGCCGACCAAGAGTACGCCTTAGGGGCCTCCTTTGCCATCCCAAAACGCCGGGCGACCGGAGACGAGCTCCGGGCA
>DUQQ01000001.1 GCA_012837705.1 Hydrogenispora sp.
AATGAAGCCAACAAAACAAAGTTATGAAGGGAAGAGAGAACATGGATTTTAATCGCGTGAAAGCAGAGCATCTGAAGACACTGGAACAGTATGTGCCGATTGTCGCCCGCGTGCATGGGGGGAGTCATCCGGAATTTCTTGAAGTCCAAGAAATATTTGAGGCGATGCATAAAAAACTGAAAGCAGCTGGAAATGAAAAACCCGAATTAATCAGTGAGTTTCAACAATTACGGGAAGTTACGGACAATTATACCGTACCCGATGATGTCTGTGAAAGCTATGCCGCGGTCTATAAAATGTTGGCCGCATTGGATGAGGCCTACTGAGAAAATAGCAGTATGTCATTCTCCCGGTGCCGTAGCACCGCTTACGAATGACCAGTTTAAGTCGGCCTTCGGGGCTTGTTCTCCTCCTGGCTTTGCTTGAATTTACTTCGTGAAAATAATGTAGCGGGCGGGAGCGACTTGGCGGTTGCTAGTGGGGAGGACCGGCTTAAAGGCGCTTTTCAGGGAAATGAGTAAAGGTGGTGGCGGCATGCAGCTTTATATTTTAAGAAATAAAAATAAGATTGTGTTAAGTAGTGGGGTTTTGATTGTCCTCGGTTTTCTGAGCAAATGGACAATGGGCAATCTAGCGCTTTTTGAAGGAGCATTAATCATTGCTTCACTCTTTGGGGTCGCGCCGATCGCGATTCAAGCCTACCAAGCGCTGAAAGTGAAAGTAGTCAGTATCGATGTTTTAGTGACAATCGCCGTGGTGGGGGCGTTTTTGATCCGGAACTACGAAGAAGCGGCCATTGTTACCTTCCTCTTCCTCTTCGGTGCTTTTTTAGAGCAACGGACCTTAAATAAAACGCGTTCCGCCATCAAAGAGTTGACGGAGATGGCCCCAGAAAGCGCGCTTAAACAAAGGGAAGACGGCGAGTTCGAAGAGGTGGAAGTGGATGAGGTTGATGTCGGCGATGTTTTACTGGTGAAAACCGGGGCTAAGGTTCCCGTTGACGGCCATGTGCTCTCCGGTGAAGGTAGTGTCAACGAAGCAAGCATTACCGGCGAATCCATCCCCGTAGCGAAAGAAAAAGGGTCAAAGGTTTATGCTGGGACGATCCTCGATAACGGAACCATTCAAATTGTAGCGGACCGGGTCGGTGAAGATACAACCTTTGGTCGAATCATTGAACTGGTCGAGGAAGCCCAGGACTCCAAGTCTGAGGCGGAGCGTTTTATCGACCGTTTTTCGAAATACTATACCCCGGCTGTTCTCGTCCTCTCTTTTATCGTCTGGTTATTCTCGCGCCATCTTGAACTGGCCATTACCATTCTCGTGCTCGGTTGTCCGGGCGCTTTGGTCATCGGGGTGCCCGTCTCGAATGTGGCCGGGATCGGAAATGGTGCACGGCACGGGGTTCTCCTTAAGGGTAGTGAAGTGGTCAGTGATTTTAGTCGTGTGCAGACCATGGTCTTTGACAAAACCGGAACCTTGACGGTAGGAAAGCCGACGGTGGCTGAAACCCAATATTATGGTGAAAATATTGATGAGGTTTTAGGATATCTGGCGAGTGTGGAACGGGAATCGGATCATCCTCTGGCCAAAGCGGTTTTAGAAGCGATTGGGGAGACAAAATTTTCAACCGTGGAAGAGACCGAAGTGGTGAAAGGGGGCGGCATCATCGCCCGGGTCAATGGGCAGCGTATCGCCGTTGGTAATGTTGCTTTGATGGAAAGAGAAAATGTTGAACTTAGTGAAAAAGCCCGCGCGGATGTGGCGCGTTTTGAAAAGAACGGTAATTCGCTGGTCTTAACGGCCGTTGATGGCGAGCTCAAAGTTTTGATGGGGGTTCGCGACCAGATCCGTCCGGGCGTGAAAGCAGATCTGCGCAAGCTAAAGAGACTAGGGGTCAAGAACCTGGTGGTGTTGTCCGGTGACAACCAAGGTACGGTTGATGTGGTCAGTCGGGAACTTGGTTTAACGGAGGCCCATGGCAACATGTTACCGGAGGATAAGGCGGCCTATATCCGGCAGTTGATCGAGAATAAAGGCCAGATTGTGGCCTTTGTCGGTGACGGCGTGAACGACAGTCCGTCTTTGGCCCTGGCGAATATTGGCATTGCGATGGGTGGTGGGACCGACGTAGCGATTGAAACCTCCGATGTGGTCCTGATGAACTCGGATTTTAGCCGTCTACCCCACGCCCTGGGTCTAACGAAAGCAATCGCGCGTAATATGAAACAGAACATTTTGATTGCGGTCGGTGTTGTCCTCGTTTTACTGGCTAGTCTCATCTTTAGTGATTGGATGAATATGTCGATCGGCATGTTAGTGCACGAAGGTAGTATCTTAGCAGTCATCTTAAACGGGATGCGCCTCCTGCGCTACAGATTAAGATAACACGCGAAACTCACCGGTTAATTGTCGGTAAATGCAGGATGAAAGCAATTGGCGGTAAAGAAGGAACAATATCCATTAAGTAAAAATGTTTTTTGAGGAGGATGAAGATGAAAAAA
>DUQQ01000098.1 GCA_012837705.1 Hydrogenispora sp.
GGAAATCTAATTCTTGCAAAAAACCCATGGTGACATTTTCACGGAATAAAACTAAGGCTTTTTACTGACATTTTCATAGACTATTGACAGGCTTGAAAGCTATGCTGGCTAAGCAAAGCCTCGTCTGCCGCCCTGTAAAACACCCTCCAGCAAAACATCGATGACTAAGTGCTTTCTAATGACACTACTTTTCGTCCCGTCAATGTTTATGGTGAAACTGGCCAATCAACTACCTTAAAGGTGTTATCGGAAGAGCTCGTATTACTGAATTGTTACTAAATTAGCGATTTGGAGCGATTTTGTAAAGGGGTTACTGGAAGAATACAGAATAAATAGAACAAGAGTCATTCGGATATAACGATCCCGTTCCCTTATATTACGGAGGGTGAAAAAATTTTGACCGCTGCTTACCGCCAATTATTAGAAGCTGAAGCCCTTAAAGAAAAAAGCCGAAAAGCCCACGCGCGGCTATCCTGCTGTGACCTCTGTACCCCTCCACCGCAAACTACATCCCCATGAATACCAATCCGCGGTCAAAGCCGCCAAAGCGGCAGGCTTATACCGCTTCGCCTGATCCATTAAGGCCAAAAGAGATAGAAAGAGAATAAAGCAATTACGGCCCAAGACGGTAAAAATGCCGTTACAAGAGCGGTTTCCAAAATCACAAAGTAAATTACTTGAAAACCAAAGTAGTTTCAGTGGTTTCAATGGTAACCAGATGTGAATACAGGCTTAAGAAGGAGGGTCCACAATGGGAATGAAGATTTTGGTCGTTGACGACTCGGCAGCGGAGAGAGCGAAAATCCAAAACATACTAAGTGAATATTGCATCTTAACGGCTGGCGATGGCGTGGAAGCCATACGTGTCCTGGAGGAGCATGAGGGCATTAACCTACTCATCCTTGATCTAGATATGCCTAATATGAACGGGTTTCAAGTTCTTGAATCCTTAAAGGAGGACAAACGCTTTCGGGATCTCCACACGATAATATTGACTAATTATGACGAATGGAAAGATGAAATCAAGGGCCTAAAACTTGGTGCCGTCGATTATATCCGCAAACCAATTCGCCTCGATGCCCTGAAAGCCAGGATCGATCTTCATGTCGCGCTTTTACGTGCTCAGCAAGCGTTGGAACGGGAGCGTAAAGCGATTGAACGATTGCATGAGAGTGAGCGCAGCAAGTCTGTTTTCCTTTCCCACCTCCCCGGCCTGGCCTACAGGTGTTATAAGGATCAAGACTGGACAATGCAGTATGTCTCCCAGGGCTGCTTTAACCTCACAGGCTATCCGCCAGAGAGCCTGCTTTATAACCGCGACCTGTCCTATAACGATCTCATCTCCCCCGAATACCGCGTAGCTTTATGGAATGAATGGGAACGCATTTTAGCCAAAAGAGAGCCGTTTAAACATGAATACGAGATTATAACGGCCACCGGCGAGAAGAAATGGGTGCTGGAACTGGGGCAAGGGATCTACAACGAGCAAGGCGAAGTTGAAGCGCTGGAAGGAATCGTTCTTGATATATCAGAGCGAAAAGCAATTGAAAACACCCTAAAGTACAATAGTGAGCACGATCAATGGACCGGATTATATAATCGCAACTATTTGGTATCTTTACTTGAAAAAGATCTTAAGCTGAGAAAAGCAAAAAAAGCGCTCATTGGTATTAACTTAAGTATGATTCATCTATTAACCGTCAATTATGGGTTCCAGTATTCCCAGAATCTGATCAAAAAAACTGCAGAAGCGCTCAGTCAGTATTGTCGGGATAATTGTCTTCTGTTCCGACCACGCGAAAACCGCTTTATTTTCTACCTTTTTGACTACAAAGATAAAGATGAACTTATTGCGTTCAGTAATATCATTATCGAAACCTTAGAATCCCTCTTTGTCACCGATCGCATCGGTGGCGGGATCGGCATCCTCGAAATTGAACCAAATCAAAATGAAACAGATGTTGATTTGCTTCTGCGAAGACTCCTGATTGCTTCAGAAAGATCGGTCAGCTTGTTTGGCAAGGACTTTGAGCTTTGTTTTTACGACGAAGAGCTAGAAGCCCTGGTAAACCGTGAAAGGGATATTGTGGAAGCACTCAACGTTATTGCCACAGAAGACCAGTCCAATGATCAGCTGTTTTTACAGTTTCAGCCGATTCTGTGTTTAAAAACCGGTTCAATCTGTGGTTTCGAGGCACTAGCGAGATTAAGAACGGAACAGCTTGGACTAGTGTCGCCTTTAGAATTTATTACGATCGCCGAGAAAACGAAACACATAATCCCGATCGGTGAAAAAGTAATCGTCAAAGCCTTTCGCTTTTTAAACAAGCTCAAGGAGCATGGTTTTGAGCAAATCGGTGTCTCAATCAATATCTCCCTGATTCAGCTTTTGAATCCTGACTTCACAAGCCGGCTGTTTGAGTTAATAAGCGCGATGCAGGTTAATCCGAAAAACATCGGCCTTGAGATTACCGAATCGGTCTTTACTTATGATTTTGAATACATCAATAATATCATTGAACAGCTGAGGAGCGCGGGAATCCAGATCGCCATCGATGACTTTGGGACGGGCTATTCCTCGCTGGCCCGTGAGAATGAATTACGAGTTGATTGTATGAAAATCGATAAACTTTTTATCGATGATTTGTTGGAGCCAGACCTGAGTAAAGTAATAACCTGCGATATTATTTCGATCTCACATAAACTAGGGCATTGTACAATCGCCGAAGGCGTTGAGTACGGTATCCAACTGCAGTATTTAAAAGAATACGGCTGCGACCGAATCCAGGGCTATCTCCTCAGTAAGCCGCTGGATGAAGAAGAGGCAATTCGGTTTTTAAAACAGCGTGATCCAGAGGACTAAAAGATCTTCCTTGACAAAAGATGGTTGGGCATGTTAGTATTAGACCGATCGTTCGGTATATAATGTGAGGTATCATCATATGCAAAGTAAACAACAAAGACGGACGGACACCAGAGAACGGATCCTTGATGTGAGCGCTAAACTCTTTGCCGAAAAAGGATATAGCGCCACCGGGATCGACGAGATCGCCAGGAATGTAGGGATCACAAAGTCGGTTATCTATTATCATTTTAAAAACAAAAAAGCTATTCTCCAGACCTTGATTGAGGAAGCCTTCGCCCAAATCCAACAGCCGGAAATCCATGAAGCCCATAAGCACTTCCATGAAACTGGAGAACACTCCAGAGAACTAATGGGTTTGATCCAATTCTTGGGTACGGAGCGGAACCGGCAGATCATTAAGATTATCTTCATGGAATCAATGAAGGACAAGACCGCGTCCGTTCCTTTGTTTGAAATTTGGGACCAAAGTCTGGCGCTCCACCGGAATTTTGGCGAAGATCATCAGCAGCTCGAAAAATGGCTCAATGATGATCCCCGCCGAAAGGTTGAGGTCTTTTTCATCTTTCTCCTTCCGTTATTAACTTTCTTTATCTTTCGCGATCGTTGGTGCGACCGCTATAAGCTTAGCCCGGAAGAGGCTTGGGACGCTTTGAGTACCGGGTTGATGGACTATTTTTATCCAAAGTTATTTTAGAACCTAGGCGGGAACGCCAAGTTTTTTTTGCGCATAATATAGACCGAACGTTCTATATATAATGTAAATTAAAGGAGGTTAACCGTAAATGGGCAATTTTTGGAGTCGGGTTGCTGCCTTTGTGCTGAAACATCATAAAGGGGTTGTGCTGGCGACCGTTAGTCTGGTGGTGCTAAGTATCATCTCCGCCAGAAATATTCAGGTGACGACAAAGATGAAGGATATGCTACCGGCTGACAACCCCCAAGTACAGATGATGGATGAGATTGATCAGCACTTTTCCGGAGGGACTTCGCTTTTCATTACTATAGAAGGCGATGACCAGGAAGCAATGGTGACCTGCGCTGAGGAGTTGGCCACCGCGATCGAGGCAAGGGCCGAACTTCGGGAGTACATAAGGGCAATCAATCTGAAACTGGACAAAGACTTTGCTACCCGGTGGGGATTTTTATTGCAAGAGGCTGCGGATCTGGCCGACTTAAAAGCGCGGTTCACACAGGTAAATTTATTGCCTTTATTAATCGCGGTGAATGATTCCTTCGAAGAGACCTACATTGAAAATTCCGACGAAGAACTATCCACAAGCAAGCAGGAGAACGAAGCGGTAGCGATGCTTGGCGGGATGGAGACCTTCTTTACCCTTCTGCGGGGTTACTTAAGTAACCCAGAGGCGACACCCCTCCCGGAACAGGGGAGAAAACTGGCGGAGGCCTTAATCCTCGGCGATACCTACGCCTTCACCCCGGATAATTCGATGCTCATGTTTACCTTAACCCCCAATTTCGCCATTGATGATTTTGAAATATTAGTACAGTTCATGGACGGAATAAAGGAAGTGATCGGACTTGTCCAGAGGGACTATCCTCAGCTTACGATCGGGTACACGGGCGACGTCGCCCTTCAAGCGGATGAGCAATACGCCCTCCGCTTTGATATGCTGGTCCCGTCTTTGGTGGCGCTGGGCGTAATCTTCCTCCTCTTTCTTTTTTCCATCCAACCATTCCGGGCGATGCTCTTTTCCTTACTCAGCTTGGTGGTGGGGATTATCCTCAATTACGGGATCATCGGGATTACCCTACGTGAAATTAATATGCTCACCAGTACGCTCGGGGCCCTGCTCATCGGGTTAGGGATTGACTATGGGATTCAATTTGTGACGAATTATAGTCTTTACCGCAAGGAGGGGCATCCCGCAGCCGATGCGCTCCACTTGACCTACGCCAAAACGGGCACGGGGACCTTTTTAGCCGCGTTGACGACAGCATTGGGTTTTTTTGTGATGGCATTGACCGGTTCCGAATCCTTGTCCGAGTATGGAATTATTGCCGGGATCGGCATTATCACTTGTTTTGCGTCAATGTTTCTTTTTTTACCGGCCCTATTGTACTGGTTCGGAAAGAAGTCACCCGCCGAGCCCCGTCTTCCGGTCGTTGAGTATGGATTCTTAGTTGACCTAGGCATGTTTATACAGAAGAACCGGATTGCGGTCTTGCTGATTAGTGCCTTCCTCACCGCTCTCCTCTTTTTCACCATGTTTCAAAACAAAATTGACCTCGACCTAATAGCACTGGAACCCCAAGAGATGCCGTCAATCAAAGGATACTACAAGGTTATGGACGAATACGGCCTGTCTCCCCTTTCGGCCTTGGCGGTGACAACCTCCTTGGATGAAGCGCGGGCGTTAACGAAGAAGCTGGAAGCAGAGCATTACATTGCTCAAGTTGAATCCCTGGCTACTTATCTACCAACCGCAGCCGAACAGGAGGAACGGCTGGCCGCGATCAAAGCCATCCGGGAAATGGGCCCGCGCTATCAGGAGCTCTTTTATACCCCCGCCGATCTTCTGCGCTTTAGCGAAGAGGTGCAACGTTTGGAGTGGAATATCATTGAAATCGGCGACCTCTCCGTGGCCGGCTTGGGTGAGCATAATAAGATTGTCAAGAAGCGTAACCACATGATCCGGGAGATCCTCGGCGCGGAAATCGGCCAGCCAGGACAGGAAGTCTTTCAAAGCCTGATCAGTCTTCTCGAGGCCGATCCGGTGCTCTACGCCGACCGGCTCAGCCGTTTAGATATCTATTTTGCCCGCGCCATGGATGCCCTCATCTCCCAAATGGCCGCCGTTCAAAGGCCGATCACCGTTAATGACCTCCCGGATCAGATTCGTGACCAATTCCTGAGCACCGACGGCAAACGCAATTTGGTCATCGCTTATCCGCAGCAAGCCATTATGGATCGGGAAAACGGGCTCCGCCGTTTTACCGAACGCATGGCAGAGATCTCCCCGCACATTTCAGGGATGGCGATGGTGGCGGTATCTTGGTTCGCCGAGATTATGGACGGGACCGTCAAAGCCGGGATCTATATTTTCTTGGCCGTTTTTCTCCTGCTCCTGCTCTCCATGAAGAGCCTCCGAAAATCATTAGTTGCTCTCGTACCGCTTACCGCCGGAATGATCTGGATGTTAGGTCTCCTTCCTTTACTGGGCTGGCGGGTAAACATGGTTAACATCGCTGTTATCCCGTTGATCATCGGAATGGGGATTGACTTTGGTGTACATATTGTGCACCGCTATACCGTCGAGAAGGAAGCGATCAGCGCCGTCTTTCGGTATACCGGGAAAGCCTTACTGCTTTCCGCACTCACCACAATGATTGGCTTTGGTTCCTTGGGCTTAATGGGCTCTTTTGCCGGGGTTGCTTCCATTGGATCCATCCTCTTTCTCGGAATTACGACTTGCATCACAGCCGCGTTGACCCTTACTCCCGCCATATTAAGTTTGGGGCGAAAGTCGGTACCGGGGAAAATGTCCACATTACAAGAACGTGGGAAAACCAAAAACATATGACTCTGCTAAAAATTATGAGGAGGAGATTATTATGAAGAAAAATCGATTCTTCCTGGTTATGTTGGCCCTTGGGTTATTGATGGGCGGTATCGTTCAAGCGGCAACGGAAGAAGCGGTGTCTATCCTTCGCCGCGTCGAGGAAAAACAAACAACGGAAACAAGTGTTTCCCAGATGGCGATGTTCATATACCCCGATGCTGGTTCTGACGACCACCGAAGCTTCGAGGTGGTTGGTTACGCCAAAGGCGATGAAGACGAATATATTTCCTTCCTTGAACCGCGGAGTATTAAAGGCTTGACGATCCTTTCGAAAGGCGATGACCAGTGGATCTATTTCCCCTCCACCGGCCGGGTCCGGAAGATTGCCAGTAAATCTAAGGACCAATCGATTCAGGGGGTCGGTGGCGACTTTTCGTACGAAGACTTAAGCGCCGGTAAATGGGAAGAAAAATACGACTTTGTCGTTGTCCAAACCACGGATCAACAATGGGTTTTAGAAGGGACACCCAAGAAAGAATCGTCCTATTCTAAGGTGAATTTGGTCATTGACAAAGAAAAACTGATGATCATCAAGGTTGCGTACTACAAAGCGAAAGAAGGACACTTCAAGGATTTATTCCTGGAGGAAATCAAAGTACTGGACGGTCGCGAAATCGCCACCCGGATGACAATGGTGGATTATTCGAAAAACAGTAAGACGGTGATTGTCATTAACGACGCCAAATATGATGTGGAGATTGACGATAAGTACTTCAATCCAACCCGTTTTTACCGCTAGGTAGTTGCATCCACCGGAGCAGAATTCCCTCGCTCCAGTGAATTTCTTGGAATATTCTAACTAAGTTCCTGTTGATTTTCTGACCGACCGACAGAAATTTTTTCTCTTAAAGGAGGTAATATCATGAAAAAGAACCTTTTAGCGCTGGCATTCAGTCTTTTTCTCTTATTATCCTTACCCCCTGCCCTGGTTTGGGCACAACATACATCGGGTTTTTCCGGACTGAGAACCGAGCAAATGAGTCTGTATGGTTACATCCTGCACAATTTAAATTTGACCCAAGAGGATATTGGTAACGTCTTTTATTTTCGCTTGAAAGGAGATTGGAATCCCGGTCCAAACCTCTTCTTCCATATGGAACTGGCAAATGATTACCGCACGGGAAACCAGCACCCCGCTTATTTACCAAATCTATTGTCAGGAGCGGCAAATGAAACCCCGTCTAACATTTCCGCGCAATTAAACCTTGAAATCGACCACCTTTGGGGTTTGGTTAATCTGGAAAAGATGGATATCCAGTTCGGAAGGATCCCTATTGCGTGGGGTACGGGTTATGCCTTCAATCCGACCGTCAAGACCCATCCAGTTTCCTTCTTGGATGATCTTTCTGAGGAGACACCGGGCACCCTTGGCCTTTTATCCGGCTACGCCCTTAACGATCGCACCGCCGTCCAGCTTTATCTGGCCTTTGAAGATAAGATGCGTACCCAAAGACCCACAGTAGGAGTGTGGGACCATATTCCTTACGGCATCAAAGTGCAGAAAATTTGGGGCGCCTTCGATCTCTCCTTCAGCTGGATCAAAGAAGTGTTTTATCGACCACAAGCCGATGATTTTCATCGAGAATATTACCTCGGCGGTGATTTTGTTGGTGCGGTGGGCGATGTTGGCGTTTACGGAGAAGCGGTGCTTAATCTCCCCCGGAATGGGGATGGTCGCATCGATTTCTCCGGACACCGAACCCAAGATTTACTGGAGTACTGTGTGGGTGGAGACTATATTTTGACCACTGCCGATCTGACGCTCCGGATGGAATACTATCATCAAGGGCGGGGCGTGACGAAGAAAACCGACTATGACTTGATGAAAGGATTATCCACCGGCCAGGTGCTTCAGGCGGAAGATTATTTGCTTGTTGCTTTGGAAAAAAACTTTCTTAATTACTACACATTTATGTTCGGGAGTTTCATCAACTGCAATGACGGTAGCTTTATTTTGATGCCGGAACTAAACTATAATGCCGCCGATAATCTAGAGGTAATCCTGGGTTCAGTGGTACCTCACGGCGAAAAAGGCAGTGAATTTAACGGGACTTGGGATGTGGGTGGACGTAAAGTCGAACTCCTCAAACCGTCCATATATGTTCAGGCCAAACTAAGCTTCTAGTAGATTACGTAGCCTTCAATAGTTTGATTCTGTCAAGCATGAACTAATGCCGCAGACTTGTACCACTTTGCCTCCTCTTTCGCGTTTACAAGATAATAAAATCATTTTGTCTTATATATTACTCTTAAAATTAGGGTTTCTGGTGGGTGCCTTTTGACAAAAATTCGGACTGGTACACATATAGGAATTTCCATAACGTTTAATATACTTCGTTTTCAACCCAGGAAAGTGCGCATCAAGCTGTTTATAGTAGTATTCTCGACTACCTTCTCTCAGCGTCACCTCAAAACCAAAACAGAGAAGAGCATGGAGCACCAAAACCTCATTGTCGAATCGAAAAAGGGCTCACACATGATAATCCTCCTTGTATATTTTAGTCGCGAAAAATAATGAGCAAAATTTACATTGCCGATAAGGGTATGGCTATAAATATTACACCCCGTTCAAAAAGAAGAGCCCGGTTGATGCACAGACCCTATTTGAAATTGGCTCAATCTCAAAAGTATTTACCGGTTTAATGCTTGCTGAAGCAGTCCAGTCGGGAAAGTTGGATCTCCAAATGCCGGTAGCAGCATTACTAGAAAACCGAACTGAAAAAAATGTTTTGCTTGACCCGGAGATCACGCTGGAAAGACTGGCGACCCATACCTCGGGACTGCCCAGTATTCCATTGACTTTACCCACGCTAATCAACCTATCTACTTTAGGGTTCACCAGAGGAAACCCCTACAAAACCATTTCCGAACAGGTGATGCTTGATTATTTGGCCAATGTTCAAAAAACACCCGCTACGGAACGGGCTTTTCGCTATTCCAATTATGGTTTTGGCTTACTGGGGCTCGTTATCGCCCACCATTACGGGATGACCTATGAAGATACTATGCGTCAGACGATTACAAACCGGCTAGGAATGGACAACACCTTGGTCCAGGCCGATAAAATTAAGAAAAAACAGATGGCCTCCGGGCATCATTCCTTTATTCGATTAGGAAGGCTAAATATCGGGCGGCAGAGTCAATATTGGGATATGCATGATGCCATGGCCGGCTGTGGCGGCATCCGCTCGTCAGGAGAAGACCTATTGAAATTTTTAACTGGCCTGATCGAGCAGGAACTTCCATTCTCCATATTATCCCAACAACCGCTCTTCTCCATCAACGACCACCTTGCGATTGGCCTGGCCTGGCTCTTACAGGATAATGTCGTGCCTAATCACCGCGTGATCTGGCACAATGGCCAAACAGGGGGCTTCAACAGTTATCTTGGCTTGATCGAAAACGAACGTAAAGGTCTTTTTATCCTGTCCAGCCTGGCGACAACGGATGTTCAGCCCCTCGGCGAGGAGCTGCTCCGACAGATGAGTAATTAAACTTATTGGAATCGTTGCTCAGACAAACTTCACTCCACTTTCTGGATCAGCATGGTCACTCCTATGATATCATTCTCCAGTAGATCGCACTCTGCCCGTTGGCTCTGGAGATAACCAGCAATCAAACTGGCTTTTTCTGGATACTTGCTCTTAAGTTCATTCGCCCTTCTTAGGATAAATCCTTGTTGTTCATTATTAAGATCAACTAATTCATCCTCTTCAACAGTCTTCTCCGCAAGCAACCGAACTCCCATTTTATCAAAGATCAAAAGCTCTTAATACCAAAGGCGAATCAGATCACTGCCATTTTGTGCAATAGATAGTCTTCCGGTCCATTACCAGCCATTATATATTTTACAAAACAACCTTTTGCTTCCTGATAACGGGAGAATAAAGCTAATTTCGAAGCCGGGTCATGATACACTTTCCAACAACCGCTTACTAACGCCTTTTTTCCGCGGTTACGAATAAAACCTAATACGTCCGGTAAAGGAATACCGAGAAAGATCCCGATTTCGTGGGGACAACCCACTTGATATTTGGTTTGCAAATCAGATAAGGCCGTCTCCAAAGTTAGTTCTTTTCGGTAACCACAGGACCTTAAAAAATGCGCGGCAGACTCCTCCCGTATAACTTCTTGCAGCAGGCTCGGCTGATAAAAAAGGACCACTGTCCGTTCCGGAGCACGCATTAATTCAAAATAACGAAAGTTCCTCGCAGTGGGAAGCTGTTCCCGTTTTTTTACCCATGCATCGCTCAGCTTTCGGGTTCCCTTATTGCTAAAGTTTAATAAGACAGAAGGTTTCTCCCCTTCTAAAACTGGAGCTGAATGGTAAGCGATTATCGATAATAAATAATCGGATGGTTGGTAATCTCCTATAATTTGCCGATACCAAAGATTAATGCCATCTGCACCTAGTCTCATCATAAACCTCTTTGGCTTGCTAGTAATCTGGGGATGGGATAGGATCAGCGCTGTTCATAAAAGCAAATACCCTTCAACCCTGCCATAGCATTTCCAATAACGGGCCCTTTTTAATCAAAGCCTCATCGCGAAGCCAACAACCCGCATTCTTAGGTTTTTATTACATTTAGCTTCTCCGTTCTAATAAGATAGGCGCTAGTCTTAATAAACAGTGCCTGTATTACTGAGATAATACAGGCACTACTAATCACCACACGAATACAGTGCAATCCTAGCCCCCACATTCCTCATGGTGTTGATGTTCATGACAAACCGAACCGGTGGATTTTAAAGACCCTTGTAGGTACGCTTCCACCGCTGCTTTAGCCTTACCACTGGCGCCGACAATAACTTCGATCCCTTTTTCATCGAAGAGATCAATCGCCCCGCCGCCCATACCGCCGGAGATTACCACATTGACGCCCAGATCATTCAGGTAGTTGGGTAGGAAACCGGGCCGATGCCCCGGGTTTGGTATGGACTCACTTTTCACGATCTGATTGTTTTCCACTTCAAAAATATTGAAGTTAGCGCAATGTCCAAAATGCGCCGCTACCATGTCATCTTCACTTGCCACCGCAATTTTAAGCATTTTCTACTCCCCCATTATTTTTTTAATATTTCTTCGCATCAAAGCTCAATTAACTTTCTCCATTCTTTCTTCCAGAATTTTGGCCACTGGGTCGAGCCAATCACCGTCTAAGAATTCAATCCTGCCCCCGTCACATGCGGCAGAGATTTTCGGTTCAATCGGCAATTTGGCCAGTACTTCCAGGTTATGTTGAGCGGCGATCTCATCAATATGACTATCGCCGAAAATCTGGTAGTCTTTACCGTTATCCGGGCACCGGAAATAAGACATGTTTTCAACCAGACCAATGATGGGAATATTCATGATTTCGGCCATCTTGACTGCTTTCGCGACAATCATGGAGACCAGCTCTTGGGGCGAGGTTACAATGATAAGCCCATCAACAGGTATGGACTGAAATACCGTGAGGGGAACATCACCGGTGCCGGGGGGCATATCAATGAACATAAAATCCACACCGCTCCAGATCACATCAGTCCAGAACTGTTTAACTGTACCGGCAATTATAGGGCCTCTCCAAACAACGGGATCGGTTTCGTTTTCCAAAAGCAAATTAATGGACATAATGTCAATGCCGGTCTTAGTTTTCACTGGAAAGAGACCGAATTCAGAACCTGTGGCTTTCTCTTTGAGCCCAAAGGCCTTCGGGATAGAGGGTCCGGTAACATCCGCATCCAAAATCGCGGTATGATAACCCCTTCTCTTCATAGCCACCGCCAGCATGGAGGTGACCAACGACTTGCCAACTCCGCCTTTTCCGCTAACAATACCAATGACCCTTTTAATACTGCTTAATTCGTGCGGTTTTGCGGAGAAGTCGGTTCTTTCTTCTTTTCGCTCAGCGCAGTCCTCCGCGCAACTGCTGCAGCTTTGGTTGCAATTTTCGCTCATCATCTTAGCTCCTTTGTCTTAGATTACAATTTAACTGCCCGTTGACAGTTAATCAATAACCTCACCCATCAGGGATTTCAGCCTTTCATAGGCTTCTGTGCCGGTTCAATGACCGGTATAATACTTGCTCCTGTCCCCTGTTTTTATAATCACCTTTTACCCGACCTCTTCTGCAAACAACAGTTCCATTGTCTTTGCGTATACTTCTTGTGCTGCCTTCCCTGATGCACAGTGGAGATCGACAATGGTTTGACCGTTATTGATCGCCGTCACTGCTTCCGGGTCAAATGGAATCCTGCCAATGCAGGGCAGGCCGTGGTCTTGACAAAACCGTTCGATCGCTTCTGTTTTTTCCATGTTGGTGTCAAACTTGTTAATACACACCGCTGTCCTGATGCCGAATTTTGCCGCTGTATTTATGATGCGTTCCAGATCGCTGATTCCGGATACAGAAGGTTCAGCTACAACCAAAACCATGTCCACACCACTGAGGGAGGCAATGACCGGGCAGCCGATACCGGGAGACCCATCGATGATGGCCAGCTTGGAATCGAC
Source organism: Hydrogenispora sp. (assembly GCA_012837705.1). Lineage (GTDB taxonomy): Bacteria > Bacillota > UBA4882 > UBA10575 > UBA10575 > Capillibacterium. Next base: position 12,944 of record DUQQ01000098.1, read on the forward strand.
GGTCGCCGCCCTCATCTGCTTTTTCACCTCGGTAACCAGTAAGCCTGATGTCCCGCTGCCCATTTTGAGCTGTGCGGTAGAAAAGACGTTTTCTCCGTCGGTATAGAGCATTAAATCGCCGGCCACAGCCGGGACCATTGTGACCGCTTCCACCGGGCAAACATACGCGCAAACGCCACAGCCCTCACAGGCAAAGGGGTCCACTTTATATTCCTCTTCAACCAGGATGGCCTCGAAGCGACAGTTTTGCCGGCACTGGTCGCAGGCAATGCACAATTCCCGATCGTTCTCAGCAACTGGCAACCCATAATAGTCTGTTTTTTGGGGTTCGGTGTTCCACCCGGTTATTAGGTGCAAATTAGGGGCGTCGACATCACAGTCGGCATAGGCCTTGGCCTTTGCCAGCTTAATAAAGGCGCTGGCGATGGTGGTTTTCCCCGTACCGCCTTTACCGCTAAGAATGAGCAGTTGTTTCATGGGACACCTCTTTTTCCACTGCTTCGAGCAGTGCCGAAAATATGGCTCGATACTTTGCGCTGGACCGGACCGCAACTTCGGCGTTGGAATTCAGGATTCCAAGTTCATGATCGAAGGGAATCCGGCCTAAAATCGTAATGTCTTTGTCCTCGCAAAATTTCTCCGCCGGATTTTCTTCTTCCAAACATTTGTTGAGTACCACCCCGAAAGGCTTCTCAAATAACTTGACCAGTTCGTAGACCATATTGAGGTTATGCACACCAAACAAGGTCGGCTCGGCTACCAATATACAATAATCTGCATCTTTAATGCTTTCCATTACGATACAGGAACTTCCGGGGGGACAGTCTATAATCGTTTTTTGGTCGGTTTTCGGTTTATTCAGCGCAAACAACCTTTTGATGATGGGGACTCCTGAAGGTTCACCGGGGTTCAATATCCCTGTGTAGACTGTTACTTGCTCTGAAGTCCCTTTTTGCACTTGGCCAATGATCTTTTCTTTCTCAGTTAAGACCTTTTCGGGGCAGACTAGTATGCAGCCACCGCAGGAGTGGCAGATCTCTTCAAAAACAATCAGTTTCTCTTTTGGATAGGCAAGAGCATTAAAATTGCAAAACTCCACGCACTTGCGGCAACCATTGCAGCGCTCCTTGTCCACCTGCGGAATTTTTACCGTTACTGCTTGCTCCTGGACATCTTGCGGTTTAAAGAAGAGATGTCCATTGGGTTCTTCCACATCGCAATCGATATAGGTGGTGTTTTTGGCGATTGCAGCCAAATTCACCGCAAGCAGTGTTTTTCCTGTCCCGCCCTTACCGCTGAGCACAGCGAGGCGCATATTATCGGCCCCCGCGCCCGTGAAATCCGGCATGAATCTCATCAAGCAAAAGTAATTTTCCCGCGATAAACGCCTTAATATTATCCTTGACCGAAGGAGAGGTCGTTTTATACAGCTCGATCTCAGCCGCCTTAAGCACGGCGGCCGCATTTTCTCCACACCTAGGGGTCAACAAGACACTCACGTTTTGATCGACGATTGTTTGGGCCGCTTTTATTCCCGCCCCACCTGTACTGGCCGCCGCGCCATTCTCCAGAAAGCTGCTTTCTTTTGTTTCCGTGTCATAAATAAGAAAATAGGGCGTACGACCAAAAGATGGACAGACGTTCGCGGCCAAACTTTTCTCTTCAACCGGGACTGCTATTTTCATATGAATCCTCCGTTCTTTTAACTATGAAATCCACCTGCTCTCTAATCTGGGCAATGGTTTTCTTATCCAAGAGCCGATCTAAATCTTCCACTTCCACAATAAATTAGTCAC
>DUQQ01000024.1 GCA_012837705.1 Hydrogenispora sp.
AAGCAACGGGGGCTGACGCATCCTTATAGACCGGAACTTCCGCACCTGTTATCCCGATAACACCGCCAATAAGCAGCGCCAGCAGTAAACATGGGAGCACAACCCAACTACGCCTTCTCATTCCTTCACCACCTCTGATTTTCATTCTGTTCTGCGTTGCTTTAAAACGTTAATCCATAACTAAATTGAACATTCCCCATGATAACCCCCTCTCCTTCCGCTACTGTTTTTAAACTGATATGTTCCGTCCCTAAAAGTCCGTTTGTTAACTGGAACGGGCATGCACCAATCCGTTTTTTTAATGACCTTCTTCGGCCCAGCAAGCATAATGCAGTATTAGGCAATTGTTACATTATTGTTGCTTTTGCGATACAGTTTCATGACTATCCCTTGTTACAATATGGTTAAGGAGTGTTAATGCTCTAAAGAAAAGGAGGTTGAAAAAATGAAAAAAGGTTTGTTTTGGGTTTTAATCATTTCACTCTTCATCCTTTCTGTAACTGCTTTTTCGGCCAAAAAAACAGTTATTACCTACTGGACCCACACCGATGATAACCGCACCAGGATCGAAGAGCGCTACATTGCCGAATTCACCAAGATGCATCCTAATGTGGAGATCAAAAGGGTCGTAAACGAAGCAAGCAAGATGGGGGATCTGGTCCTGACCGCTTTTGCAGCCAGAAGTGGCCCGGATATCTTTAACCTTCCGATTGAGCAGGAATACGGGTATATTGTCAACCAGCGCGTTGCCCCCGTTGACCACCGGGCTTTGGGTTACAGAAATGTCGAAGAGTTGAAGGCGGATTACGCCCCCAATACTTTTGACCCGGTCACCATGAAGGGTAAAATCTACGGGCTACCCCTGGAGCTTACAAACTGGTGTGTCTTTATTAACAAAAGAGTTTTCCGTAGTGCCGGCTTAGATCCGGAGAAGGATTATCCAAGAACCTGGGAGGAAATGGCGGATATCTCTGAAAAGCTGGTCATCAGAAACGGCGATATTATCACACGCCGGGGGTTTGATTTCCGCTATCCTTATTATCTTGTTTCCTTCCTGCCCATGGTCCAACAACTGGGTGGTGACCTGCTCAGCGCCGATGGGAAAAGTGCAATCGTTAATGATGAAGCTTGGATTAAGGCCTTGAATTTCATGAAGGAATGGGGCCCCCACGGCCGCAACCTCGGGAGTCCAACTTACGTCAATGCCAGAAAGATCTTTGACTACGACAATAATGATATTGCCATGTGCCTGAGTGGTTTTTACCAAGAAGGCCGCATGAAAATTGACAATCCCGAATTCTTTGAAAGCGGCGATTGGATGGTCGTACCCTTCCCGGTCTTTAAGGATGCCGTACAAGACGTCGCTTGTGCCTACTACGGTCATTATCTGATGGTCAATTCTTCAATTCCCAAATCCAAGCAGAAAATCGCGTGGCAGTTTATCAAGTACATGCTCGATCATCCCTTAGAGTACCTGACCGAAGTAAACATCATCCAACCGCGTAAAGATTTAATCGAATCAGAACTCTTCAAGAGCCTACCTTACACCGATATCTTCATGGCTGATATGGCCCGGGCAAAACCTGTTTTCCTTCATGAGAATGGTTACCAGTTTGAACGGTACATTAAAGAAGCCATTGAAGACGTGATGCTTTCCAACGTAAATAGCGAGGAGGCCTTGGCCACACTCAAAAGAAAGATTCAAGACGTCCTGGACGAAGAATAGCACCAAGCACCGAAACAGTCTGGGCCGAAAGGCCCGGACTCCTTTTTTGAAGGGACAATTCCGCCAATGGAAGCGGTCGTTCCTTACAGAAAAGTGGACAAAATCCGGTTCTTAACCGCAACTGACCAGGAACACTTTTAAGGAGGAATAAAGATGAAAGAACAAATTGTCTGGGATAAAAGCCTCCTCTCTTTAGACCCGAAAAAACGGAAAAAAAGGAGTATGGAAGAGAAAAGAGCCAGGTGGGGATGGTTCTTTGTTACTCCAGCCTTGCTCTTTTTCATCGTTTTCAGTTTTTATCCCATCTTGAACTCGTTTTACATGAGTTTGACCAGATATAATCTGCTCTCTTTAAAACCACCGGAATTTGTCGGGTTTCGGAATTATGTCTATCTGTTTAAATCACCAGACTTTTGGAATTCCCTGAAAAGCACCGGTATTTTTACCCTTGCCACTTTCCTGCTGCTGGTGGTGGTCAGTTTGGCACTGGGGGCTTTCATCATTTCCAGAAAACGCTGCCAGACACTTTTACAGATGGTCTTCTATTCGCCAGCCTTGTTATCTTCAGTGGTCGCCGCCTTGATCTGGTTCCTGATCTTTGATCCGCGGGGCTTGGCTAACCAGTTTGTCAACTTAATCAGCGGAACACCAGGCATCGACCATAAATGGCTGGCTACTCCCGTGATGTTACGGCTGTCCACCATTATTGTTTATTTCTGGAAGTACGTAGGGTATTTTACGATCATTTTTGTGGCCGGAATGGGCAATATTCCCAAGAGTATCCATGAGGCCGCCGAGATTGACGGCGCCAACAAGTGGCAAAACTTCTGGTTGATTGTTTTTCCCTTGATCAAACCAACCACGCTTTTGGTCTCGGTAATGGCGATGCTGCAATGCCTAAAAACCTTTAGTACCCAATATCTTTTTACCTCTTCGGGAGCGCCAACCAAACCGATTAATGTAATCACCTTAAACATTTACAACACGGCGATCCGTGACTTCCGGATCGACCGCGCGAGCGCCATGAGTGTGATTCTCTTCTTAATCATGCTCGTGCTCAGTTGGTTACAGTTCAAAGCATCCCGGGAAAATGAGATCTCCTATATGTAAGCCAAAAGACCACACTGACAAAAGCACTACAGCACAAGGAGGGTTTTTTATGAGGAAGCACAAGACCACTTCCCAGGGGATTGGGGATTATTTAATCAATATTTTCCTCGTCGTTTTCGCCATCTTCATCCTCATCCCGCTGGTTTTTATGTTCACGGCCTCAATTATGCCCGCCACCGAGATTATGAAATTACCCTACCCCTGGATCAGCAAGACTTTTCGGTGGCAAAACTACTGGTTTGGTTTGCGCGGGGCCGATGGTTCCTTCTTATATATCCGGAATATCTTCAATTCACTTGTCGTCGCCACCTCCGTTAGTGTGACGACCGTCCTCTTATCGGCAATGGCCGGTTATGGACTGGCT
>DUQQ01000035.1 GCA_012837705.1 Hydrogenispora sp.
CGGAGGACTGGGAAACTTCTAGATGCTATATTAAAAAAGATATCATTCAGCAAATCATCACCAGGCGTAAAGCAGCTTAATCTGATGGGGTTCCGATGGAAAATTGCGAACTAGACTGGACACAATCTAACAACCCGTTCCTCTAGATTAAAATTGCATGTCCCATTTATAAAAAAGATAAATGCTGCCTTTCTGTCTGAGAATTGATCTTTTTCTGGCCGCACTCAGTCGATCAACGGTTTAAGGGCTTCTTTCTCCGTCCAGTCACAGTTACCGTCCACTTCCATCAGTACCGCCTCCCACGGTTCGTAGGTGGTCGGATCCTTTTTGGCGACCATCTTCTTTAACATCCCACACAACCTCCGGTCCAGCCCGGTCATTTTATCCTCATTCCAGGCTCCGCGGAAGTAGTAAAGGGGGATGTTTACCAATTCGCCTTTAAATTTCTGGGCCCGAAAGGCGTCGATCATCTTTTCATCATAAGGGAAGGCACCGACGGCAAAGACGGCTAGTTTCTTCTTCTTAAGCCTTGAGAAATGTCTTTTCAAGAAAGAAAAGCCGCGAATTCCGGACGCATAGACCCCCCCGCCCAAAATTATCACGTCATAGGTGGCAATCTGATCAATGTTAGCTTTCTTCGTTTCCACCAGGTCACACGCCAACTCTGCCGCCAACCATTGGGCATATTTTTGAGTCGCTCCATACTTGCTTTGATACAGAACAACTACTTTACTCAATCGTTCCTTCCTCCAACGCCTTTTTTGTTCCATAGCCACTTCCTTATCTTCTGCGATGCCGTGTTCCTATAACTTCACTAGGGTCCCACCACAATCCGGTAGCCCTTGACCGAAGGCGAGAGGATAAAATTTTACCCCGAAATAAAACTCACCAAAACCTTCTTACAATTTAATTCTACATATTCCCACGTTTTCCTTTCTTCCTTTTCTTCTTGAGCGCACGTAAAGCAGTTGAGCCTTAAACAGTCCAATTTGAACTAAAAAAATGGCTGCCTACACTTACGCAGACAGCCATTTATGTAATTCCCTCGTGGAGCGAGTCTTACCAACTATAACCAAGGGAAAGTAGGATTGAAGGTAAAAAGTAACACAACATATCCCCTTGTCAAGATAAATTTATTTACTCTCCTTTTTAACCTAAACAGGGAGTACGTATAGTACGCACTCCCTGTTTATAAGGATTTAATCTTTTAACATCGGCTCGCGTCCGCTAGGTTTAATCTACCGCTGCAGTTCCACAACGGTTACCCCCATCCCGCCTTCGTTACTTTCCCCCCAGCGGTGTTTACTAACGCGGGGGTGTTTCTTGACATAATCGGCAATGGCCGCACGGAGGGTGCCGGTGCCTTTACCGTGAATCAGACGGACCCAGGGCAACCCGGCCAGCAAGGCTTCATCAAGGTATTTGTCGGTAACGTGTAACGCTTCCTCCACGGTCAGCCCCCGTAGGTCAAGTTCGGGCGAGATCGTTTTAGCCTTTTCCTGACCGAGCGCCCCCATCTTGATTCCGCCCGGTGCCGGTTTTTTCTTCTGTTCAGCCAGGGGTGTGAGTTTACCCCGTTCCACCCAGATCCGGATCGAGCCGGACTGGACAAGTGCCTGATCCGCATTGAGATCAACAATCTCACCTTCCTGGCCTAACCCCGCGACCCGAACGCGCATTCCCACTTCTAGTTCACCCTGATACTCCCCATCACCAGGAAGTAAAGGCTCCTCTAGTTCCGCCAGTCGTTCTTGCATCGCTGCCCGGGCTTGGTTCGCGATCCGACTACGCGCGCTCTGGTCGGCTGTCTCCTGTAAACTGCGGAGGAGGTTCTCCATCTCCCGCCGCGTCTCACGCACCAGGGAACGGGCTTCGGCGCGCGCTTCTTTTAAGAGTTCTTCCCTTTTTGCCTTCAGTTTCGCAAGCTCGGCCCGTAATTCCTGTTCATCTCGTTGGACCCGCAGCCGTAAAGCAGAAGCATCATGTCGTTCCTGTTCTAATAATTGCCGTTCTTTCATGATCTCGCCAATCAGGTCTTCCACCCGCCGTTCCCCGGGGGAGAGCAACTGGCGCGCCCGCTCAATTATTGCCGGATCCAGTCCCAAACGGGAAGCGACGGCAAAAGCGTTACTACGACCGGGAAGACCGATGAGCAGACGGTAGGTGGGGGCCAAGGTCTGCGGATCGAATTCGACCGAAGCATTCTGTACCCCCGGTGTATTATAAGCAAAAACCTTTAAGTCCCCGTAGTGGGTGGTCGCGATCGTCCTGACCCCCCGTTGGTGGAACTCCTGAAGCAGGGCAATAGCCAAGGTGGCCCCTTCAGCCGGGTCGGTACCAGCCCCGAGTTCGTCTAGTAGGACAAGGCAGGTGTCGCTGTTGGCTTCTTGTAAAATCGCAATAATATTGGTCATATGGGACGAAAAGGTACTGAGGCTCTGCTCAATGCTTTGTTCATCCCCGATATCACAATAGATTCCGGTAAAGACCCCCACTTCTGATCCGGATGACGCGGGTAGGTGCAACCCAGACTGGGCCATCAAGGTAAGTAACCCAGCCGTCTTCAGGCTAACCGTCTTCCCGCCAGTATTTGGTCCGGTAATGACCAGCGTGTGAAAGCTACGGCCCAGTTCCAGATCGATCGGAACCACATTCCCTTCCAACAAGGGGTGCCGAGCCCCCAGAAGCCGGATATACCTTTCATCGTTAATCACCGGCTCAGTTCCACCCAGGATTTGGCTATACCGGGCTTTCGCAAACGCCAGATCCAAGCGGGCCAAGATCTCTAAATTCACCAGAGCCGGGGCTGCCACCTCACCCACCAGTGCGCTAAGGACCGCTAAGATGCGGGCCACTTCCTTCTCTTCCTCCGCCTCCACCTGGCGTAACTGGTTATTAATCTCCACAATGACCATGGGCTCAACAAATAAAGTGGCCCCGCTGGCGGACTGGTCATGCACAATCCCCGGTATCGCCTGGCGGTATTCCTGCTTAACCGGGATGACATAACGACCGTTCCGGACGGTCACTAAGGCCTCTTGCAGGTATTTTCGGGTTTCACTCCCGTGGACCAGTGCATCCAGCTTATCCCGGACCCGGTTCTGAAAAGTACGGATCTGGGCACGAAGCCGCGAAAGCAGTGGACTCGCATTATCCTTCACCCGCCCTTCTTCTGGCTCGATCGCTTGCTCAATCTCCCTTTCCAGATCGGGAAAGGCCGTCAAACCCACCGCCAACGCGGCTAAAGTGGGGGCCAGCTCAGCTTTTTCTCAGCTAAAAAAGGCCTTTAATAAACGGGTGGCGCGACAAGTATCACCCACCGCCGCCAGTTCTTCCGGCGATAAAACGCCTCCCAAACTAGCTTTCCTTAGCGCTGCTCGCAGATCATGGATCCCCCCCAGGGGTACCTTTTCCCCGCTTTGGGATAAAAGGCGGGCTTCCGTCGTCTCCGCCTGCCATGTTTTTATCTCATCCGGCTGGCACGAAGGCCGAAGCTTCAGTGCCAATTCTTTCCCCAATGCACTACTGGCATAGGTCGACAACCGGGTCAGAATCTTTTCAAACTCCAAAACCCGGTAAGTCCGCTCGTTCACCGGATCGCCTCCTTGCAATTGTTGTCTTCTTTACCCAACGCCTTCTTCGGCCGCCGCATCCGCAAGCGCCTCCTTCAGCACCGCATCCATCTCTTCCACCAGGACGAAGCGGAGCTTCCGGGCGACCGGCACCGGGATCTCTTCCATATCTTTCTGATTTTCCCGCGGAATTATGACCGTACTGATCCCCGCCCGGTGGGCCGCCAGGACCTTTTCCTTCAAGCCGCCGATCGGCAAGACCCGGCCCCGCAAGGTAATCTCCCCGGTCATGGCCACGTCACTCCGGACCGGCACGCCGGATAGGGCCGATACCACCGCGGTTGCCATCGTAATCCCAGCGGAAGGACCATCTTTCGGGATCGCACCTTCCGGAACATGGATATGCAGGTCGGTATTTTCGTAGAAATTCTCATCAATGCCAAAAGCTCCGGCCCGGGACCGGATATAACTGACGGCAGCTTGGGCCGATTCACGCATCACTTCGCCAAGTTTTCCGGTTAAAAGCAACTCTCCTTTGCCCTTGACGGCCGAAACTTCGATCGTCAGGATATCCCCACCCACTTCGGTCCAGGCCAAACCGGTCGCCACACCAATGCGGTCGTCTTCCTCTTTCAAACCATAACGGAACTTGGGAATACCCAAGTATTTATGGAGGTTTTGTTTGCCAACCCGCACCCTCGACACTTGGTTGCTCACCAACTGGCGGGCGGTCTTCCGGCAGACCGCAGCCAACTCCCGTTCCAGGTTTCTAACCCCCGATTCACGGGTATAGGAACGGATCACTTCAGTCAAGGCTGCATCTGTCAAGACCAACTGTTCCTTGTCGAGCCCATGCTCCTTTAGCTGCTTAGGTATCAGGTGGTTTTTGGCAATCTCCATTTTCTCGTCTTCCGTATACCCGGCAATCTGGATGATCTCCATCCGGTCCAATAGGGGCCGGGGAATGTTATACGTTGTATTCGCAGTTGTAATGAAAAAGACCTGAGAGAGATCGAAAGGAACCTCCAGATAATGATCGCCAAAGGCATTATTCTGTTCCGGATCCAGCACTTCCAGCAGAGCAGCCGACGGATCACCCCGGAAATCCATGGACATCTTATCGATCTCATCCAGAAGTAACACGGGGTTTTTCGAAGCAACCTGCCGCATGCACTGGATAATCTTGCCCGGCATTGCCCCAACGTAAGTGCGGCGGTGGCCGCGAATCTCGGCTTCATCCCGGACGCCGCCCAGGGAGAAACGGATAAACTTCCGGTCCATCGCCCGCGCCACCGAACGGGCCAGCGAAGTCTTGCCGACCCCCGGCGGACCAACCAGACAAAGGATGGGCCCCTTTAAATTCTGGGTCAATTTCCGGACGGCCAGAAATTCCAAGATCCGTTCTTTCACTTTATCCAGACCATAATGGTCCTCATTAAGGATCTGCTCCGCCCGCTCCAGATCAAGATGGTCCTCGGTATAGATGTTCCAAGGCAGCGACAGTAACCAATCGAGGTAATTCCGGACCACCGCCGCTTCGGCGACCATCGGTGGCATCTTCTCCAAGCGGTCGATCTCCTTTAAGGCCCGCTCCCGCACTTCTTCCGGTAGCTCCTGCTCTTCAACCCGGGCTCGTAACTCATCAGCTTCAGCCATCCGCTCGTCCTTCTCGCCTAACTCTTTTTGGATCGCCTTCATCTGTTCCCGTAGATAGTACTCTTTTTGTGTCTTTTCCATCTGCTTCCGGACCCGCAGGTGGATCTTGCGCTCCATCTCAATGATCTCCAACTCATTGACCAAAATCCCGTAGAGTTTCTCCAGGCGTTCGCGGGGGGAGATCGCTTCCAACAAAGCTTGTTTATCCTCAACCTTCAGGTTCAGATGGGAAGCAATCACATCGGCCAGCCGACCCGGCTCTTCAATGTTGGAGACCGAAGCCAAAACCTCCGGTTGGATCCGTTTACTATTCTTAATGTACTGCTCAAACTGGAAGCACGTCGTCCGCATTAAAGCTTCCAGTTCCGGATTTTTCACCACGTCCTCCTCTACTTTCGCCACCGCCACCCGGTAATGGGGGTCCTTTTGCAGGTAGTCTTTCACCTGCACACGACTGAGCCCCTCCACCAAAACCCGAAGGGTGCCGTCGGGTAATTTCAATAACTGCTTCACTTCCGCCAAGGTCCCTAATTTGTATATATCCTTCGGTTCCGGATCATCGGTCTTGGCCTGATGTTGGGCAGCAAGCACAATGAGACGGTTATTGACCATTGCTTCTTCTAAAGCACTGACCGATTTTTCCCGGCCGACATCCAAATGAATAATCAAGTAGGGGAAGACAATAACTCCCCGGAGGGGGAGGAGCGGTAGTTCAAGTAGGTTCTCTTCACGATTAGACTTTCTCCAGTTAATAGCAGCCGCCATAGCGACCCACCTCCAAATATAATTCCGATTTCCTTAAAACAAAGCTAAAAGGGGTATAAATTGCGTTATTCGTTAATTAGCCAGGGATCCCTTCCGTTGCTTTTTGGTGAACCCTGCTAATAATGGAGGCTTTTGAAGATTCCTCCACCGCATGACTTAGACAATCCGCGATAAATACCTTCTAAAATTCCCGTAAAATCATTATGAGGGCAGGATTAGGATAATCTGGGGAGAAATGTTGGCTTGTAACCAAGTTTAACTGGAGGTGAACTCATGAAGAAAAAAACGACCGCCCTCCTTGTCCTGCTCCTTTTGGCTGGAGTTGCGCTCTTCTTTTTCTTCTCCCACCAACTCGTTACCTGGTTGTGGTTCCGGAGCCTCGGCGCTTTGTCGCAGTTTTGGGTTCCGCTCCTAACCAAGCTGGGTATCCGCTTTGGGTTGGGAGTTTTCTGTTTTGGGTTTCTCTTGCTGAATCTCCGGCAGACGAAGAAAGCCTTTTTAGAACTGCAGACCGAGGTGAAGTTTTCCTCGCAGCAACATCTCTTCTTAAGCACCCTCACCGCGCTGGTCTTAACCTTCTTTTTGCTGCCCGGGGCAGCACCCGACTGGACCGTGGTCCAACAGTACTTGCACCGTACTGACTTTGGGGTCACCGACCCCATCTTCCAACTGGATCTCGGTTTCTATTTCTTTGCCTATCCTTTTTATCAGCGTCTGATCGTCACCTTCCTGGGTTTAACCATCCTGACGTTACTCGGCGTTACGCTATTTTACGTAATCGCCCAAGCCTATTGGTACCAGGATAAAAAGTTCCAGTTTTGGCCCCGCGCCCGTATTCATCTGACGCTCCTCGGCGTCCTCTTCTTCCTCCTCAAGGCGGCCGATTATTTCCTCAGCCGGTGTGGTTTGCTTTTCGAGGAAAAAGCCCTCTTGACTGGCGTGGACTATACCACCCACCATATCCGGATCCTCGGATACAACCTCATGGTGCTGATCGCGGTCCTGACCGCCCTGTTCCTCCTGTGGACGCTTTTCAAAGAAAAGCCCCGGCGTTTGCTCATCGGCAGTCTCGGGTTGTGGTTATGCTCCTTACTCCTTTTTACGCTGGTCCTTCCCCCACTGGTCGAAACGGTAATCGTCAAACCCAACCAGTTTATTATGGAAGAGCCCTATTTAGAACACCATATCCAGTTTACGCGGTTCGGCTTTGGCCTGGACCGGATTGAAGAGCAGCCTTATACATTGGATCCGCAAGTAGACCCGGTGGTTCTTGATCCGAGCCACCCTTCACTGGCCAATTTACGGATCTGGGATTGGCGGCCCCTTCAGCCCGCCTATAACCAACTACAGTCGTTCCGTTCCTACTATACATTTCACGATATCGACCTGGACCGTTATCAAACGCCCCAGGGTCAGAAACAGGTCATGATCGCCGCCCGGGAACTTGACCCAACGAAAATCGACCAGAACTGGTTGAACCGGCACCTGGTTTATACCCACGGTTACGGTTTAGCGATGAACGCCGTCAACCAGGCCAACAACGTGGGGCAACCCCTCTTTTTGGTGAAGGATCTTCCCCCAGTCGTGGACCGGACCCTCCCCGCCCTGGAACTGACCCGTCCCCAGATCTACTTTGGGGAAGGCCAGGACTCCTACGCGATCGTCCGGACACGCGAGAAGGAGTTTGACTATCCGGCCACCGGCGGCGAGAATATAACCACCACTTACCAAGGGCGAGACGGGATCGCCCTCCGGCGCTGGTTATCCCGGCTCCTGATGGCGGTGGAGCTTGGTGACCGCAACCTCGTTCTCTCCGGATATATCCAGGATGAGAGTAAAATCCTTTTGTACCGCAACATTAAGGAGCGGGTGGCAAAACTGGCCCCGTTCCTGATTCTAGATACCGACCCGTATCTCGTCGTCGCCGAAAACCGGCTGTTTTGGATGATGGACGCCTATACGGTCTCCCGCCACCTTCCCTACGCCGCCAAACACGCCAACGGGTTTAACTATATTCGCAACTCGGTAAAGGTGGTGGTCGACGCCTACCACGGCACCGTCGATTTTTATGTGATTGATCCTGCCGACCCGATCATTCAAACCTGGCAGAAGGTCTTTCCCCAGATGTTCAAGGGCTTTTCCGCAATGCCCACTTCTTTACAGCAGCATATCAGGTATCCGGAAGCGCTCTTTACTGTGCAGCAAGACATGCTGCTCAGCTTCCACCTGACCGACGCGAAAGCCTTTTATGAAAAAGAGGATTTTTGGAGTATACCGACCCAGATCTACGCCCGGCGGGAAGAAACCCTCGAACCCTACTATGTCACCCTGGTTTTACCTGGGGAAGAGCAGGAAGAATTTCTCTTGATGCGTCCCTTCACCCCCCGGGATAAACAAAATATGATCGCCTGGTTGGTCGCCCGTTGCGACCCACCCAACTACGGTCAACTCATCCTGTACCAACTCCCGAAAGGGACCAACATCTTTGGTCCGATGCAGATCGAAACGCGGATCGGCCAACACCCGGAGATCACCGAACTGATTACGCTTTGGAGTCAAAGCCAGTCCCAATTGATCCGCGGCAACCTGCTGGTGATTCCGATCGGCGGTTCCATTCTCTACGCCGAACCCTTCTACATCCAATCGAACCAGGGTCAGATGCCGGAGTTTAAAAAGATCGTCCTCGTCTGGCAGGACCAAGTAGTGATCGCCGACAATATCGAGGCCGCCCTGCGTCGGCTCAAAGGGGAAAAAGGAGACGCTCCCGTCATCCCGGAACCAACTCCGTCCGCGGAAGCAGAAATAACTCCCGAAACGACAACGCCCAGCCCGGAAACAGAGGGAGCCCTCCCGCCCGCCAATGAGCTCTTTTGGGCAGAGTTAGAACGGAAACTCCAGGAAGTCGAGGAGAAACACCAAGCAACAGAGGAAAAACTCCAAGAAATCCGAGCCTTGATCGAAGAAGCGAAAAAACAGAACGCCCAGCCTTAATTAAGGCGGGCGTTCCGCTTTTTAAATCATCTTTTGTAATTCTAAAATCTTAGGTCGTTGCTTACACAGCTACATTAATTTTACAAAGTGCTTTAAATCTAAGCGAAGTGAGTCGACCAACTCTCCTGTAGGATAAAGAGCAAAGCCAGGAGGGGGACAAGCCCCGAAGGGCTTAAGCAGGTCATTCACAGCCGTCGCCTTTGGCACCCGGAGAATGACAGACCAATTCTCTAAGTAGAACGGGACCTTCATTCGTCCTGTTCGAATGGGTACAACTCTTTGATCTTCGCGATCACTTCTTCCGGTTTGTTCACCAAAACCATGATCCCAGCTTTCTGGTATTCGACAAAGAGATCGGGCAACGGGAAATTGAGGAGGATCACTTTTTTTCCGTTTTTCAACGCTAAGGCGAGCTCAGAGATGGTCCCCGAACGCCCCGGTAAAGCCACCACAATATCACTGGAGAGGACATTTATGATATTCCGTCCGTCACCCATCCCGGTCACAATCGGAATATCTATGTAAGCAGAGGCTAGTTCTTTATGGCGGTCCGGTAGAACCCCCACTGTCAAGCCGTTATGTTCTTTCGCACCGCGGGCCGACGCATCCATCACCCCCACGCTCCAGCCGCCATTTAAAAGGATCCAACCTTGCTGGGCGATGAGACCACCAAGTTTATAAGCCAGCTCACAGACTTCCGGAGGAGCTCCTTCTCCGCCGCCGATCACGCCTACGATCAGTTTTTGCATCTTTAAACCTCCACGTAAAGGTCACCATTATGTTGTTATTATTAACCACCCCGTTCGGGAAACCTTTTCTTTTAATATTAAATCTAGTTTAAACTAACAACATAAAGGTTATTAGGATGACCCACCGCAATGATCTCTCCGCGCCCATCCCCATTCAGATCACCGACGGTAACCCCAACCAGCCCCTTGGGGAATGAAGAATGTTCACTTACAGGAACGAGTTGGCCGTTCACCAACTGAAAACGGTTTAATCGTCCCCATCCGTCCGCCGTATAAAGCAGCGGCCCATCGCCCCCGACGGCGATGGCCATGCTAAAAGCCATCGTCGGCAAGAGATTATCCACCCGCAAGCGGGTCACCAACTCCTGCCTATCCGCATCCCAGCCCAAAACAGTAAACACGCCGGCGCGACTACTTAAACCCGAATCAGTCACCACTTCCGCACAGCTATCCCCATCCAGATCGCCCGCGGTCAAAGACCGGATCTGACCCAGCAGACCGCTGCTCCCGATTTTGACCAGCCCCGCTTCGGTCAGACGGTAAACCTCGACCACTTGCTCATCGTAGGTCGGCTGCCGCTGTCCGAGACGGACCACAAGTAATTCATCCTGGCCATCCCCATCGAGATCAGCCACTGATAATTCCAGCGGAGAAAGGGAATGCTTAAATTGGGAAGAGAGGATAATCTTCTCATCTTGGCAGGTGTAGAGATAGAGGTGGTCCTGGGTCAGGACGATCAGCATCGGCTCACCGCTGGGCAAGGGTCGCCCGCAGCTCACCATGGCCGGTCCTTCCGCCAAAAGATTGGGGCTCTCCCACTTGCTGGTCGGCTTATCCCCTTCCCAGGACAACAGTTGCAGGGAGAGACGGCCTTCTATGTAATCCCGTCCTAACACTACCAACTGGCTGGCGCCTGTTCCCAGTAAATCGGCCGCTTCCACCTTAAACCAGGTTTCATAGAGGAAGTCTTCGGCGGTGTACTGGTAGGGAGGAGGAGCAGACCAAGCAAGCGGTATGGTGGTAATAAGTAGTACAAGTGCAATGGTGAGTTTGGACAAAAACCGCATTTTGTTCCTCCCGTCAAATGGTCATCATCTAATTCTTGATTATACTGCTTTTTCCTGCCAGATGATTTATCTTCTATAAAAGATTTGCATATTCCTGAAACCATTGAGTCATATTATAAGAAGTAATTTTTTAACGGTATTGGTTAATATTTTACGGAAGGGGGATTGGGTTGACCCAAGAAGAACTGGCCAAAAAAACCAAGGAAGAGCTCCTCTCATTAGCCCGAGAATTACAGATTAAAAACCGCTCCAGAATGAAAAAAAACGAACTCATCAAGGCTCTAAACCATATTTACCAACAAACCAGAACCACCACTGAAGCCCAAGCCAAGGCGGCCGCCCAAAATATACCACCAGAACCCGTCTTTTCGGCAGGGCTGTCGCAAGATAGATACCCGCCGCAGCGTTCCGAGGAGGCAAGGTTTCCCCTTCCCTCTTCATATAATGAGACCTCAATCACGGTGCTTATTCGTGATCCCTTCTGGCTCTATGTGTACTGGGATTTTAGTCAAGAGGTCAAGGAGAATCTGGAAAAAGAGTTCGGGGCATGGAACCGAACCCCGCTCAGCCTTAAGGTATGGGAAGAACAAGAATCCGGCGGCATTGAACCGGGATTTTTTAATGTTTCCGTTAACCCGGCCACTGGTCACTGGTACATCAATGTTCAACCAAACCACCAGTATACCGTCGAATTGGGTTACTTCAGGCCATCGGGTGAATTTGTGAGCCTTGCCCGCTCCAATACGGTGATTACACCCCGGGCAACCATTTCAGAGGTTGTCGATGAAGAATGGATGATCGTCGAAGCAGATTTCCGCCGTCTATACCAGCTGGCCGGTGATCCGCAGGCTGGTTCGGTTGAACTGGCTGAAGCTGCGCTTCGAAGGTTGGAACGGGAGATGGGATCGGGCGCGGTCACCAGTCTGAGCAGCCCTTTTGGGCAGCCACCAGCAGAACGTCAGTTCTGGTTGGTGTTAAATACGGAACTGATCATCTACGGTGCAACCGAACCGACCGCCAGTTTAACCGTGGATGGACAACCGGTGCCTTTACGACCCGACGGCTCCTTTACTTTAAGGATGGCCTTACCGGACGGGCGGAAAAGGATTCCTGTCACCGCCCGTTCCCACGACGGGAACGACGTAATCACCATTACGCCCGAAGTAACCAAAGAAACCTATTAAACTTTCCGCCAATGGGGATGAGTGCTTGAGGGAGGTTGTTTACCTTGGAGAAAGGTTATCTGTGCTTAGTACTGCACGCCCATTTACCCTATGTTCGCCACCCCGAACATGAACATTTTCTGGAAGAGAAGTGGCTCTTTGAAGCGATTACGGAAACCTATATCCCATTGCTGAAGGTCTTTGAGCAACTGGCCGAAGCGGGGGTCCATTACCGGTTGACGATGAGTTTAACCCCACCCCTCCTTTCCATGCTTAATGACCATTTACTACAGGACCGTTATCTTAATCATCTAGAAAAACTGATCGAACTGGCCGCGAGAGAAATCGAACGGACCCGTTGGCTCCCGGATTTTAACCGCATGGCCCATTATTATCACGATATGTTCACTTTTTCCCGTTGGTACTTTGCCGAAAAGTGCCAAAAGAACCTGATCGCCCCCTTCCGTCGTTTACAGGACGAAGGCTATCTCGAGTTGATCACCTGTGGTGCGACCCATGGCTACCTCCCCTTAATGCTGCAGCGGGAAGCCGTCCGCGCCCAGATCCACTACGCCGTCGAATACCACACCCATTGTTTTGGGCGTCCACCGCGGGGGATCTGGTTACCCGAATGCGCTTATAATCCGGGGGACGATGAGATCCTCCGCGATTACGGTATCCGTTATTTCTTCACCGATGCCCATGGCCTCCTCCATGCTTCCCCCCGCCCCAAGTACGGAAATTTTGCCCCGGTGTACTGTCCGTCGGGCGTCGCTGCTTTCGGTCGGGATCTGGAATCCTCCAAACAAGTGTGGAGTGCCGATGAGGGCTACCCCGGTGACTTCGACTACCGGGAATTTTACCGTGATATTGGCTACGATCTGGAATACGAATATATCAAGCCTTATATCGACCCGAGCGGTCTACGGATCAACACCGGGATTAAGTATTACCGGATTACCGGGCGCACCCATGATAAACAGCCCTATAACCCGGACTGGGCCCGGGAAAAGGCGGCGATCCACGCGGGTAACTTTATGTTCAACCGCGAAAAACAGATCGAATACCTGGCTTCGTTTTTGGACCGTAAGCCCCTTATTGTCTCCCCCTACGACGCGGAACTCTTTGGCCACTGGTGGTTCGAAGGACCCCAATGGCTGGATTTCTTAATCCGAAAAATCTATTACGACCAACAGACCATTAAGCTGGTTACACCCTCTGATTATTTAGGGCTGTACCCGCGGAATCAAGTCAGTACCCCTTCCCTCTCCAGTTGGGGCTACAAAGGCTACAACGAGGTCTGGTTGGAGGGGAGTAATGACTGGATTTACCGGCATCTCCACCAGGGTGTCAAACGCATGGTGGAACTGGCCAATACCTTTCCGCAGGCCACCGGACTCTTAAAGCGAGCCCTGAACCAGGCCGCCCGGGAACTCCTCCTCGCCCAGAGCAGTGATTGGGCGTTTATCATGAAGACTGGCACTGTTGTGCCCTATGCGGTGCGGCGGACCCAGGACCACATTGGCCGGTTGATTGGCCTTTATGAACAGATCATGGGAAACCGGATTGACCCAAAATGGCTGGAAGAACTTGAAGCCAAAGATAACATCTTTCCCCATCTGGATTACCGGATCTACTCCTCAGCCGAAAACGTGAAACGTAAATTTGAAGACCTAGCCCTGGCCCTCTAGGAAGGAGAAACCTTGAGCACAGGCTTCCTGAAAAAATTGGCCATCTTCAACCTTGCCGTCTGGGGGCGTAAAGTCTTAAACTACCACCGTTTATCACGGAAGAATCTACAGGAGGCCCCTGAAGCCAAGCGTAAAAAATCGCCCCTTCGTTAGGGCGTTTTCTTTTCAGTAAGCATTTCCGCGATGCGGGTGGGAATATAAATGGATAAGATGAGAAAACCAGAAATGGAAACTGAAGGCTTAGCCGTTTTGAAGCGTAAATGGCACCTCCTGCTCCAAAAGAGCTTTTTAGTTGCAGCCATCACTTTATTAGTCGTGCTCTGCCTGCCGTTGGCCCCACCCGAACAACCGGTGACCAGCCGGGTCCTTAGCGCCGATGGAGAGATCATCAGCCTGCTCTACCGGGAAAACCGGGAACTGGCCGCGCTGGCGGAGATTCCAACCTTTTTACAACAGGCCTTTTTGGCCGTGGAGGACCACCGTTTCTACCAACACAACGGCTTTAGCCCGGTCAGTTTCGGCCGTGCCGTATATCACAATTTGTTCGTACGCGAAGGATTGCAAGGATTCAGTACCATCACGCAGCAAGTGGCGAAGAATTGTTACTTATCAGCGGAACGAACCCTCATCCGCAAGGTAAAAGAGCTTTTTTTAGCCTTAAGGCTGGAATTGCATTACTCAAAAGAGGAGATCCTGGAGTTATATCTGAACCAGATCTACTTCGGCCACGGTGCTTTTGGCGTCAAAACCGCGGCCCGTACCTATTTTGGGCGGCCGCTCTCCGCGTTAAACCGGGCGGAGTTAGCCATGCTCGCCGGACTCCCAAAAGGCCCCGGACTCTATTCGCCCTATCTTAACCGGGAGGCCGCGACCCGACGCCTCCAAACAGTCCTCGCCCGGATGGCCGCGGTTGGCCTTATTTCCGCCGCAGAACGGGAGGAGATTTTGCAGGAACCGCTGCGCCTCCCCGGACTCAAGAAAACACCCCGCCAGGCCCTGTACTTTCTCGACTATGCGCTGGAAGAAACCAGCCGGATCCTTAACATCTCAAAAGAGCAGATCCAAAATCGCGGGCTGACCATTGAAACGACCCTCTCCCTCCCCGTGCAAAAGGCGGCCGAAGAAACCTTACAACAGCGCCTGGCTCCGCTCCAAAAGGAACTTCAGCCCCAGGGGGCCTTAATCGCGGCCGACCCGGCCACCGGGGCGATCAAGGCCTTGGTCGGCGGTACCGATTACTATAAAACGCCCTTTAACCGCAGCACTAATGCCTTCCGCCAGCCGGGTTCCACCTTTAAACCCTTTGTCTATCTGGCCGCCCTGGAAGCAGGTTATACCTTGGCTTCGACGATCCCTTGCCGGGCTGTCTCCTTTCCCACAACCGAAACCGAAGTCTATCAACCCCGTGATTATGGCAGTCATCCTTATCACAACCGGAATTTGACCCTGCGTGAGGCTTTATCCGCCTCTTGCAATATTGCTGCGGTCACCCTGCATCAGCGCTTAGGGATGAAACCAACCATCACCATGGCCCGCCGGTTGGGAGTCGCTAGTACCTTGTCCGAAAATCTCTCCCTCGCTTTGGGCACGTCGGAAGTAACCCCATTCGAACTGCTCCAAGCCTATCTCCCCATTGCCAACGGGGGAAAAGCCGCCCCCCTTCATACCGTGCAACGGATTTATAATGCGGAGGGCAAAATGATCTGGGAACGGAAAACCCGTCCCCGACAGGTCATCGATGAACGGCTTGCTTTCTTAATCACCTCTGTCCTCCAGGATGCGATCGGCCCGGGTGGTACCGCCCCCGGTGTCCGGGCAACCCTACAACGGCCCGCCGCGGGGAAAACCGGGACTTCCCAGGAAAACCGGGATGCCTGGTTTGTTGGTTTCACCCCCGATTTAGCCGCCGTCGTCTATCTTGGCGATGATCAGAACAAACCGCTCCCTGCCGGCGGTGGTTCCCTGGCGGCACCGCTATGGGCAGCTTTTATGAAGAGGGCCTTAAATGATACTCCCGTCCGGAATTTCGCTATTCCCGAAGGAATTATCACCCGCCGGATCTGTCGCGAAACCGGCCTCTTGGCATCGCCGGATTGTCCAAGCTATAACGAATATTTTCTTTACGGATCCGAGCCGACGGTGTACTGTGCCCGCCACCGCCGGATCCGGTTACGGGTCTGCCAAAAAACCGGTCTTCTCCCCAATCCCAACTGCGAAAAAGTGGAGGAGAAAAGCTTTGTCTGGGGTGCCCACCCCACCGCCACCTGTGAAACCTGCCAGCCCCCGGCCAACCTCTGGGAGCTGATCTTCGGCCAACCCTTTCCTTTATTCAAGGGCGGTACACAGGAAGAGTAACAAGCGCTGGCCTGTGCGACTAGCTAGCATCCTGTGCTTTGCTCAAAACTGGCCCGGTCCACCAGGACTAAAGCGCTGAGCGGTGGCACCGCCACCTGTGCGGAGTGGTGGGAGGTCAAAGCCTCCGTCCCCGCCCGCTGTTGATCAACGACGACCACCCAATCGTCGCCGGGCAGCGCCACCGTCACCGGGTTGCAATGGGCGTTAAAAAGAACGACAATCATCCGCCAAGAATCCCCGTTGGCATGCTCCCCCAGAGTATAACCGATGAGTTGGGGCGGCAGTTCGAGGAAACGAAGGTGGGTTTGGATTTGTTCGGTGGTCCGCAGGCGGAAAGCCGGATGGGCTTTACGGAGCGCAATTAGACCCCGGTAGTAGGTGTAAACTTCCTCATAACGGGCTTTACGCGCCCAATCCAACTGGTTGATCTCGTCAGACGCCAAATAACTGTTGGCGTTTCCGCCCTTGGTCCGCAGAAATTCCTGTCCGGCGTGGAGAAAGGGAATCCCCTGACTAGTCAGCACAATGGCACCGGCTAATTTGTGCCTTTGGATCCGCAACGTTTCTGGCTCCTCCGGATTGGTCAAGGCCAGTTTGTCCCAGAGGGTCAAATTATCATGGGCCTCACAATAGACCACCGCTTGCCCAGGCGCAACTGCCCAGGGTCCGTGGTCATAGTTAACCCGCTCATAACAAAGCTGGGGATGGGCCGTGGCGGCCACGATCCCAAATTTAACACTCTCCTCCAGACCAAGGCGACCACTGATAAAACCCGGTTCCGGTCCGTTAAAAACATCCCCTTTGATCCCGTCCCGGGCCGAATCGTTGAAAAAAGCAATCCCCGGCACGTGCGGCGCATTTCCTTTCAGGGCGGCCTGCTCGCCGGGGAGTGGTGAAGGTCCGCCGGTCCAGCCCTCCCCGTAAATGATGAGCCCGGGCGCCACCCGGTCAAGGGCCTGCCGAATCTGCCGCATGGTTTCCAGATCGAAGAGCCCCATCAGGTCGAAACGGAAGCCGTCCAGCCGGTACTCCCTTGCCCAGTAGACGACGGAATCAAGGATCAGCTTCCGCACCATCGGCCGTTCGGTCGCCAGTTCGTTCCCGCACCCCGAACCATTGGCAAAACTACGGTCCGGATTCATCCGGTAATAATAACCGGGGACCAAACGGTTGAGATTAGAATCCCATGCTTTGTAGGTATGGTTATAAACCACATCCATGATGACGCCAATCTTTCGCTGGTGCAGGCTTTGAATGGCTGCTTTCAACTCCCGAATCCGAACGGCCCCGTCGAATGGATCGGTCGCGTAGGAGCCTTCCGGCACATTAAAGTTTTTCGGATCATATCCCCAGTTGAACTGGGGATGTTCTTGGTCGGCTTCATCAACAGAGGCGAAATCGAAGATCGGTAGCAGATGCAGATGGGTTATACCCAGATCAACCAAGTGGTCGAGGCCGGTCCTAACCCCCTGGGGTCCCCGGGTTCCGGCTTCCGTAAACGCCAAAAACCGACCCTTCTGTTCAATTCCGGATTGCGGATAGGTCGAAAAATCGCGGACATGTACTTCGTAGATGATCGCGTCGACCATAGCATCCAGAGCAGGCCCTTTGGTCGCGTTCCAGCCTTCCGGGTTGGTACGGTCCAGGTCGACAACCATCCCCCGGTCACCGTTCACCCCGGCCGCCCGGGCATAGGGATCGACCACTTCATAAACGCTATCCTCATGGGTAACCGCATAGGTATAATAGAGCCCATGACAATCGCCGTCCACCTGCCCGCGCCAGATCCCACCCTTTTCTCGAGCCATAGGATAGACGGTTTTGACCCCGCCCCGTCCTTGGGGATAAGTACACAGACGAACTTCCCGGGCGGTTGGGGCCCAGACCGTAAAGACCGTCTGCGTCGGAGTGTACACCGCACCTAAATCATCACCGGCGTAATAGTAATGCTCATCAATCCGGTCAGCGTTGATCCTCTCTGCCCCCTTTTTCTTCTTCACTAAATTTCAACACAGCCACTCTTTCCAGTATATCCAGTTCCGAAAAGGTCTAAGCCCCGTATTGATAGCAAGAAGCTCCCACCAAAGTAGGAGCTTCTTTTTCGTCTTCAAGCAAAAGTTGGCAATGAATTGCTTAGCGTTTAACCGCGAGAATAACTTTGGGGTTTAACATATAAGGATGAAGCGTAAACTGGAGGTTGGAGAGGGGGAGCACCTCCTCACGAAGGTTGACCCCCAGGGTTTCTTGCATGAATTTACGACGGAACATGATCCGTTCCCAACTCTTGGGGTACTTGGCTTTGAGCTCGGCCCGTAACGCGGCATCAGCGAGGGCAATCCCATCTTCCACATGGGCGCCAACAAATTTACCTCCAGGCATCGCAATCGTATCACATTGGATAAGCATCCCGGACTTTAACTGGTAAGGGGAACCTTTGAAAAACGGAGTGTTCACCCATTCATCGGTGTGGATCAAATGCCCAGGGTTAAGTCCGACCCCAAACTCCTTCGTACCGATAATCGACATCGTCCGGTCGTAAACTTCACCACCGGTCACACCAAGCCCAACCGTCTCATACCAATTGACCATCGCGGTAAAATACGGTTTATAAAAGTCATCAACGATCGTCTTCATCTCTGGTTTTAAATCTTCCGGCCCCCGCGCAATCACCCCGATCCGGGCCACCAAAGCCCGCCGCCGGTTGTTACTGACATTCATGACCTCGCCCAATTCAGCCCGCTTCGTATAGGTGGGACTAGCCACCCCCATCATGACATGCTGCCGACCGAAGTTAATATTGGGGTGAACCGGTAAAGGACTACCATCCAGTTGCAAAAGCTTAGAGGCTTCCATCTCGGTCATTCCCAGCCGAAGGTTGTTTAAGAAGTTGGCCAACCCTAAAGACGCTTCCGTAGAAGCAATCTCGGCCAGCGCCAATTCGGTACTGGACAACCCCACCGCCCGGAGGCCTTCCTCCGGATGCTTCATGATCGCTGTTGCATTAACCACCTTTTCCTTGCCCGCCAATGAGCGGAGCAGATCAACCATGTAGGCGGGAATATCAAGACGGTAAGGGTCTTCCTCTTTATCTTCAAAATAATATTTCATCCCAACGACGCCAATCCGACTAGCTTTGCCAATCCCGATCTGCGGAAAAATCACCGTTAATGGTTGTCCTTCGTTCCGGGGCTGGCCCTGGAGGCTAAAATCTTGGCATAAGACTTTATTTAAACGAACCGTACAAGCCGCTGCATAGTCCATACCTTCATTTCCCACCACTAAAGTAGGATCGCCTTCCAGGCCAATGACCAATAAAGCTTCCTCAAAACGGGGATCATACCCGGTAAAGAACTCAATGTTGGCAAAATACTCCCGGTCCGCATACACGACCAAATGGGTTAGATTCTGTGCCTCCATTTTCTGGCGTGCCTTTTCGATCCGGCTCTCGTATTCCTCCGCCGTAACCACCGGGGGGATTTCTTCAACCTCCAGGTGGGGTAGCTCCTCCAGAGTAATCTCGACAATTTGTTCCGCGCTAACCATCATTCCCGCCTCCTTTTATTTATTTCCCCTTCCCGCTGGCCACCGGTTTTAACCCACAACCAGGCAGGAAATGGGTTTATTTGTAATTTTTGAATTGTTCAATAATTATTTCGGCAACCGCTCCTTTTTTCCTTTCCGTATTTCGGTTTTAAGCCTAATAAGTAATTACTTTGACCCCTTACCATTTACCCGCCTGCCGCATAGTTTGTAGTATATTACTAATGGAGGAATCAAAGATGGGCATGAATGAACAGAATATGGTCATCAGCCAGATCTCCTGTCCTGGCGGCACCATTTACACCATTGTTCCCGGTGACACCCTTTTTGCCCTGGCCCAGCGGTTTAACACCACTGTTCAAGCAATCATCAACGCCAACCCCGGAATTGATCCCAACTCTTTACAGGTCGGACGGATGATCTGCATCCCGGTGGCTCCCGGCCCCGGCCCTTGCCCCGGTGGTTTTACTTATACGGTCAGAGCTGGTGATACCTTCTTCAGTATCGCCCGACGCTTTGGAACCACCGTGGCCGCCCTCCAAGCGGCCAACCCTGGGGTTGATCCCAACCGTCTCCAGATTGGACAACAAATATGTGTTCCAGCCCGCGCCCCCGCGCCCGGCGCATGTCCTGGCGGTTTTCTCTACACAATCCGCGCCGGAGATACTTTCTTTTCCCTCGCTTCCCGTTTTGGCGTAACAGTACAGGCTTTAACCTCCGCCAACCCTGGCGTTAACCCGAATAATTTACAAGTGGGGCAACAAATTTGCATTCCCGCACCGGCACCAACCCCAAGCCCAGGAACCTGCTCCGGCTTTATTTACATTATTCAATCGGGAGATACCCTCTTTAGTCTCGCCCAACGTTTTGGAACCACGGTAGCCGCGATTACGGCGGCGAACCCCGGCATCAACCCCAACCAATTACAGGTCGGACAACAAGTCTGCATTCCCGACTGATCGGTGGAAAATCCAAACAAAAATAACCAAAGGAAAAGACCGGATCTAGCCCGGTCTTTTCTGATCAATCTGTACGTGAAGCAAAATATGATTGGAGATTTTCTAAAGCAGTCGGCCCTTGGTAATGAAAAACGGCAAATCCTAGTTTTTGGGCCGCCTCAATATTAACTTCCAGATCATCAATGAACAAACAGTCCTCCGGTTCGAGTCCCAACTGCTTGAGGCTGATCCGGTAGATCCGTGGATCCGGCTTGGTTACCCGCCAATGACAAGAATAGATTTGACTATTAAAGAGATCCTGCTCTAACCAATCGAAATTGGCTTGCATAAAGTCCAAAACTTCCCTAACCATATTCGAGATAATTCCCAACTGATAGCCGTCGTCTTTTAACGCAGCCGCCCACTCCAGAACAGCTGGGTTTAACTGCGTCCAACTCTTGACATCATGGGTTATTAGTTTGGCTGCCAATTCCGGAGTATACTCTACCCCACAGGCGGTCAAAACCTTCTGCCAATATTCCTCACCCGTACTACCCAGATCATAACTGGGTCGGTAATGGTAATACCAGTGGTAAAACTGGCTCTCCTCCACTTGAATTAGATCTAACATTGCTTCTACTTCCGACCGCACCTGTTCCGTTGAGATCACACTACCGTAATCAAAAACGACTGCTTTAATTTGCGCCAAGCAAAACCCTCCTCCGCAAGTAGTTGCATATGGGCAAATTTCTTCAAAAGCTTATTCTTAATTGGACGCCAGGGATCCTCCTTCCACGCACAAATAACTTCGGTACAAATACGTTTATTCCTATGGAATAAAGTTTTATGCCGAAATCTTGGTGCCTCCCTTCGGCCCGACGAATACCTTAATATCAGGATTGATCAGTACTCATTCCATGAGGAGGTGCCTAAATGTCCGCGAAGGATCAAAACATTGTTGAAACTACCCAAACCCCTGAAACGCTTCAACCTACTTGTCCGCCGGGGGGTATCCTTTATACGGTGCGCGCCGGAGACTCCCTCTTTAGCATCGCCAACCGCTTCGGCATTTCCGTCGAATGCCTACGCCGCTTTAATCCGCAGGTAGTTGGGGACCAAATCTTCCCCGGACAGGTCTTATGCGTCCCGCCCGCATCCGCTTGTGCGACGCCACCCCCGCAACAATGTCCGCCGGGAGGGATCTTATACACGGTTCAGGCTGGAGACTCCCTCTTTAGCATCGCTAACCGCTTCGGGATTCCCTTAGATTGCTTACGTCGCTTTAATCCACAGGTGGTCGGAGACCAAATCTTCCCTGGTCAGGTCCTGTGTATCCCACCAGCCAGCGCTTGTGTTCCACAACCACAATGTCCACCGGGAGGAATCTTATATACCGTTCGCGCCGGTGATACCATGTTCAGTATCGCCAACCGCTTCGGGATTTCCGTCGAATGCCTACGCCGCTTTAATCCACAGGTGGTCGGAGACCAAATCTTCCCTGGTCAGGTCCTGTGTATCCCGCCGGCCAGCGCTTGTGTCCCGCAACCGCAATGTCCGCCGGGAGGAATCTTATATACCGTTCGCGCCGGTGATACCATGTTCAGTATCGCCAACCGCTTCGGGATTTCTGTCGAATGCCTACGC
>DUQQ01000050.1 GCA_012837705.1 Hydrogenispora sp.
TCACCAGTCTGGTAGCGAATACCTATGGGCTGGTCTCCCGTTTCCGTTTGGAGGAAAGCCGGAGTTATCTCTGGAAATTAGCCCTTGTTCTGATCTTGGCGGCCTTGGTCAGCCGTTTTGGGTTTGCCCGGCTCCTACAGAAAGTATATCCATTGTACGGCTGCTTTGCTTGGACTGTCCTGGTGCCTTTGGCGCTCCGCCCGTTGCCACCGCCAAAGGAAGAGGCGGATAAAGCCCGAAAAAGGCGGTTTTTCGATCAAGGAGAAGTCGACATAAGAAAATGGGAAACACTGTTATAATAAGGAGGTTGATTAACCAACAAACTTACGGGACGGGAGTTGTGGTTGATGGAAAGGACAAAGCAAACCAAAGAACGAAAGGCGCTGACCTTCTGGCTATTGGCTTTAATCATTTATTTCGTTCTCACCCAAGTTGTCTTCTTCAGCGGCGTGGGCGGACCGATCCGGCTTAATTATCTGTTTTTGTTTATCCTGTTAATGGTGGTCAGTTTCGGGCCGAACGTGCTGACCAGTGTACCATTGGGCCTGGTTTTTCTTTTGACTGATTTGGCCGTAGGACAAGCTAAACCATGGCATCTTCCCTGGATCGGGGGGAGTAGTTTATTAATGGCCTTCCTCCCAATTAAGGGCCGAGGGCGGATGGTGCCTGCCGTTTTGCTACCAACGGTGGTCTGTGCCGTATGGTGGCGGTCGGCCCCCGAACTTTGGGCCGATCTAGGCCAGGGGGTTTTGGCTCTATTGGCCTTTTTGTTCATTCCCAGTACGACCCGGGTGCGGTGGGAAAAACGGTTTACGGCGGGATTAGTGGGACCGGCGGCTGACACCAAGAGACGTCTCTTGTGGACGGAGAGTGCAGCGCGACTACGTAGTTTGGGGGCATTCTTTCGGGAACTGGGTCGGACCTTTCAGCCGGTACCAACCGCGGACGCTAGTGCCGGAAAGGAAGAAGCCTTCGCCGTTTTTGAGGAGATTGCAAAGCAGAATTGTTTTTCTTGCCCCAAATATGACTTGTGTTGGAAAGAACGCTTTTACCAAACCTACCGGGAACTTTTTACACTGCTTGGTTGGGTGGAAATGGGGGTTAAAGTAGACTTTTCGCACTTGAAGGGGCATTTAGCGGCGGAATGTACGAAGAAACAATCTCTTCTGACCACGGTCAATCTGGTGATGGGACAGGAACGGACCGGCCATTATTGGCGCCGACGCTATGCCGAGGCCCAATTCTTCTTAGCTGAGCGTTTAACGGGAGTGGCTGGGTTTTTGACCCAGATGGCGGAGACGACCGCTGTTAGGCTGGATGATTTTCCGGAAAGCGAACATAAATTGAGCCGTACGTTGCGAAAAGCGGGCGTGCATGGTGCCCAGCTTAGTATCTTGCCCGGCGGGAAACACGGACGAACCCGCCTAATGGTGGAGAAAAGAGCATGTGGAGGGGCTCAGGAATGCCGTTTAGTCGTTGCCCCGCTCCTCGCCAAGACCCTGGGCTGGCGGTTGGCGGTCACCAGCGGAGAGTGCGGACGGAAAGGGGAGGACCAATGCCTCTTTTGTCTGGCCCCGGAGCCGGGGTATACGGTGCGTACTGCGGTGGTACAAGTCCCGAAAAAGGGAAACCAGGTGTCCGGTGATTCGTTCCGGATGCGGATGATCCGGGATGACCTGTTTTTAGCTTTGCTCGGTGATGGGATGGGGGTGGGTAAGGCTGCCGCCCGGATTAGCCGCGCGGCGATTAAACTAATGGAGGACATGTTGGTGGCGGGCTTTGAAAAAAGTTTTGCCCTGCAAAGTTTGAATTCATTACTGCTTTTGGCCACACCCGAGGAGGAGTTTACCACCATGGATCTCTTTCTTTTTGACCGGATCACCGGTGAAGTGGAGCTCTTTAAGGTCGGTTCGGCACCGACTTATGTAAAAAAACACCGAGAAGTACAGGTGATCCGTTCTGCTTCCTTGCCGATCGGCATCGTCCCAAAGGTTGATCCCGAGTATTACCGGGACTTTTTGGACGATGGCGATCTGGTGGTAATGGTGAGTGATGGGGCCGCTACCCTCGGGACGACCCAGGAAGACTGGCTCCTGAAGGCCCTAAAACGGAGTAGTGAAAACGCGGCGGAATCCCTCAGTCAGTATTTGCTAGAATTGGCTCGTATTGAAGCGGATGGGGATATTAATGATGATCTTTCCATTATCGTCTTGCAAATAGAGTCCTCCGGTCGGTGCGGGGCTTAATCATATTTTATACAAACTTTAACAGGATAATTAAGTGGTAATGCGAAACTTATTCAGGGAAAAACACGTTTCTGTAGATGTAGGTGAAGGAATGGAAGCCTTTGAAAAGAGAGTACTAGCAACGATCCGGCGCTACCGGATGTTTTCCGCCGGCGAAAAGGTATTGGTGGCGGTTTCTGGTGGTGTGGACTCGATGGTTCTCTTAACCGTGCTGATGCGACTGCCGCTCCAACTAAAATTGGCGGTTTTCCATTTGAACCATGGACTACGCCCGGAGGCGGTGGAGGATGCGGCGCTGGTGGCCCGTTACGCCGCCGCCCACGATCTACCTTGTTACACGGCGCATCCCGCCTGTGATTTGGCGACCGCTAAAGGACGTAATTCCTTACAAGTGGCGGCCCGCCAGGAGCGTTACCGTTTACTGGCGCTCACCGCCGACCAGCATAGGATCGGGAAAATTGCCCTGGGCCATCATGCCGATGATCAAGTGGAAACGGTTTTGATGCGCTTTTTAACGGGGGCCGGGCCGGAGGGTTTGGCCGGAATCCCTCCGGTACGGGACCGTTATGTCCGGCCTTTGCTTGAAGTCGGGCGGGAGGAAATTTTGGCTTATGCGTGTAGTCTGAACTTGCCATGGGCGGAAGATGCATCCAACCAGAAGCCGGTTTATCTTCGTAACCGTCTGCGCCTGCAGTTGATCCCGTATCTAGAGGAGGAATATCAGCCGGGGCTCCGAGGAAGGTTAAGAGAGACCGCTATGATCTGTCGCGAATGGATAGAAGTCGGGGCCGAGCTGGGTAGGGAGGTTCTGGCGCGCTGGGGGTTATTACAACCGGATGGGCGGTTAACCCCGAATCAGAACGGGGGTTATTTGGTGCCGGTTACTGCTTGGCGGGAACTGTTTCCTGCCGTGCAAAGGTTACTCTTCCGTTGGCTTTTTTTTTCATTGGCAAAAACCGATTCTTACTTGGAGTTTGTCCATTCCGAAGCTTTTCTTGGGCTCATTACTGCGCCGGAGGGAAAACGGATTGAACTGCCCGGTGGGTTAATGGCTTTAAAAGAGAACCGGGCAGTCTGGCTTGGTCCGGCGAAAGCTGCCGTATCGGCCCAAGCCCAAGGGGAAGCCCGGGAGAAGTGGGAACGGCTGGCGCTAGCCGTTCCCGGTGTGACGGTTTTACCCGCCCAGATCGGGGAAGTCGAAAGCCAGTTACTCACGGGGGACGCGCTCCCGGCGGACTGGGATCACGTTGCGCCGACCGAGTTTTACTTCGACGCCGACCAGCTTACCTTCCCCCTTTACTTGCGGCCGCGTAAGCCAGGGGACCGTTTCCAACCTTTGGGTCTGAACGGCAGCAAGAAAGTGAAAGATCTGCTGATCAGTGCGAAGATTCCCCGCCATGAGCGGTGGGCTTATCCACTGTTGGTCGACGGAAATGACCGGATTTTAGGGGTTATGGGTCTACGCCCGGCGGAGCAGGGGAAGATTACCGCCGGGAGCCGACGGGTGCTTTATCTAAGATACCGGCCGGATCAGTAGAGTTGTCGAAAAGAAACGGCTATGGTATAATTTAACCTATGACATTTTTCACCTCGAGAGGGGGCTTATCTTTGCGATTTGCTAGGGAGTTAGTCTTTTATCTAGTTTTAGTTTCGATTTCCTTATTTGTTTTATGGACTTTTTTCGGAGCTAATAACACCGTCGAGACCTGGACCTGGGATCAGTTCCTGGCCAGGGTCGAACAGGGTGATGTGCTAAAGGTGACCGTTTACACCGACGGCCAGATTGAGGGTAAATATTCGGTTAATGGTAAAGAGGTTAGAGACTTTGTGGCGCAAGGGCCCAGTCCTACTTTGGCACCGGACGTCTATGAGGTTCCGCTGAAAAAGGCCGGTGTAGAGCGGGTCTACCAGCAAAAGACCGAACCATGGTGGTCCATGATCATTCCGAATCTTTTACCGATCTTAATCCTTGTTGGTTTGTGGTTTTTCCTGATCAACCAGATGCAAAGTTCGGGGAATAAAGCGATCTCGTTCGGGAAAAACCGGGCCCGCCTTTATACGGCGGAAGGAAAATCCAAGGTCACCTTCGATGATGTGGCCGGTGCTGATGAAGCCAAGGAAGAATTGGTCGAGATTGTTGAGTTTTTAAAACAACCGCGGCGGTTTACCGAACTGGGGGCGCGGATTCCCAAGGGTGTTCTTTTGGTCGGGCCTCCGGGGACAGGAAAGACGTTACTATCCAAGGCGGTAGCCGGTGAGGCCGGCGTGCCTTTCTTTAGTATCAGCGGTTCTGATTTCGTGGAGATGTTTGTTGGCGTGGGTGCTTCCCGCGTCCGCGATCTTTTTGAAAACGCGAAGAAGAATGCACCTTGTATTGTCTTTATCGATGAGATCGATGCCGTTGGTCGCCAACGGGGGGCCGGACTCGGCGGAGGTCACGACGAAAGGGAGCAAACCTTGAACCAGCTCCTTGTGGAGATGGACGGTTTTGAACCGAATGCGGGTATTATCATTCTGGCGGCTACCAACCGGCCGGACGTTCTGGACCCGGCTCTGCTGCGGCCCGGTCGCTTCGACCGCCAGGTGGTTTTAGATATTCCCGATATCAGAGGCCGGGAAGAGATTTTGAAAGTCCACGCCAAGGGTAAAAAGCTGGATCCGGCCATCGATTTTAAAGTCTTGGCCCGGCGGACGCCCGGCTTTACCGGTGCCGATCTGGCGAATACTTTGAACGAAGCGGCTCTGCTGGCCGCCCGTAAAGACCAGCAAGTGATCACCATGAAAGATTGCGAGGAAGCGATCGAGCGGGTGATCGCCGGACCGGAACGGAAAAGCCGGATTATGAGCGAAAAAGAACGGGAGATCACCGCTTACCACGAGGCGGGACATGCGTTGGTCGGCCACTACTTGCCCACGGTCGACCCGATTCATAAAGTCTCTATTATTCCCCGGGGGATGGCTGGTGGTTATACTTTAGCCTTGCCTTTAGAAGATAAAAATTATGCGACGCGGACCGAACTGACCGAAAACATCGTGTTTTTACTAGGCGGACGGGTTGCAGAGGCAATCGCGTTGGGCGAGATCAGTACCGGTGCCCGTAACGATCTGGAACGGGCCACCAAGTTGGTGCGGAAGATGATCATGGAGTACGGGATGAGCGCAGATCTGGGGCCGATGACCTTTGGGCACGGCCATGAAGAGCAGGTTTTCCTTGGGCGGGACATCTCACGCGACAAAAACTACAGTGAAGAAGTGGCCGCCAATATTGACCGGGAGATGCGTTCGATGATCGACCAGGCCTATAAGCGGGCGGAAGAGCTCATCACCGAACACCGGGAAGAGCTGGATCGGGTCGCCCGGACGCTGCTCGAAAGAGAGACGCTTGAAGCTCCGGAGTTTGAAGCGGTCTTGGCCGGGGAGGAGCTGCCCGCACCGGAGGGTGATTACGCTTCGGGAAAACAAGGGGACAGCGACACGCGGGATAAAGCTGGTACATCTGAGCAAAACAAACCCGAAGCAACGGAAAAAGTTGAAAAACCCGGAGAAAATGCTCAGTCTGGAGCGGAAGAAGAACCGCGGGAGTGAGGTCAAGTTATCGCGGATAAACGCGTAAAAGGAGGGGGTTTGCATGCAACTTTTCACAGGTTCCCCAAAGGCCCGGCCTGGATTGGCCCCAAAGTTGCTGGTGGTGGCGGTGGCGCTGCTCTTCCTTGGGCAGTTGACCCTTTACTGGACGTTGCAACGATGGCAAAACGGGACGGAAAAGTTTCTGCAAACCCCAACCAACATTTTACTGCTGGGCGTCGATGAGGCGAACTATAACGAACAGGGTGAGCGCGAACGGCCGCGGACTGACACCATGCTTTTTCTGGCCGTGCGTCCAGAACAGGGGCGGGCCGCGCTTTTTTCGATCCCCCGCGACAGCTTGATCGAGATTCCGGGGGTCGGGATGGAACGGATCAATATGGCCCATGTCCACGGGGGTTATGAGCTTACCAAGTCCTTGGTGGAAAAGATCATGGAGATGCCGGTTGACCGTTATTTGATGCTTGACTTCCAAAGCTTTGAGGAGATTGTCGACCTCGTAGGCGGGGTTGAGGTCACCGTGGACAAAAGGATGCTTTATGAGGACCACAGCGCCGGTTTTAGCATTGATCTCCAGCCCGGTCGCCAAAGGCTCACCGGGAATCAGGCCTTGGGTTTTGTGCGCTTTAGGCGGGATGCCCTTGGTGATATAACCCGGACCCGGCGCCAACAACAGTTCCTGGCGGCGTTGGCGAATAAACTGCAGGAGAAGGAGACTCTTCTTCGGGTAATCAGGCGTTTTCCTGATCTGATGCGGATCAGTCGGGACTACCTCCAGACCGATCTGCAATTTCATGAGCTGCTAGGGTTGTATATTTTCTTTAAAGACTTGAATCTGCGGGAAGAGTTGCACACTTGGACGCTGCCCGGGGAGTTTTCTGGGCCCTATTGGCGTCTACACCCGCGGGAGATTGAACACTTGACGGAGGCTTACCGCTAGCAAACCTAGACGGTATAAGTCCGAGACTGGAATGGTTTTAGTGGTTGATTTTTACGAAAGTTCAGTAGGGACCAATCGATATACAGCATAACTTGTGGAGTGGGATGACAGCATGAAAATCGATCTAATCTTTGCCGCTGGTGGTAAGGGGCGGCGGGATTTTCACGGGAAAACGGTGGTTGTGATTGATGTTTTACGGGCGACCAGCACAATTGTTACCGCACTGACCAACGGTTGTCTCGCCCTTTATCCGGTGGCCGATCCAGGGACGGCGGCCTTGTTCCGGAGAAAACTGGGGTCTGATTGTTTGACCGGCGGCGAACGCCAGGGCCTTAAAATCTCCGGATTTGATCTGGGCAACTCCCCCCTGGAATATACGGCCGAAACCGTTGCTGGCCAGAGAATTATCTTGACAACCTCCAATGGTACCCAGGCCTTACTCGAAGCGGAACATGCCGCGGAGATCTTAATCGGCTCCTTTCTCAATGCCGGACGGACCAGTTCATATCTGGCGGACAAAGCGGAAGTGGTCTTTTTTTGTGCCGGAACCAATGGCGAACCGGGCCTGGAAGATCTGCTCTGTGCCGGGTTGATGACCGAACGGCTCTTGGCCAGTGGAGTAGAGGCGGAGTTGACCGATGCCGCCCGGATTGGTTTGGTGACTTATCGGCATCTCTTGGGCCAGCCCGAAACGGACCCGGTTGCCGTTTTGTATCAGGCGCAACATACCAAAGGCCTGGACGCCCTGGGTTTTGCCGACGATATTACCTATTGTGCGCAGATCGACACCCGGCCTTGTTTGGTTCGTTTCCGGGACGGCCGGATTACACTGGTCCCGGAGGCCAACCCCGCGCATGGGGCGTAACGAAGATTGGTCCGAACGGAGCGGGGTTCGGAACGGGGGAAGCTCTCCCGTCTTGACCGAAGGAGCCGCATTTCGTTGTAAGCGCAAAATCGATACGACAACAAAAAAGCCGACCATGAATACTGCCTTGACGAGGTTAGTAACACGGTCGGCGGTTTTTTTCATCTCCCTGATTAACTGGGTGTTTCCACGCTGTCGTAAATGACTACTTGATTACGGCCCTGATCTTTGGCTTGATACAGGGCAGTATCGGCTTTGGCGAAGACGTTGTCAAAGCCGGTGCTGTCGAGGGCGATCCCGCAACTGACCGTGATTGAAAACTCCTCGCCTGCGGTGGTCCAGAACTTTTGGGCGGCGACTTCTTTCCGGATCTGTTCGCCCAAGGCGTAAAGCTCTTCCACACTAGAATTCAAGTCCAGCATGATGAATTCTTCTCCTCCGTAACGAACGGCAATCCGGCCAGGGGTGGTATGTTTGGCTAAGATCGACGCCAATTTTTTCAGAACCATGTCGCCGGTGGTATGTCCGTAGGTATCATTAACCACTTTGAACCGGTCGAGATCGAAGATCATGCAGCCCAGCCGATTGCTGGTGCTATCTTCGACAATGGAAAGGAAGATGTTCAGGTAGTTACGGTTGTATAAGCCGGTGAGTGAATCATGCCAGGCCATTAACTTTGTTTCTTTGTGGAGACGGGTGTTTTCCAATGCTAAGCTGACCTGGTTGGCAATGATCATTAACTGTTCTTGTTGTTCCTGGTCAAAGGAGAAGTTTTGCGGGCTGGTTGCCAAGATTACCCCTAATTTATTGTTCTTGGTGGAGAGGGGCACCGTGACCAGGGAGTGAATATTATGTTCGGCCCAATAATTGCGCTCGGCAAAGGAGGCGGATGCTTCATTATGGATCGCTTGGCTTTTAATCGTCAGTGCCACCAGGCTGTCTGGTCGCTGCACAAACTCGTAGAGGTCGGGCGGGAGCTGTTTACCTGAAGCCGCGGAAAGCCTGATCGTATCGTCTTTATCTAGACTAAAGATGGCACAGCTGTAACTGCCCACGATCCCCTGGACAATATCGGTGATCCGGGTGAGCAGGTTGGTTTCGTCCATCTCCTCAAGCAGGAACTGTTGGATTAGGGTCAGGGTATAGAAAAAAGCGTATTTCTCTTCAAGATTGGCGTGGGTGAGGTAAGTCTCTTTCAAAGCAGCTTCTTTTTCATCCAACATTTGCTGTAGGTTACGGGCGAGCTGAAAGTCGGATTTGGCATAAAAATAAGCAAAAACACCGACAACAATTAGGCAAGCGAGGGCGGAACTGACAAAGAAACCATATATAAGCGGATTCGGACCGTAGACTGGAGCGAGTAACTGATAGTTGGGCCATAAAAAAGCGACATTGATGCCGAAACCGACGAGGGAAAGCAGCGTAACGTAGTAGGTTTCACCCGGGACAATCTCACGAATCGAAAGAAAGATCAAGAAGAAGTAAAGGACCAGAAGGTAGTTGACGGGGAAAAATCCCATATGATAAATGAATGAGGCGGTGGCGACATCAATGAGATCGATCAACCAAAAGTAGCGGGAAAGGAGTTGACGGTTATAGACAAACTCTTTCAACACCAAGCCGGCTAAGGAAAAAAGGAAGACAAAAGTTATATAAGGACGGAGGGAAAGCGGGTAAGGGCTGGTGTGGCCGAGGGCAAGGGCGGACACCAGCACGAGAAATAATAAGCAGATTAGCTGGTGTAACCGTAAATTAATGGTGAGGCGGAGTTGAATCTTACCGTTATTAGGTTGGGCCATCATTGATCATCCTTACAACGCTTTTTAAATTCTTTCCGACCAATAAGGATTAAAATTTCTAGTTCAGCTGTCGGTTAAAATCGGTTTAATATTAACGATTTCAAATTAAGCCGACGTTAATGGCGAGTAACATTTGTGTTAAAGATCATAGAACTGACATGAAAAGCCGGTTTTGGTCTTTAATAATATCCTCATTACCTGTTTCGGCATAGTACTAATTGTTCTTTAGGGTTAATCAGGAGCGGAACAGCGACGGAGGTGTTGGTATGCGGTTATCACGAAAAGAGACAAAAACGGCCGGAGACGGGGCGGTGCTTAGTTTAGTCGTGGATGAAAAAGGCAATCAATATTTGTTTGAACCACTAGGCCTGACCCTGGCGCCAAAGGAGAAAATATTCCTCGAAATCCTCCGTGAACTACGACAGATCATCCGGACACCGCCACCTTTGACCACTGGGATGCCAGTCTTTCGTTACCAGGGGATTGAAAAGTGTGGGGACGAGACCGGCCTTCTTCTGGCTTACAATGAAGAACTGTGGGCCAATTGGCCGCAGAAGGGACAGGCGCTTCTTCCGCCGCCGGAGGTCGCCGCGGTTGCGCAAGAACTGTTGAGCATGGTACCGTCCCCCACAGAAAAGGAGCCGGAGTTTGCCCTGTTTTATCCCGGGGATCTGGTCCCCTTGGGGAATGGACGTTGGGGGCTTTTGGACCCCCGTGTACAGCACTTGCTGGCACCGTACCGGGTTGGTGGTGAACAGCGTTCCCTTTACGAGGCACCAGAAGTTATTGCCGGATCACCCCGCACGACAGCGGCTTACCTTTATTCTTTAGGTTTAACCCTTTTTTCCTTGGCCACGGGGCAATTTCCCTTTCCCGTAAAGGACCGGCGGGTGACGGTCACGGCGATGCTGCGGGAAGACCCCCTTGATCCCCGTTATCTTCAGCCGCAAATCGGGGGTGGCTTAGCCCTTTTCCTGCTTAAGTTGCTGAGCAGGGATCCACAGGACCGGCCTGCGGTGTCGGCTTGCACGGCTGCGCTTACGCAAGCTTTGGAAGAAGGCACTTTGGTTGCAAAACCGGAGGAAGCAGCCCGTTTCCAAGCAGAAGCAGCGGCGGTGAAGGCGAAAGCGGCGCGGAAAAGGCAGTGGTATTGGCGTTGGCAGCGCTATAAATGGCCGGTGGTGGCGGGGCTGGGCGTGTTTGTTTTTGTTCTCCTGTTGTTACGTGGCGGCGGCTATGAGGAGAAGATAACGCCCGCCACGACTCCGCAGGAGGTGGTGGCGGTCTTTTACGACGGTTTGGCCAAGGTAGATCCGGTCCAGATGGAAGAGGCATTATCCAAAGGGGTGGGTCGGGAATTTATCGATATGGTCTCTGTTTTGCATGTTACGGCCAAGATCCGTCAAGCCTATGAATTGATCGCCGAGTCCTTCTTGGAACTGTCTGCACTGACCGTTACGGAAGTGGAAGCTTCTACTGCTGATTATCCCGTTTTTATTGCCACTTACCATCTGCGGGTCCGACAAGGGGATGAATGGGTAAGCCAAGAACGGCGCGACCGGTTGGTTCTGGAAAAGCCGAAGAAAAAATGGCAGATTACCGTCCTCGACTCGGTAGTCTTGGCCGAAGAGCGCACACCGGTGACGACTCCTGAGCCAGCGGGTCCGCTTGACAGCCCAAACGAGGTAAGATAAGATTATAGAATCATTTTAAACGGTAAAAGTTTGCCAAGTTTATGTTGCAGGAGGATAAAAGTGAAAGAATTAGCTGAGATTTTACTAACCCAGGAACAGATTGCCCACCGCGTCCAGGAGCTGGGAGCGGAGATTACCCGGGATTACCAAGGTAAAGAGTTGGTGGTGATCGGGATTTTAAAGGGGGCACTTCCGTTTATGGCGGATCTGATCCGGCAGATCAAAGTTCCATTAAGGTATGACCTGATGGCGGTCTCTAGCTACGGGGCTTCTACGAAGACCTCCGGGGCGGTTCAGATTTTGAAGGATGTTGAGATGGGGCTCGAGGGCCAACATGTTCTCGTCGTTGAGGATATAATCGATACCGGGTTGACGCTCAAGTATCTATTGAGCAACCTGCAGACGCGTTGCCCGGCGAGCCTTAAGGTCTGTACTTTACTGGATAAACCCAGCCGCCGTGAAGTAGAGATCACCCCGGAATACAACGGGTTTGTTATTCCCGACCATTTTGTAGTGGGCTATGGCCTGGACTATGCCGAACGTTTTCGGGAGTTACCGATGATTGGCATCCTCAAACCGGAGGTTTACACGGGAAAATAAACCTCCAGTCCGACCAGTATGATCCCGTTGGCGATGGGGAGAATACGAAGGGACATACTTTGGAAGGGAGGTTAGATCGTGTCCAAATCGAAACTGCAAGAGGTTGTGGACGGAATTTACATGGATCCGGTACCGATTACCGTTGGTGATGAGGTCAAGCTGAAATACAAAGGGAAGCTGGCGACTGCTGGTGCCAATAGTATTTTTCTCCGGGCCGGTTATGGTTTCGACCAGTGGACCGAAGTGCAAGACATCAAAATGAAAAAGGGGCGGGATGGTAGTTGGTCCGCTTCATTGGTGGTTAACGATCCAACCAGACTGAACTTTTGTTTTCACGATGGTGCCGACCATTGGGATAACAACTCCGGGCGAAATTGGAGTTATGAGATTCATGACGGAGAATTGACGAATTGAAAGAAGGCCTGAAAAAGGCCTTTTTTTCATAAATATTTGGTAGAAAGATGGGAGACGAAACCGGAGAAAGGCAGGAATTTAGTTTTTATCGTAGAAGTTTAATAAAATTATGAATAATAGTGGGAGGAGGGGGAAGGTGGCTAAGATTCTCGTGATCGACGATTCCCCACTCTTCAGGCTTTTATTGAAGGAGATCCTAATTCACGCTGGCAATGAATGTTTTGACGCGGCAACGGTTACTGAGGGTTTGGCGCTTTTTTTTAAAGAAGAACCAGATTTGGTGATTAAAGATTTGATCATCGGCGACGCCGACCCTGTAGAAGTGATTAAAGAATTTAAGAAGTACAATCCGCGGGTGAAGATTGTGGTCTGCAGCACCGCGACGCAGAAAAGCCTGATCTACCAAGCAATTAAAGCCGGAGCTCAGGATTTTTTAATCAAACCTTTCCATACCGATGAAGTTACCAAAACGGTCCAACGCTTACTGGCGAACTGACTACCAAATCTTTGCTAAAGGGAATTGGGCGGTTAACCCGAAAATACTTAATTACGGTAGTGCATGCAAGTAAAGACGGAACAGGCGAATCCTAACAGAGTTTTTGGCAACACCCAACACGAAATGGGTAAACAAAGGAGTAATAGACATGGCAAAAAAACATCCCGGTTTTTACTTGGTGTTACTGATCACCATCCAAATCCTGCTGGTTTTTTCCCTGCAATTGTTGGCGAAGGGCGAAACCCCTTCGGCAGAACCCCTTGCTTTCCCCGGGCATTTTTCTTTAGTGGATGCGGATGGGAACGGGACACCGGATCACCTCGGTTATTTTCTGCAGTTGCCGGCGTCCCGGCCCGACGTTTTCTGGGTCTGTGGTGAACTTCAGGTGATGATTGACGGACAATGGCGGACGATTGACTATACTGCCCGGTCGTTCGATAATACGAGTGGCGCGGAAGCAGCCCTGTATTTTTACGGCGGTGAGTTACGCCGGCTCCGGGTAAGTGGTCCTTTTCGCCTCTTAATTGAGGTTAGGGGCGTTAACCTGTACGCCTCAGGTGTGGGCGGTGTTTCCTCCGCTTACCATTATGACCAATTTGAAACGGCCGATGCCGTCCTGACCAACCAGGGGCCTTTTTCCACCGCCCAGATCGAAAAGGTCATTTATACGTGGGCGAGTGAAAACGGAATTCAGTTGGGGCCGCTGCAGACGGCAACTTTCACCTTTGACCGGTGGCGTTTTGATTTTGGGGGGATTAACGGTGGTTACGGTAAACGGGTGTGGTACGCGCCGACCGGAGAGATCAACTGGACAGTTCAATAGGATTAGGAATTGATAATGTCAAACCACAAAGATCCGGCATGGCCGGATCTTTTGTTTGTTTTGGTACGGGGCAATGGTAGCAAATGGCCCGAAAGTGGATGGCAATGGTTGAGGAAAGGAGTCCAATATGAGATAATGCGAACAAGTAGTAGAACTATATGCGGCGCAGTTTGGCAGAGGAGGAGAGACGATGGATCTATTCAGTGCGGCGCGGGAAAATCAAAGGAAGAAGGAGGCTCCGCTGGCGACGCGGATGCGTCCGGAACGTTTTGAGGATTTCGTTGGCCAGCAGGAGATCGTTGGGCCCAACCGTTTACTACGACGGGCGATTGAAGCTGACCGTTTAACTTCGATGATCTTTTACGGGCCACCGGGTACCGGCAAAACGACGTTGGCTTTCCTGATCGCCAAATATACAAAGGCACATTTTGAGACAGTGAACGCCGTTTCGACCGGAGTTGCAGAGTTGAGAAAGCTGATTAAAGAAGCGGAAGAACGCTACACTTTACACGGTAAGCGGACCATAGTCTTTATCGATGAGATCCACCGTTTCAATAAAGGACAGCAGGATGCGCTGTTGCCAGCGGTTGAAGATGGCACCATCATTTTACTAGGAGCAACGACCGAGAATCCCTATTACGAGGTGAATACGCCTCTCTTGTCCCGATCCCGGATTTTTCGTTTGCGCTCGTTGACCGACGATGAGTTGAAGCAAGTGATCGACCGGGCCCTGCAGGACCGGGAGAAGGGGTTGGGTGACCTCCGGGTGGAGTTGGAACCGGCGGCTTTAGAACATCTGGTCCGAGTGGCCGAGGGTGATGCGCGGCTGGCTCTGAACGGTTTGGAGCTGGCGGCGCTGACGACGGAACCGGGGGCGGACGGCAGACGTCTTCTCACCGAGGAGATTATTGCCGATTCGGTCCAACAAAAGGTGATTCGCTATGATAAGCAGGGTGATAACCACTATGATACGATCTCTGCGTTCATCAAATCGATCCGGGGCTCTGATCCGGATGCCGCCCTTTTTTATCTAGCGAAAATGTTGAAGGCGGGGGAAGACCCGAAATTTATTGCACGGCGGATGATTGTTCATGCTGCTGAGGATATTGGTAACGCCGACCCCCAAGGTTTGGTGGTGGCCGTTGCCGCCGCGCAGGCCGTGGAGATGGTCGGGTTGCCGGAGGCCCGCATTCCCATGGCCCAGGCGGCAGTCTATCTGGCGACGGCACCCAAATCTAATGCCTGTTATCAGGGGATTGATCGGGCTTTAGCCGATGTCGACGCGGTCAGTCAGGGGACGATTCCAATGCATCTTCGTGATGCCAGCCACCCGGGTTCCCGTCAGTTGGGGCACGGCCAAGGCTATCTTTACCCCCATGATTTCCCTGGGCATTATGTGCGCCAGGAATATCTACCTGCCGAATTGAAAGGACGCCGTTACTATGAGCCAACAACGGAAGGATATGAACAGGAGATTAAAACACGGTTAGAAAAATGGCGTGTTGGGGAGAATAAGGGTTAGGACCCAAAAAATATTTTAAAGAAGAGGCTTGACAAAGCACAGCTTTTT
Source organism: Hydrogenispora sp. (assembly GCA_012837705.1). Classification (GTDB taxonomy): domain Bacteria; phylum Bacillota; class UBA4882; order UBA10575; family UBA10575; genus Capillibacterium. Next base: position 15,033 of record DUQQ01000050.1, read on the forward strand.
TTGCTATAATTTTCTTTCTTGACAAAAATGGACAATCTGTGCTATACTTTATTTATGGTAAAGAAGAAGGATGGTGAACAGGTTTGTCCAGACAAGAACCGAATGTTTTAGAGAAAATCCGGAAGGATATGGACAGCTTTGTTGGCCAAGAGGTCAGTTTAAAAGCTAACACCGGGCGTAAGAAAGTTTTTGAGGTTAATGGGATTCTAGAACAGACTTACCCCAAGGTTTTCGTGGTTAAGTTTCGGGAACGGCAGGTTGAACGGAGAGTATCTTACAGTTACGCGGATTTGCTCACGGAGGTTGTTGAAATCTCCATTGGGGATACCCGCATTGGCGTACAGACAAATTAATGCGAACGCAGTTTTTCACCCGTCTTCCGTAAGGAAGACGGGTTTTACTTTATACTGGTTTAAGCGCCCAGCGCGGAAGGGACGAAAAAGAGTTTATGAAAAGGTTTCGCCGCTGTTGACAGGAAGCGGGCTTGTAGTGTCGAACTTGCTTTAGAGGAGCTTAGTCGGTTTTACTTCCTGACTACTGAAGACAGAGCAATCGATGGAGGATGGGCAAGGAATGGACGGGCGAATGGTGGTTTTGCTGCTAATGCTCAGTATTCTACTTTTGTCGCCAGCGCCGGTAGGGGGCGAAGCCCAGACCGTTCATGGGCTTACGGTCAAATTGAGCTTGGAATCGCCCGTAACCCTCCGCTGTCTGGGACCGGTAACCCTTTTTTATCTACCGTCCAAGGGTTTGGCGCCTTCGCCCCCGCTTTCCGTCGCCCCTTGGCAGGAAGTAAACGGTGGAACCATCCGTCACCAACTAACTTGGCGGGTTGATCTGGTTGATGGGCGGATCATTCTCGCTTCCGAACAGGGGGATGTGGTAACCACGGATTTACCTTTAATGTTGTGCAGCCCCGATGGAAGCGGCTTTGAACTGAACGGGGCCTGCTATCCGGGCGCATTAATCCTTTGGCCGGAGGACGGTCTTGTGTTCTTTAACGAAGTTGGCCTTGAAGATTATGTCTGTGGCGTTTTGGGCAGTGAAGCCTATGCCAGTTGGCCTTTGGAAGCTTTAAAGGCGAATGCGGTGGCCATCCGGTCATATACTTTATATAGTTTGGGAAAACACGGGACCTTTGATCTTTGTGATACCATCCATTGCCAAGTCTATCGGGGGCTGCCTGAGGAGGCGGTTTTTCGGACGGCGGTGACGGCGACGGCCGGTGAGATCTTAAGATGGCAAGGGGCACCGATTAATGCGGTTTATCATTCCAGCAGCGGTGGGCGAACCCGGAACAATGAGGAGGTTTGGGTGGGAACACCCCTTCCCTACTTGCGTTCGGTGGAGGATTTTGACCACGACGGGCGAAACTATCATTGGCCGCAGCATTACCTCTTCTCCTGGGCGGAGTTGACCCGGGCTTTAGGGGTGGCGATGGATCGGGAGTTACATTTGGTCCCCTTCTTCAATGCTGCCGGGGAACGACTGGGCTTTCGGTTTTACAGTTATCTGACGGGGAAGCAGTTACGGAATGAAGAGTTAAGACGAATATTGTCCTTGCCCAGCCCGAACTTTCGTATTTTTATCTACCCCGAGGAGACCGAAATCACTCAGGCGGCTACCTTGCCGCCGGGGACGAATCTGCTCTTTACCGGGAAAGGGGCTGGCCACGGGGTCGGGCTTAGTCAATGGGGAGCGGCAGCCCTGGCGGGTCGGGGCTATTCTTACCGCCAGATTCTCCGGCATTACTACGGGCCAGAGGTTGTCTTGAGTGAATCTTTTGCGTTTTCTAGGGCGCCCAGGCTGGTAAGTTGGTAAGCAACAGGATGAAAATTGGGTAGTGCATATGTCTTTGCCGGATTGTTGGCAGGCGGCGTTAATCCTTGCTTGGGTTGCCCATGGGTCTGTAAAGGTTATCTAGAATTCGTTTGGTATAAATTATTCTAGGTAAAGTACTCAATCTCGGCTTGGGGAAAGCGTTCTTTGATCTCGTCGGTAAACCAATTTTTTAAGGTTTCCAGCTGTTCCGGAGGGTAGAGATATTTACCATAACCGTATTTTCCCCATTTCAGTTTGCGGTTTCTTTCGTCCATCTCCAACTTGGTCTGGGGGAACCTTTCTAAAATGACTTTTTTCGCCCTTGCGGTAAAACGGTGGGAGATCAATTCAAAGCTAAGACTGGGGGGCTGATGGGGCCGTAGCCATTGGGCCAGGTCTTTCAGTAACCGACGGTAGTCGGCCTGCCAGTGTTCGTAAAGGAACAAAGGGGCAATAATAAATCCCAGGGGGTAACCGGCCGCCGCCATTTTACCGGCGGCCGTCAACCTTTCGCTCAGCGGAGCGGTGTTCGCTTCGAAGGTTTCAATCACATAGGCCGAGTTGATGCTGAACCGGAACTTGGTATGCCCTTGATGCTCGAGGTCGAGGAGGCCGTCGACGTTGGCAAACTTACTAACGACTCGGAGCCGGCCATACTTTTGGCGACCGAAAAAGGCAATGGTTTTTCGCAGAGAGCCGGTGAGGTGCTCAACCGCAAGGGGATCCGCGGTGCTGGCGGCTTCAAAACTGGTAATTGCCGGTTGGTTCTTGTTGATGTATGATTCGACGGCCGCCAAAATTTCATCGACATTGACATAGATGCGGATGTAAGGTTTGCGTCCCAGCGTGGTGGCGAGATAGCAATACTGACAGCCCCCCGGACAACTGGTCCCGAGGGCAAATTCATAATCGGCGGAAGGACGGCAGGTATCCAGTTTAAGTGATTTTTTGACCCCCACGACCAAAGTGCGTTTGGCTTCACGGTAAGCGATCTGGGGTGTATCGCCGGGGATCCCAAGCACGCGGTTGTGGGAAGGGGTGATCCGGCGGGGAATGCCCTTTGCGGCCATCAGCTCATAGAGCTCGCGGCCTAAAGGGTAGTTGAGGGCCCCCGGTTCGAAAAAAACCCGCGTAGGCATAAATAGCTCCATTGAGGTCCCATCCTTTCTTTTCTTACATAGTCTCTACGAATGAGAAAGGAACATACGGGCCATTGCTAAAGTTTGATCGTAATCCAAGCGAAAAAAGGGATAGTATTGAATTGATAGAGGTGATTTGATGAAAGGCGAGAACTGGCGGGAGGCATTAATTGCCGAGGTGAAACCGGAGCGCTTCCGTTATGATGAGTCGCTGGCTAGTTATACTTCATTCCGGATTGGGGGACCGGCCGATCTTCTGGTGGAAGTAAACACCCGTACGGAGCTGGATAAGCTGGTTAGTTACTGTGAACAGACCGGCATCCCCTGGGTATTTTTAGGGCGGGGGACCAATGTTTTAGTTGACGATGCCGGCTTTAGAGGGGTGGCGTTACGTTTTGGGCCGGATTTTGCCCGTATTACGGTGGACGGTGTACGTTTGCGGGCTGGGGCCGCTGCTCCGTTGGCCTTGGTGGCGGAGACCGCAGCCCGCTATAGCCTAAGCGGTCTCGAGTTTGCGTCGGGGATCCCCGGCTCGCTTGGCGGCGGGGTTTATATGAACGCCGGTTCCTATGGGGGCGAGATGAAGGATGTGGTGGTGGCGGCCGAAGTATACCAGCCTGGCACCGGGTTTGCCACTTTGAACCGGGAGGAATTGAAGCTCGGTTATCGCACCAGCGTACTGCAGGAGACGGGTGGAATTCTAGTGGAGGCTGTTTTACAGTTGACCCCCGGGGACGAGGCGACAATCCGGGCCCAGATGAAGACGCTTAACGCGAAACGACGGACGAAACAGCCCTTGGAGTACCCCAGCGCCGGGAGTGTCTTTAAAAGACCGGAAGGGGCTTTCGCCGGGCAACTGATCGAAGCGGCCGGGCTCAAAGGACACCGGATTGGTCAGGCTCAAGTCTCACCAAAACATGCCGGTTTCATTGTTAATCTGGGTGGGGCGACGGCCCGGGATGTATTGGCGCTGATCGAAGAAGTCCAAACCATTGTCTTTCAGCGGACCGGTTACCGGTTGGAACCGGAGATCCGTATTCTAAGCCGGGAATAGATCCCAGCAGGAGAGGGCCGAATGGAGCACGAAGTAAGGGGGACGGAGGGATCGGACGTGAAACGAAGCAAGCTTCATCATTTCTTGCTTATCCCAATTATTGCTTTAACGCTGCTAGTCAGTCCCGCTTTACAGGGTAAGGAGAAAAAACCCGAACCGGACCGGGTAATCCCCGGCGATTACGATGTGTGGAGCCTGGATTGGGCGCCTGACGGTCGGATTGCTTTCTGTGGGAAACAGGAAGGGGAAGCGGGAACCGAGACGCGGATCTGGTTATACCGACCGGAGCAAGCCAAACCAGTCTTGTGGACAGGAACCGGGAGCCTGATTGACTTTGCACCGAAATGGGCACCGGACGGCAGCGGTGTAGTGATGGTGCGTAAAACGGCGCCGACGCCCGAGCGGCGGGAATTTGCCACCGGGATCTGGTGGAAAGAGTACCCTTCCGGTGCTGGCCTGCGGCTTACTTCCGGTCCTCAGGACCGCGATCCGGACTGGTCACCATCGGGGGAGACCCTTGTTTTTGTCCGGGGGGAAGGTTTATATAACTCATCTCTCCTCACGATCCAAAAAAACGGGCTGGGGCTTACGACCTTGGTCGCCAATATGCAAGGCTTTATCACCACCCCCCACTGGGGGAAAGATGATAAAATATACTATACATTGCTCCGGCAACGGAAGACCATGGTGGAAGTGGCCGGAAAGCGCATGGAGTGTTGGGGGCTTGACCACGGGAGCATTTGGGTTTATGATCTAAAGACAGGTGAGAATCGTCCTTTCCTTGATAATGGAGATGATAACCGCCATCCGGTGTTGTCTCCAGACGGACGTTATCTTGCTTATATTTCGACCAATGGGCAACAACCGGTGGAAGAACGGGTGGTGCGGGACCGGGGGAGCTTGTTTGTTCATGATCTGGTCAGCGGCACCAGGTTTCGGGTCAGTGACGGCGTCAGTCTAAACGGCGGCCCGCCCTGCTGGAGCCCAGACGGAAAGCGACTAGCCTTTTTTAGTTTCCGTGATAACCGGCCTGCGGTGTGGAGCCTGAAATGGAAGGAACACGCCCAAGCAGAACCCACCAGCCGGTAGTTTACGCATAAATAAAGAAGACTTCCTAAACCACAGTCTAAACGAAATCGTTAACCTGTGGTTCTTTTCTTATCTGGGGTTTAATGTATAATAAGGGCAAGCGAGGGGGCAAGCGGAAAGAATGTTTACCGATTTCAGGCGCGCGCCGAATCGGCCAGCTTATCTTCAACTCAAGGAATACCTGAAGGAACAGATTCTGAGCGGGATTATCCAGGCGGGAGAGCGGCTCCCTTCCACGCGGGAACTGGCCTTGACCCTTCGCTTGAGCCGAAACACGGTGATCCAGGCCTATCAGGATCTGGAAGAAGAGGGTTTTATCGAAACGGTACCGGGGCAGGGCTCCTTTGTCGGAGCGGTAGCGATTGAGTCCGGAACTGCGACGGATCTTCCCTGGAGCGAGCTGGTCACCGGCTACGCCACCAGTGCGGTGCGGTTGGACATTGAAAAGACCGAGTTGAAATGGGAACGGGGAATGATCTCTTTTAAGAGCATCGCTCCCGACGGTAGTTTGTTCCCGATCGAGGATTTTAAACGGGCTTTTCTCAACCGTTTCGCTTTGGAAGGGGAGAAGATCCTCAACTACGGTTACGCCCAAGGTTACCGGCCCCTCTTGGAATACTTGGCCAATTATCTGAAGCATAAAGGGGTGGATCCGGAAGGAAAAGCGGTTCTGGTGACCAATGGCTTCACCGAAGGTTTGAATCTGGTTCTCGCCGGAATTTGCGCTCCCGGAGACGGGATTGTCACGGAAAACCCCACCCATAATACGGCACTTAAGATCTTTAAACTTAGAAATCTAAAAATTTACGGGATACCCATGACTGCGGACGGAATCGATGAGGACGCTTTGGCCCAAACTCTGGCCGCCAAGCCGGTAAAAGCCGGTTTTCTAATCCCATCCTACCATAACCCCACCGGATTGGTGATGCCACCGGCCAAACGCCAGGCGGTTCTGGAGATCTTTGCCCGCTACCGGGTCCCCATCATTGAGGATGGTTTCAATGAAGAACTCCGCTATTCCGGCGCCCATGTGGCACCCCTTTTAGCCCTGGCCGGGAAGGGAAATAATGTGGTTTACATCGGTAGTTTCTCGAAGATTCTTTTCCCCGGGTTACGTTTGGGGTGGGTGGTAGCCGACCGGGAACTCATTGCTACGCTGGAGAGTATCAAAAGGAGTATGAATATCCACACTAGTTTTTTAGACCAAGCGCTGCTTTATGAGTACCTTAAAGATGGTGCTTTTGAGAAATACCTGCGCCGGGCGCGCAAGGTTTATCGCCAGCGACACGAGGCGGCAATCCGACTGGCTTCGGCTTTGATTCCCCACCGCCGAATCTGGGGGGAGGGCGGACTGCATATCTTTGTTGAACTAGACCCCAAAATCAACGCCCGCGCAGTATTGTCCGCCTGTTACCAACGGGGAGTCCTCTTTATGCCGGGAGATCTTTTTTATACGGATGGTGGTGGCGCCAACACCTTTCGGTTGGGGATCGGTCGGGTGACCGAAGAAGAGATGGCGCAAGGGTTTAAAATTATTGGTGAGGTAGTCACCCACGCTGGCTACCACCAGCACACGTGACCAGCACACGTGAAGCGATGAAATCAGAGCCAGGGTGGTGACAAGCCCCGAAGGCGGACAGCGGCTGGTCATTCGCGGCGGTGTCTCTGGCACCGGGAGAATGACAGACTAGTATTTTCATAGGTAGTTTTGATGTTAGAGGAGGAGAAGGATGCGTCAGTTTAAGAAATCGAGTAAACTCGATCACGTCTGTTATGATATTCGGGGTCCGGTGATGGACGAGGCAATACGCCTGGAAGCAGAGGGTTATGATATTTTGAAGTTGAACATCGGAAACCCGGCCCCCTTCGGGTTCGATGCACCTGAAGTGGTGATCCGGGAGGTCCGGGAGAACCTTCACCGGGCCCAGGGTTATACCGATTCCAAGGGGATCCTCCCCGCCCGGTTAGCCATCCAAGCCTATTGTCGGCAAAAGGGAATTAACGGTGTGGAGTTGGATGATATTTATATCGGGAACGGGGTTAGCGAGCTAATCGTCAGTTCGATGCAGGGCCTGCTGGATAACGGTGATGAGATTTTGATTCCGGCTCCTGACTATCCCCTCTGGACCGCCGCGGTTAACCTGTCTGGTGGGGTCGCGGTCCATTATCTCTGCGATGAACAGGCCAATTGGTATCCGGATCTGGAGGACATCAAACGGAAGATTACCCCTCGGACCAAGGGGATTGTGGTGATTAATCCCAACAACCCGACCGGGGCGGTTTATCCCCGTGCGATCCTGGAGCAGATCGTGGAGATTGCCGCGGAGCATGAATTGATCGTCTTTGCCGATGAGATCTATGACCGCATCCTCTATGACGGGGCGGAGCATATCGCCCTGGCTTCTCTCTCCGATGACGTAGTCTTTGTGACGATGAACGGCCTTTCCAAATCACAACGGATCGCCGGATACCGGGTAGGGTGGATGGTGGTCAGCGGTAACAAGGCGGCGGCCAAAGGCTATATTGAAGGCCTAAATATGCTGGCTTCGATGCGGTTGTGCAGTAATGTTCCGGCCCAGTATGCGATCGAGACCGCCCTCAGCGGGGAGAATAGTATTGCCGAACTGACGAAGCCAGGAGGGCGTCTTTACAACCAGATGGACTTTGCCTGGCGGCGGATCAACGAGATTCCCGGTCTTTCCTGCGTGCGGCCGGCGGGCGCCTTTTACCTCTTCCCCAAAGTCGATGTGGCCCGTTTCCAGATCCGCGATGACCAGCAGTTTATTAAAGACTTTTTGACCGCAGAAAAGGTGCTTTTAGTCCAGGGGACCGGGTTTAACTGGCCCGCCCCCGACCATTTCCGGGTGGTTCTTCTCCCGGAGATTACCACTTTAAACTCGGCTTTTGGCCGTTTAGAGAATTTCTTGCGTACCTATCGCCAGCAAGGACAGGCGATTAAAAAGGTGGTCTAAGTTAGCCTAAAAAGACACTAAGTGGTTGCCAGACTAGTGTTTTCTAAATTGTACCCACTCAAGCTACCATCTGCGCACCCCGGAGCAATCCGGGGTCATTTTCTTTTTAGTTGTAAACCAGTAGGGGTCACCATCATGTTGTTATGTTAATTGTAATCTTGTGAATTATTCTTTACCAAACAGTATACATATTGACTACAGTCCGGTAAACGAGTAAAATTATTCTTGACTGACCGTTCGGTCGAGAGGAGGGGAGAGATGGTTGAGGTGGATGAACGCCCGCGCGATATAGTACCGGAGACAAAAGACCGGATTCTGGAGGCAGCGCTGCTCGTTTTTGGTGAAAAGGGTTTCCATAATGCGACGATGGCGGAGATCGCGGAAGCGGCGGCGGTCGGAAAAGGAACGCTTTATTGGTATTTCTCCAGTAAAGAAAATCTTTTTTCCGGGATGATCGATCACGGGCTCGGTCTGCTTGAACGGAATCTATACGCTATTATTGACGATCAGACGCTGGCTTTCCCTAATTTATTCAAGCGGATTATCGGTTATTATTTGGAGTTTGCTTATACCCACCGCCATTTGGCGCGGATCTTCTTGAACAGTCTGCATGGTTTGGACGGGGACGGGGAGATCCATGACCAGTTTCTCGAACTCCATAACCGGTTTAATAAGTTAAATGGTGAGTTAATTCGGCGGGGACGTCAGGAGGGTTATTTACGTCCTGATCTAGAGCCGGAATGGGCGGAGACGGTCCTGGCGGGGCTGCTTTCGGCCTTTCTTGGGCGGTGTATACTTATCGAGCGTGACCACCAGTTGGCGGCGGAGACCGAGTTTATTTATGACTGTTTCCTCAACGGGCTTGGAACCAGGTAGAGGAGGGGTACGCCGCTTTAGGCCAGGAGTTGGATGGAAAGTAAGGGGGTTTATTGTTTTGCGGAAAA
>DUQQ01000081.1 GCA_012837705.1 Hydrogenispora sp.
CAGGAACTGCCCCTGCGTAAGGGGGTGGCGGCCCGTGAATTTGGCGTGTTGTTTATGGCCGGTCGGGGGCGGAAAGGAGAAGGGGTTTACACCTTAGCCACCGGAAAAAAACCGGATTTAGTGCTGAAAACAATCACGAAAATCCTGCCTCTTTTGGGGGAGGACCCCCTAAACTACCATTTTGTGAACTGCAAAACTGCGCTTGATCGTCACCGCAAGCAAAGTAACGCCGTGGGCACGCGACTTTGTTGTTGGTATAACGCTATCGGCCAGATGGTCCGGGAAGTGCAAAGGAGTTTGTAGGTGAAAGTAATCTATCACTGCTACGGGCGGGCCCATTCATCGGTGGTTGCTTCCCATTTACACCTCGGGACCTTACCGCTGGACGGACCGGTGTCAAAGGAGCAAATCATGGCGATCCCCGAATTTGACCGGGCCGAAGCGGCAGACTTTGGTGAGCCCTATTTGGTAGGCCAAGACGAAGCGGGAAACGAGGTGTATATTTTGGGCCTGAACAGCCAGGCCCCCCTTTGTGTCCGGGCAATACTCAGTTTAGCAGGCCAACTGGGCTTAGCCGACCAGATCATCCTGGTGAACACCTTAACGGAGATTGGCATGACCACCCGTATCGGGGGTTTTATCTCAAAAAAACTACGCTATCCCCAGCTGGGGAAACCCTTAGCCGCCCGGGGGATCATCCAGTCCTTACCCCGTCTACGGCAGCTGGTTCGTGTCGTAAAAAAGGAAATAGTGAGGAAGAGGCAAGATGGCAAAGAAGAAAATTATCTTCATTACAGATGGTGATAACTGGGCGCGGCAGACCATCGAAGCCGCCGGAAAAAGACTAGGCTTGCCGACTATTTCGGCTTCGGCCGGGAATCCTACGCCCTTACCGCCAGCGGCGCTCAGGCAGGAGATAAAAGAGGCGCCGGGGGAACCGGTGTTGGTGATGGCCGATGATGGTGGTGAACCGCGGAAAGGCCATGGCGAACGGCTGTTGGAGGCCTTTTTACGTGACGACGGATTTGCGGTATTGGGGGTAATTGCCGTGGCCGCGAACACAAAAAAAGTCGCCGGTGTTCCGGTTAACTTCTCAATTACCCGTGAGGGTCGCGTTCACCGGGGTCCCGTTGATAAAGAGGGGCGGCCGGAACCGCCGGGCCAGAAGAGACTGGAAGGCGATACGGTGGACGTGCTCAACGGGTTGCAAGTCCCCATCGTCGTTGGGATCGGCGATATTGGGAAGACGTCCCCGCTCGACCGGGCGGATGAGGGGGCCCGGATTACCACCAGGGCGATTGAGGAGATTCTTAAGTATAATGGTCTAATGGTTGGGGTCCAGAGCTGAGGAGGGATTAAGATCAAAATCGGAATTCCACGCGCGCTACTTTACTACTGGTATGGACCACTGTGGCGCGTTTTTTTTGAGGAATTAGGCCTTACGCCGGTAGTTTCGGGGCCAACCGGTAAGGATCTCCTGAACACTGGCGTAAAAGCAGCCGTTGATGAAGCCTGTCTGCCGGTGAAAGTTTTCATCGGTCACTGTTTAGCCCTACGCGGCCAATGTGATTTCTTGCTGGTGCCCCGTCTGGTTAGTATAAATAAAAAAGATTATATTTGCCCTAAATTTATGGGCTTACCGGAGATGACGAAACAGGCGGTGGGCAAGCAGCCGCTTTTAATCTGGAGAAGTGAGAAAAACTGTGCTTTGGGCTCGCCGCAAGCACTCCCGGTAGTGCTGCGCCAGGAATTTCCCGCCCGGCGCATTAAAAAAGGACTACAAAAGGCGGAAGCCGCCTTCCGAAGCTACCATCGCCTTCTCCAGCAAGGATTATTTCCAGAGGAAGCCGAGACCGTTCTTTTTGGCGGTACGCACCACGACCGGGGGGAAGCCGGACGCCGGATCGGCCTGATTGGCCACCCCTATTGCTTATACGATCCTTTGGTTAATTTGGGAACGATTGACCTTTTACACCGCTATGGGTTTAAAGTGGTCGCTCCAGAGTTTTTCAGACCCCGGCAAATCGAAAGCGAACTGCAGATTCTGGCCAAACCCCTCTTTTGGACGTTGAGCCAGCGGATCTTTGGGACCTTCCGTCTTTTGTGTAAGCAACAAGTGGAGGGAATAATCTACCTTAGCGCCTTTGCGTGCGGTCCCGAAGCCTTAATTGGGGAGTTGGTGAAGAAGGAGGCTAAAGCGATCGGTCTGCCCCTTCTCCAACTGGATCTGGACGAGCATTCGGGGGAAGCCGGACTGGTAACACGGATCGAGGCATTCATCGATCTTTTGCAAAGAAAGAGGAGATTAAGTTGCGTTTAACCTTTCCCCATATGGGTCTGCTTTCAATTCCGGTGGAAACTCTGTTGAACGGTCTTGGTCATCAAGCGGTACCTGCCCCGCCGACGAACAAGCGCACTTTTGAACTGGGGGCAAAATATTCGCCGGAAGGAGCCTGCCTCCCCTTTAAAATTAACCTCGGGAACTTTATTGAAGCTTTAGAGCAAGGGGCAGAAGGGATCTTAATGGGCGGGGGCTTGGGGCCTTGCCGTTTCGGTTATTACGCCCAAATTCAGCAACGGATTCTGGCGGATTTAGGTTATAAATTTGAGATGTTACTCATCGAACCGCTGGGGGGTAAGCGGGAGGAACTTTATCGCACCTTGCGGGTGTTGCTGCAGAAGGTCTCCTTGTATCAAGCGGCTGCCGTTCTCCGCTTGGCTTGGCAGAAAATTCGCTGGGTCGACCAGGGAAATGCCCTTCTCCGCTTTGCGTTACCCCGTAGTAAAGACCGGGTGAAAGCGCAGCGTAGTTACGAACATTTTCTGGCGGCGATGCGGCACGAGAAAGAACTGGAGAAACTCGGTGGCCACTATCGGCAGTTGGAAAAGGAACTTCGCGAGAACCGGCGCCCCGCGGCCGAACCACCGCTCCGGGTGAAGATTATCGGTGAAATCTACATGGTGTTGGAACCAAGGGTTAATTTCCACCTAGAGATGCTTTTAGGGGAGATGGGGATCGAAGTGGTCCGGGCCATGTCCATCTCCCAATGGTCGGAAGAGCATCTGCTGGGTTTCCTCTACCCCCACCATCGGCGGCGGACGGAACTGCTTTCTGAACCCTTTTTGCCGGCTTTTGTGGGTGGCCACGGACGGGAAACTATCGCCGAGATGGTTGATGCGGGGGTTAACCGCTTGGATGGGGTGATTCAAGTCCTCCCCTTCACCTGTATGCCGGAGATTGTGGCCCAAAGTATTACGCCGGCGGTCAGCGCCGCCTACCAGCTGCCCATCTTGACCCTGGTTCTTGATGAGCATTCGGCGGAGGCAGGCGTGATGACCCGTTTGGAAGCTTTTGTTGATCTGCTGCGGCGCAAACGCGCCGGAGGTAAAGGGGCAAAGGTGCTCTCCTCTGGTGTGCTGGGGTAGGGGTTTTGGGAAGTGAGGTTGTATTTTATGGGAAGCGAACGCCGCAAGTAAATTTAATGAAGTCTGGCTGACGAATGATGAACAACTGAAGTATTTTCAGAGGTGGGTGATTCTAGATGGAAGACGGGGTTTATTTAGGGGTGGATGTGGGTTCGGTCAGTACGAACCTGGTGGTGATGGAGCCCAACGGGCAGATTATCAACAAAATCTACCTGCGGACCGAAGGTAATCCCATTGGTTCGGTGCAAAAGGCCTTCCGTGAAGTGGCCCCGGATTTTACGGATGTAAAGGTCTTAGGGGTTGGGGTGACCGGTTCGGGTCGGAGGTTAATTGGGGCGATTATCGGGGCCGACGTGATCAAAAACGAGATTACCGCCCATGGTGTAGCGGCTTTACGCGCTAATCCCCAGGTCCGGACGGTACTGGAGATTGGCGGCCAAGACTCCAAGATAATCCTGATCGACCATGGTGTGGCGGTAGACTTTGGGATGAATACGGTATGCGCCGCCGGGACCGGTTCGTTCCTGGACCAACAGGCCCACCGGCTAAACCTGTCCATTGCGGAGTTTAGCCAGATTGCCCTGCGTTCTAAACACCCGGTGCGGATTGCGGGGCGTTGTTCGGTCTTTGCCGAATCGGATATGATCCACAAGCAACAAATGGGGCATAGCCTGGAGGATATCGTGGCGGGTCTTTGCGCCGCTTTAGTTCGGAACTACTTAAACAATGTGGGGAAAGGGAAAGAAATTCGTCCGCCCATTTTGTTCCAAGGGGGCGTAGCGGCGAACGCCGGGATAAAACGGGCTTTTGAGCAAGAGTTGGGACATCCGGTGATCGTGCCCGAGTACTACGATACGATGGGGGCCTGGGGCAGTGCATTGCTCGCCCAAGAGGAAAAAGCGGAGTACGGAAAGACGAGTTTTCGCGGGTTCCAGCTGAGTGAGGAAGAGATCGGAGTTACCAGTTTTGAGTGTGTTGACTGTCCCAACCGTTGTGAAGTGATTAAAGTGAAGATTAATCAGCGGCCGGTATCGGGTTGGGGTGACCGCTGTGGAAAATGGCAAAGGATAAACGCCGAGGCCACCGGGTAAAATATACCGGAACGTATAATGGACTGGATTTAGCGTTTGTAACCCGATAACACTGGTACTTTTCGAGGAGAGTACGGGGTAAAGCATGAAGAAACGAACTATTCGCCGCCCACGGCCCGTGGCCGAAGTGCGAAAGGATAAGGATAAGGAAAGAAAGCAACGCGCTGCCGAGCAAGACGGGCAGGAGCAAGGACCGGTCTTGACTTCTGAGTTGGCGGCGAATATCGCCTATTTAGAAGAGCGGATCGGGGCCAGTAACGATGTGGTCTTCCGTGAATTTGTCATTCCTCTGTCCGAACCGGTCCGGGCGATGCTCGTCTTTGTCGATGGTTTGGTCAGCGGGAGTACGATCAATGAGTATATTCTCCTGGCGCTGACCACTTTTGAAGGGAACGACGTTGACTGGGCTCGGGACCGGCGAAACTTGGCCGAAAACATTAAAGATCATGTTTTGACCATCAATGAAGTAAGCCTGCAAACCCAGTGGGCTCCGATTATAACGGCGATTTTGTCTGGTGAGTCCGCGATCCTTTTGGACGGGCAAGACCAGGCCCTGATCTGTAACACCCGGGGGTGGGAGCACCGGGGGATCGAGGAACCGACCACCGAATCGGCGGTGCGGGGGCCGCGGGTCGGGTTTAATGAAATCTTGCGCTCCAATACGGCCCAGGTGCGGCGTTGGATACGCGACCCGGATCTCCGGGTGAAGGGAATAAAACTGGGAGTGCGCACCCAGACCGATGTGGCCCTGATTTACCTCGAATCCGTTGCCAACCCCGAGTTGGTTACTGAAGTGGAAAAACGCCTCCAGAAGGTTGACATCGATAGTGTGATGGAAAGTGCCTATGTACAAGAGTACATCGAAGATCGGCCGTATAGTCTTTTCCCGACCATTCAAGTTACGGAACGGGTGGACCGGGTGGTGGCGGCGGTCCTTGAGGGGAAAGTCGCTGTTCTCGTCGACAATACCCCTTTTGCCCTTATGATGCCGATCACCTTCTGGCAGCTTTACTTTTCGGCGGAAGATTACTACCACCGGTGGCCGTTGACCATCTTGATTCGGATGATCCGTTTTATTGCTTTTTTCTTCTCGCTGTATCTACCGGCGATCTTTATTGCCCTTGCGGTCCATAATCCGGAGTTGATCCCGTTTAACCTGGCGATCAAAATTGCTGGAACACGCGAGGGGACCCCCTTTCCTGTTTTTTTGGAGACCTTGTTCATGGAAGTAGCCATCGAGGTTCTCCGGGAAGCTTCGATCCGGCTGCCTGGTCCCTTCGGGCAGACCATCGGGATCGTAGGCGGCTTTATCTTAGGTGATACGGCGGTCCGTGCCGGTTTAATCTCGCCGATCATGACGATTATTGTGGCTTTAACGGCGATCTCTTCTTTTACGGCCCCCAGTTTTGGGGTGGCGATTACCATGCGGATCTTACGTTTTCCCTTGATGTTAATCGGCCAGATTGGTGGGTTATATGGTCTGTCGCTCGCCACTATTCTTCTGTTAATCAACATGACCGGGATCCGTTCTTTCGGGGTTCCTTTTCTCTCTCCGGTGGTGCCTTTGAATCTTTCCGATCTAAAGGATTTCTTGTTTGTCGCACCGCGTTGGACAATGATCAAACGGCCGCTGGTCAACGAACCCCTTGATCTACGGCGGGAGGGATCCAAAGCGCGAAACTGGTGGGAAGCCTTGTTTAACCCGCCGTACCGTCGGCGCAAAAGAGGGGGCCAGAATGAATGAGGGAAAAACAACGTTCATTGTCTCCACGCCAGGTCACCTTGTTGATTTTGGGTTTTGGTATTGGGGGCGGGATTCTAACCCTGCCTAGTTTGGCGGCGGAAGTATTGGGGGCTTCCGGTTGGTTACTGGTCTTGGCTTTGGGGGTGTTATACACCGGAAGTGCGTGGCTTGTTGCCCGGTTGGCGGCCAAATTTCCGGAGGAGACGATCATCGAATACAGCCCCCGTCTCCTTGGAAAATGGCTCGGATTCCTGTTTAACCTGGTCTTTATTGTCCACTTAATTCTGATCATTCCGGTTAACATCCGGATTCTGCAGGAGCTGGTTAATTACTCGCTCCTTCCCGGTGCGCCCATTTGGTTCGTGAGCGGCTCTTATCTTTTAGTCTTGACCTACGGCGCGACGCGCCCGGTCGATCAGATTGCGCAGGTTAATGAGCTTTTAATCGAGATCGCCTTGTCGATCGGCTTGTTTGTAGTCTTCACGGCCTTTCAGCATTTTGAACCACTGCATTTACGGCCCCTGTTGAGTAAGGATCAGATCCATCTCGATAAAATAGAGCAGTTGATTGGGATGACCTTTTCCTATGGCAGTATTCCGGTGGTGAGCATGATTGTACCGTATATCCGCCAACCCCAGCAGGTAACGAAAGCCACGGTGAAGGCGGTTTCACTTCTCACCCTGGTTTATACGATTTTTACCGTAGTGACCCTGGGCGTTTTCGGGTATAAAGAAGCGGTCAAACTGTCATGGGTCGGGCTGGAACTGGCCAAATCCGTCAATGTCCAAGCCGTCATCCTCCAAAGATTGGATTTAATCCTGATTGTCTCTTGGATCTCGGCCTTATATACAACCGGTTTGATCGCCAGTTACTTGGTGGGGTCGGCTTTGGGCCAACTATTTGGATCCCGTAAAGGAACGGCTTTTATTTGGGGGTTGGTCCCGGTGGTGTACTATCTAAGTATATTACTGAAGAACTACTTTGTCTGGAATCAGGCCAGTTTTTATGTGGCCCTGTTGTCAATGGTGGTCATCTTCATTTGCTACCCTTTGCTTTACCTGCTGAGTTTGGGAAAGGGAAAACGCCATGTCTAGGAGGATGATGAAGGCAACGGTAATGAAAAAGAAAGGATGCTTTCTGGGTTTGCTCTTGGTTGTCACTTTCACGACCGCCGGATGCTGGGAAGGGCGGGAATTAAATGCGCGGGCCTTTGTAACCGCGGTCGCTTTTGATCTGCCGACGGAGGAAGGGGGCGAACCAGGAGAAATCCTTCTGAGCATTCAAATTCCCGTGCCTGCGAAGATGGGCGGCGACAGTGGTCAACAGGGTGGAGACGGCGCGCCGTTTGTGGTCTATGGTACCACCGCGAAGATGGTTTCGGTGGGGATTCGACAGCTGCAACGGCAGTTGGACCGGGAACTTTTTTTCGGTCATACCCAGTTGTTTTTGATCAATGCGGAGGTGGCGGCGACGATCGGGGTGGATCGGCTGTTGGACCACTTTAAACGGGACTTTCGGGTGCAGCGGATGACCAGGATCGCCATTATCGACGGGGAAGCGAAGGAGATTCTGAATAGGCAGCCGCCGATCAGCCAGACCCCGTCGGCTTATATCGAGAATCTGCTTTCGCCGCAAAGTGGGGTTGGCATTAATTACATCTCGGATTTCGGCCGTTACCTGGTAGAACAGTCGGACGATGGCATCGATCCGGTCCTGCCGCGGCTACAGCCGGGCAAGGAGACGACGATGACCGGTGGAGCGGCCGTGCTTAAAAACGGGAAGTTTCGGGGCTGGTTGAGCAACTTTGAAACCCGTGGTTTGAATATTATCTTAAACCAAGGGATCGGCTCCAAATATGAAGTGGAATGTCCGCTCCATCCTGGGGAGACGATCGTGGTTGGCGTGGATGCATTTCGCTCCCGTTACCGGTTGCGCGAAGTCAATGGCCAGACCATTTTTCAGATTGTAGTAAGGGGTAAGTTTGAAACTATAGAGTTTTCCGACATCCATGGGCCGCTGGCTGAGTTGCAAGATGATTTAGAGCAGAAGGTGAGTGCCGCGGTGCAGCAAGAGTTGGAACAGACCGTCCGGCGCGCGCAAGAGTTGGGGGCGGATATTTTAGGTGTGGGGCGTTATCTAAAAAGCCACCAACCCAAATGGTGGCATCAGGTGAAGGACAACTGGGAGCAGGAATTTTTTGCTTTCCCCATTGAGGTGGAGGTCGAGATGGAGTGGGCGATGACGATCCGGAGATTCGGGGGGTGAGGCGGTTGCGGTGGCGGTGGTTATATGGGCAGCCGCTTAAGTGGTGGGCACAGGCCCTCAGAGTCCATTTTATTTCTGCATCTTTGATCCCGGTTGTACTTGGGACAGTTGTTGCCCGAAGAGAGGTACCGATCAGCGGCTGGCGTCTCCTCCTGGTACTGGTGGGGGTCTTCTGTTATCATGGTGGGGCTAATCTCATTAATGATCTTTACGACGCGGAGGCGGACCGGCTGAACCGGCAACCATCCCTTTTTAATGGGGGCAGCCGGGTCTTACCGAACAATCTTGTTTCGGTAGCGCAGATGAAAAAAGTGGCTGTTCTCTGCTATATGCTGGGGACGGGCTGCGCTTGTATTTTGGTTTTGACCGGCGGTGGTTTGCTCGTCTTTCTTTTTGCCGTGGCCGGCTTCGTCTGTGGCTTTTTTTATTCGGCACCCCCTCTGCGGCTGGCTGCGACGGGCTTCGGGGAACTAAGTGTTGGTTTGGCTTTCGGTCCTTTCTTGGTGATCGGAACTGCGGCGGCTTTGACCGGTCGTTTTCTGCCCACCGCCCTCTTTGTCTCTCTTCCGGTGGGCGTCTTGATTACTGCGGTGATTCTCATAAATGAACTTCCTGACTTCGATTGTGACCAGCAGGTGGGGAAACGCACCCTTGTTGTACGCTTGGGTCGGGAACGGAGTATTCGTCTCCTCGCTTTCCTCCTGGTCCTTGCGTCTTGCTTATTGGGCATGATCTTCATACGGTTGGGTGCTGCCCCGTATTGGGCAGGTTCATTTCTGATCTTGCCTTTTCTTCTTTGGCTGTGGTCCCAGCGGCGCGGGGGATTAAAACAAGCATCGCGCTCTGTTTTGGCTAGCGCCGGAATGATCCTGCTCCATCTCGCCAGTGGGATACTGCTCATTATTACTGTAGTAAAGAGGGGGAGTTGAGATTGAAGGGGCTAGATGCCTTTGACCCCGGTGGTATGTTGTTTCCCGATGATTTTGACACCATGTTGACGCCACTGCGGAAAATTCTGCAGGAGCTCCTCGCAACACCGGGGAAAGGGTTGCGCGGGGAACTATTAATGCTCTGTGCGGGTGGTCCCTTAGTGGCAACTTCTCCGACTCTTAACTCCCTGGTTTTAGGGGTTGAAGTCTTGCATTTGGCGACTTTGGTCCACGATGATCTCCTGGACCAGGGGGAGCAGCGACGGGGACGACCGGCGGTTTGGAAGAAATGGGGGGTAAAAACCGCCGTTTTAATCGGCGACTATCTTTTTGCGGCCGCCTATCGTCTGCTTAGTAACGCCTGCGGGACAGATGGGATGGAACGGGTCAACTTTTTACTCCGGGAGATGGTCGCTGGTGAACTGGCGGAAGAGATGGATAAGTTTTGTTTAATCTCGATCAACCGGTATTTGGAGCGTATCGAGAAGAAGACGGCCCGTTTTTTTCAGGTCGCCTGTGAACTGGGGGCAGAGTTTGCGGCTTTGCCCCGCGCGGTCCGGGTCGAATTGGGGGCCTTCGGTCGGGAGTTGGGGATGGCTTACCAACTGTTCGATGATTGGCAGGATTTAAGCGGCGGCGCGCAAGGAGACGGGAAACCCGTTTATCAGGATCTGAAAAATGGCGTGCTGACCTTGCCTTTAATCTTAATCAGCGGACAACCGGGGTTTTCCGAGCTACTAGCCGAGGTACAGGCGGAAGGTAAGGTCCTGGCAAAACACCGGCGGCTCATCCGGAAATGGTTGACGGCTGGGCGGGTCGAAGCCGAAGTTTGGCAGCGGATTACGGCCTATCGACAACGGGCGCAGGAACGGCTCGGCGGTTTGGATCTACCCCAATGCTCCCTCCTCTGGGATTACACCGACCGGTTCTTAGACCGAAAAAGTAAGCAAAAA
This sequence comes from Hydrogenispora sp., assembly GCA_012837705.1. Taxonomy (GTDB): domain Bacteria; phylum Bacillota; class UBA4882; order UBA10575; family UBA10575; genus Capillibacterium. The sequence goes on from DUQQ01000081.1 coordinate 10,409, forward strand.
AAGACTTCCCACTATTAGTAAACGGGAAAGTCTTTTTTTTCGCCAACGGTAAAATCTAAACGGTTGCGACGAAGGTCCTTTTGAACGGAGGCCGGTCAGCGGAGCCCCAGTTTGTCCTGGAAACGCTGAAGATGAGGGGCGGCAGCAGTGCGCGCCTTAGCGGCACCCGCTTCCAGAATGCTTTCGATCGCACCCGGGGCCGATAACTCCTGCACCTTTTCCTGGATCGGCCGGAGGGTTTCTACGACCTGATCGACCAGGTCTTTTTTAAACTGACCATAGCCGCAGCCTTCGTATTGGGCGGTGATGGCTTCGATACTCTGACCGGAGCAGAGGGAATAGATGACCATTAGGTTGGAGACGGCCGGTTTGGCTTCTTCGTCGTAGCGGATGACGGCTTCCGAATCGGTGACCGCGGACATGATCTTCTTTTTGATGACATCCGGTGGATCGAGGAGGGCAATATAGCTTTTGGGGTTCGGTGCCGACTTGGACATTTTTTCTGCGGGATCGGTGAGGCTCATAATCCGCCCACCTTGGCTCCGGGGTGGGATGTAAGGTTCAGGAACTTTAAAGACCTCTTCATTAAAGCGGTTATTGATCCGTAGCGCCAGATCACGGGTGATCTCCAGGTGTTGTTTCTGGTCTTCACCGACCGGGACCAGATCGGCGTTGTAAAGCAGGATATCGGCGGCCATCAGGACCGGATAGGTCATGAGACCGGTTGTCACTACTTCTTGTTTTCTTGCTTTGTCTTTAAACTGTGTCATCCGTCTTAACTCCCCGATGTAGGTGTGGCATTCCAGCAGCCAGCTAAGCTCGCTGTGGGCGGGGACATGGGACTGGACAAAGATGGTGGAGATCTCCGGATCGATCCCGGCGGCGACAAAAAGACGAGCCGTATTTTTGATGTTTTCTTTTAATGCCACCGGATCCTGGGGGACGGTCAAAGCATGGAGGTCGACGACACAAAAGAAACAATCGGCTTCGTGTTGCAGGGTGACGAAATTGCGGATCGCCCCCAAGTAATTGCCGAGGGTTAATGCACCACTGGGCTGAACACCGGAGAAGACACGTTTTTTCATCAGACAAACACTCCTTCGCTTAATTTCACTAACTTTTACTTAATTTCAGCTGATCTAAGAGAAGATACTTATTGAGTTCTTCTGTTGGGTGCCGGGTTAGGAAGAGGTGGGAACCAGGCTTTCTACAAAGAAAAACCCCGTCCCGTTCTTGGGACGAGGTTGCTCGCGGTGCCACCCAAGTTGACACGCTGGGCTTCGCCAAGCGGTCCACTTTTCGACGGCTGGTTGGCCGTTGCCCTGGTAACGGAGGGGTCCGCCGGAACCTACTGTCCTTTTCAGTACCGGGCTCACGGATCCATTCGGCCTTCCGCCGGACCGGTTCGCACCCACCACCGGTTCTCTTCACCTTTAAGAAGGCTTACTAGTTCCGTTCATCGCTATAGACGTATTATAACCGTTTCCAATTATTATATGTGGCCGACTCCCGCTTGTCAAGGGATGGCTTGTTAGTACAAGTGGTGCAGAAGATGTTGTAGCGGATGTTTTTTCCCGGAAAGAGCTTATGTTATAATGAAGATCATAGGAATTGTGTAATCTATTGTAAAGATAGATCGATCCGATTGCAAAAGGCGGAGGCGTTTACCATGACTGATTTTGTCCACCTGCATGTTCATTCCCAGTATTCGCTCTTGGACGGGGCGGCTTCTTTGGAGCGCTTGGTCGCCGAAGCGGCTGCCACGGGACAACGGGCGGTCGCCCTTACCGACCATGGGGTGATGTACGGTGCGTTCAAATTCTATCAGGCGGCGAAGGCCGCCGGCATCAAACCGGTGATCGGTTGCGAAGTATATGTCGCCAAACGGAGTCGGCACGACCGGGAAGCGAAGGTTGACGATGACCCTTACCATCTGGTTCTCTTGGCCGAAAATGAGCAGGGGTACAAGAACCTGACCAAGCTGGTTTCCCTTGGTCATCTGGATGGTTTTTACTACCGACCACGGGTCGACCGGGAGCTCCTGGCGGAATATGCCGACGGTTTGATTGCGCTCTCGGCTTGTTTGAGCGGAGAGATTCCCACCTATTTACTGGCGGGCGACTATGCCGCTGCCGAAGAAACGGCCGCCTGGTACCGGGAGGTTTTTGGCCCGCAGAATTTTTTTCTGGAATTACAAAACCAGGGGCTGGAGGGGCAAAGAAAACTCAACCGGGACCTGGCGACCTTAGGCAAAACGCTGGACCTGGAGTTGGTGGCGACCAATGATCTCCATTACATCAAACGGGAAGATGCCATGGTCCATGACGTTTTGCTTTGTATCCAAACCGGGAAGATGATCCATGATCCGAAACGGTTGAAGTTTCCCACCGATGAATTCTATTTTAAAACCGGGGAGGAGATGGCCCGGGCTTTTCCCGAGTTTCCCCAGGCGTTGAAGAATACCGTTGCCATTGCCGAACGCTGCAACTTCCATTTTGAAGTAGGCCGATACCACCTGCCCGAGTACCAGACGCCGCCTGGTTTTACGGATAAAGACGCCTATCTGGCCCATTTATGCCGGGAATACCTGCCGCGTCGATATCCGCACGTAACCGCGGAAGTGGAGGAGCGCTTGGCCTATGAACTAGAAGTGATTGCGAAAACCGGGTTTGCCGGTTACTTCCTGATCGTTGGGGATTTTGTGCGGTATGCTAAAGCGCAGGGTATTCCGGTCGGGCCGGGACGGGGTTCGGGCGCGGGCAGCCTGGTCGGTTATCTTCTGGGCATCACCGAACTGGATCCCCTCGAACACCAGTTGCTCTTCGAACGGTTTTTAAACCCGGAACGGATCTCCATGCCCGATTTTGATATTGATTTCTGCTTTGAACGGCGGGGCGAGGTCATCGATTATGTGAAGGAAAAATACGGCCGCGATCATGTGGCGCAGATCATTACTTTCGGGACGATGGCGGCCAAGGGGGCTGTCCGTGATGTCGGACGGGTGTTGGGTTTTCCCTATGGTGAAGTCGACAAGATCGCGAAACTGATCTCCCACACCGCTGGTACGACGTTGGAAGAGATCATAAAGAATACACCGCCCCTGGCTACTTTAGCCCGTGAGGATGAGCGGATCGGAAGGTTGCTTCAGATCGCCAAAGCGGTCGAGGGTTTCCCCCGTCACGCCTCGATCCATGCCGCCGGAGTGGTGATTACCCCCAAACCACTGACCGAATATGTACCTTTGGCGCGGGCTAGTGAGGGCGAAGCCACCACCCAGTTTCCCATGGAGGATCTGGAAGCGATTGGCCTCTTAAAGATGGATTTTTTGGGTTTACGGACCTTAACCGTGCTCAGCGATACGATCGATTTGGTCAAGGAGTCAACCGGTAAGGCGTATGACCTGGCTACTGTGCCGCAAGGGGATGAAGCCACCTACCGCCTCCTTTGTTCCGGTTTCACCCAGGGTATTTTTCAACTGGAAAGCAGCGGGATGCGTCGGCTTTTGATGCAATTGGCCCCGGAACGTTTGGAGGATCTCATTTCGCTGGTGGCCTTGTACCGGCCGGGCCCCTTGGGCAGCGGGATGGTGGAGGATTTCATCAAGGCCCGCCACGGCGAAAAAGCAGTTACTTATCTCCATCCGTCCTTGACGGAGATCTTGGCACCAACTTATGGGATTATCCTTTACCAGGAGCAAGTGATGCAGATCTGCCACCGTTTGGGCGGGTTTACCCTTGGTGAAGCGGATTTGGTACGGCGGGCGATGGGCAAGAAGCAGCCGGAAGCGCTCGCTGCGATGCGCGAAAAATTCGTGCAGGGCGCGGGCGCGCGCGGGATTCCCCGGAAGACGGCGGAAGAGATCTTCCACTTGATGGAGTTTTTTGCCGGATACGGGTTTAACAAGTCCCATTCGGCGGCCTACGCTTTAATCGCCTACTGGACTGCTTATTTCAAAGCCAATTACCCCCAGGCTTTTATGGCCGCCCTTTTAACCAGTGTAATGGGGAATGCGGATAAGGTTCGCGTTTATATTGAAGAATGCCGCCGTCTCGGGATTCCCATTTTTCCGCCTGACGTCAACCACAGTAAAGAACGGTTCACAGTTGAAGGGGACGGTATACGCGTCGGGTTGTTGGCGGTTAAGAATCTGGGAAGCGCTGCGATCCAGGCGATCCGTAAAGAGCAGGCCAAAGCACCCTTCACTTCACTCCATGATTTTTGCCGCCGGGTTGATCTACGCACCGTCAACAAAAGGGCGGTGGAGAGCTTGGTGCGGGCCGGGGCCTTTGCATCGACCGGACATACCCGCCGGTCGATGCTGGCCCAACTGGAAGATGCTTTCGAAATAGCCCACCGGTATGCGGCGCAACAGGCGAGCGGGCAGTTATCCCTGTTTGAACCGAGCGCTGGTTTTCCCCCCACCCCCGAACCGGGTGGGGGAGGAGAAGAGGAATATCCTCCTTCCGCCTTATTAACCATGGAGAAAGAATACCTCGGCGTGTATCTAAGCGGCCATCCCCTTGACCCCTGGCGGGAAAAACTGGCCCAAAACCGTATTCCGGCTTTGGCCGAAGTGTTGGAGGCGGGGACGGAAACCGATGTGATCGTGGGCGGGGTGGTTAGTGAGTGGCGCCGCTTGGCCACAAAATCGGGGAAAACCATGGCCACGTTTACGTTGGAGGATCTTTCGGAAGCCATCGAAGTCCTGGTTTTTCCGCAACTATACGAAAGAGTTGCGCATGAAGCCGCCAATGACCGGATCGTACTGGTCAAAGGGCGCATTGAAACTGATGAGGAGAACCGCAAATTTTTGGCCCAACAAATCCGTTGGTTGCCGGATAAACCGGAAGGAAAGGCGGACAAAACTAGCTAGAAGGCGTTGGAAACGGTAAATAAACGAAAGGGTAATGTTTTATGTCGCACCCCGGAAATAAACATTATTTCAGGCATTATCTTTTAGTTTACAAATCCGCTTTTAGCTGGTAACATGAGTATGTAATACCGCTCTGTTCTTCGAAACAACGAGGCAAAAGATGAAGAAAAAAGAAAGCAATCATTACTTTAGTGGTCGAACCAGAGTCTAACCAAGGGTTGTAGTTTAGTTCTCGCAATAATTATCTATCTGATGAAACACATAACGCTGTACTCAACCTAGCTAAGATGCGGATTAATACGGGGCACAAGCAGAGCAGTATACAACAAGACCGGGGAAACATGAACACCCGGTCTTTTTTCTCAAAAGAAGCTTTAACTTTATTTTATCGATTATAAAAAAAATCCGTTACATAAAGAAGGAATTGAAAGAATCCTTGGCGAAAGATATTTATAGTTTCTTTCATTTAATTTCAGTTTCTTTCCTACTAGCAGTTTTCTACTAGCCATCTCCACTTACCAATTATATAAGAAAAAGGGGGGAGAGTACATAGATTAACGTTTAAGAATTACCTTTCCCGTAAAAAAAAATAAAAAACAGGAGGTATACTTGTGAAAAGGACAGTTTTATTTCTACTTTTAATTGTATCGTTGGTAGTTTCGATTCCGGGTATGGCCGCTCGTCAACCGAATATCGGTTGTGCGATCTATAAGTTTGACGATACTTTTATGACTGGCGTGCGTAATGCCATTTTAGATGCGGCAAAAGGTAAGGCACGGGTTGAGATGGTTGACAGCCAGAACTCCCAGCCGACCCAGAATGACCGTGTTGACCTTTTCATTACGAAAAGAGTAAACGCTTTGGCCATCAATCCGGTGGACCGCGCGGCAGCCGGTGTTATTATTGACAAAGCGAAAAGAGCCAATATTCCGGTGGTCTTCTTTAACCGGGAGCCCTTCGCCGATGATATGCAAAAATGGGATAAGGTTTATTACGTTGGCGCAAGAGCCGAAGAGTCCGGAACGATCTCTGGTGAGCTAATCGTGGATTATTGGAAGAGCAATCCGAAAGCCGACAAGAACGGCGACGGTGTTCTCCAGTACGTTATGCTGATGGGTGAGCCTGGACACCAAGACGCTGAGCTCAGAACCGAGTACTCGATCAAAGCCGTTACCGATGCGGGGATCAAAGTTGAATGCTTAGCTCAAGACACCGCCATGTGGAACCGGGTTAATGGTCAGGAAAAAATGGCCGCCTTCTTGGCCAGCCATGGCGACAAAATCGAGGCTGTCTTTGCGAACAACGACGACATGGCTTTAGGTGCTATCGAAGCGCTGCGGGCAGCCGGATATTTCCGCGATGGAAAATATATGCCGGTTGTTGGCGTGGACGCGACCGCTCCGGCTCTTGAAGCGCTCAAAGAAGGTACCTTGTTAGGAACCGTTCTGAACGACGCGAAGAACCAAGGGAAAGCCACATTGGAACTGGCCTATATTCTCGCCCAAGGCCAAACCCCGACCAAAGAGAACACCGGATTCGACATTACCGATGGTAAATACGTCTGGGTACCATACCGGAAGATTACAATCGAAAACTGGCAAGACGCTTTATAATCTGACGAGTATGTTCTAAACTTAAATTTTGCAATTGCAGAAACGGCAAGGGGGCAATTTGCACAATTTGCTCCCTTGCTCTCTCTAATTTAAAAAAGGGACGTCATGAGAAGGGATAACGGGGGGCGTTATGATGTGAGTAATCATAAATATGTTCTTGAAATGAATAACATGTCCAAAGAATTTCCTGGTGTGCAAGCACTGGATGATGTGACGTTAAAAGTGCGCCCTGGTACAGTGCACGCTTTGATGGGTGAAAACGGCGCTGGAAAGTCGACGTTGATGAAGTGTCTCTTTGGCCTTTATCAACCGGATTCTGGCGAGATTCTCATAAATGGCAAAAAAGTGGAGATTCAAAACGCCAAGGAAGCACTGGATCATGGCATTTCCATGATTCACCAAGAACTGCATTCCAATCTCCACCGTAATGTGATGGAAAATATTTGGCTCGGAAGGTTTCCGCTGAAAAAGATTGGGCCTCTTACCTTTATTGATGAGCGTAAAATGTACCAGGACACCAAAGAACTGCTGGATAATCTGCAGATGGATATCGATCCACGCGAAATCGTCGGTAGGATGTCGGTGTCGCGGATTCAATCAGTGGAAATAGCACGCGCAGTTTCCTACGATTCGAAAGTGATTATTATGGACGAGCCGAGTTCCTCTTTGACGGAGAATGAGGTTGATCGTCTTTTTGAAATTATTCGTGATTTGAAGAGCCGGGGCGTGGCGATTATTTATATTTCCCATAAAATTGAGGAGATTTTACAAATCGCTGACGAAGTCACAATTTTACGAGATGGAAAAAAAGTAGGGGTTTGGCCTGCTTCAGAGTTAACTACCGATTTAATCATCTCCAGAATGGTCGGTCGCGAACTGACCGATAGATTCCCTCCGCGGGTAAGTAAACCAACTGATGAAGTTATTCTAAGGGTTGAAGGCTTAACTTCCCCCATCTTTAGGTCTTTTAAGGATATTACTTTTGATCTACATCATGGTGAAATCCTTGGGATTGGTGGCTTGGTGGGGGCGCAAAGGACCGAATTGATCGAAGCCTTATTTGGTTTGCGTTCTATTTCAAGCGGTAAGATCTATTATAAAGGACAAGAGGTTAAGATCGACTCGCCGCTTAAGGCGAAAAAACTGGGGATGGCCCTTTTGACCGAAGAACGACGGGCAACAGGAATTTTCCCGGTTTTGGATGTCTTGGAAAACACGTCGATTGCCAATTTACAAAAGTATGTAAAAGTCAACAAGCTACTGGATGATAAGGCACGACGGGCCGAAGGGAACCAAGCTGTTGAGATGCTCAGCATCAAGACTCCTTCCCTTAAAACACTGATACAAGACCTTTCTGGCGGGAATCAACAGAAAGTACTCTTTGCCCGCTGGCTTTTGACCGAGCCGGAGATCTTATTATTGGATGAGCCAACACGCGGAATTGATGTTGGTGCCAAATACGAGATTTATTCAATCATGTCTGACCTGGCGAAACAGGGCAAAAGCATCATCTTCATCTCTTCCGAGATGCCAGAGCTGATTGGGATGGCGGACCGTATTATGGTGATGTGTGAAGGTCGCCTGTCAGGATTTGTTTCTGGGGAAGAGGCAACGCAGGAAAACATCATGAGGTTAGCTACTAAATTTATGGCTTAACCAAAGGAGGGTACATAAAATGAGCTTGATAGATTCGCGTAAGATCAAGAACTTCATCACGATGAATGCCATTTATATTGTCTTAATACTTTTAATCATCGGTATTGCCTTTGTTGACCCGAGATTTTTATCCATTGTCTGTTTACGCGATATTTTGATTCAATCGTCGACCCGGGTGATTATTGCTTTAGGGATCTTCTTTATCATTCTAACTGGTGGGGTTGATCTTTCGGCCGGGCGACAAGTGGGGCTTGCGGCGGTTATCACTGCTTCTCTGCTCCAATCTCCCGATTATCTCCGGCGGTTTTATCCGGATCTGCCCCAGCTGCCGTTGATCTTACCGATCTTGATTGCCATCGCTGTTTGCTTATTGGCAGGCTTGACCAATGGTTTCATTGTGGCCCGGTTTGGGGTGCCGCCTTTCATTGCTACTCTGGGGATGCAGGTAATTGTTTATGGTGCGAACTCCATCTACTTTGACTTGCCTCCCAACAACTCCCAACCGATTGGTGGGTTGAGTAAAAACCTTACTGAACTGGGTACCGGTACGATCGGGACCGGTTTATATTCCATTCCCTATATTGTTATTATCGCCATTTTAGCTGCGGTGGTTGTGTGGATTATCGCCAACAAGACCCAGTTTGGGAAGAATGTATACGCGATTGGCGGTAACGTCGAAGCGGCCAGGGTTTCCGGGATTAATATCGGGAAGAACATCATGATTATTTACGCCTTCGCGGGTGCCATGTTTGGGTTGGCCGGTGTTTTGGAAGCGGCCCGGACCGGCGGCGCGACCAATAACTACGGGATGAGTTACGAGCTGGACGCCATTGCGGCTTGTGTGGTTGGTGGCGTTTCGGCAACGGGCGGTGTTGGTAAGGTTCCCGGAGTGTTGGCCGGGGTTTTGATTTTCAGTGTTATTAACTATGGTTTGACCTTTATTAACGTCAACCCGTACTGGCAAATGATTATCAAGGGTCTAATCATTGTTGCGGCGGTTGCTTTTGATATCCGGAAATACCGGAGAAAGAAATAATTACAAGTTGCGGAAGATTGTTTGCACACGGCGAGGTTAAGACGAAGCAGAACGGGGGAAAAACAGGGTTTGTACCCTGGTTCTTTCCCCCCTTATTTATCGGAGGAGAATTTCGACAGAGACTTCCTTCTATAAAAGGAGGGTATATAAATGTGGAAACTAAAACCCCTCTTCAAGTCTTTTAGGAAAAGTTCCTTGAAAACCAAACTGCTCTTGAGATTTGCTGTTGTGATCCTGGTGATTGGCGGGGTGAGCATTACCTCCCATTTTGTGCTGCGCGGAATTATTACCCAGATGCAGATTATGGTGGAAACGACCGTAATCGCCAATAATATTATCGAGCCTGCTCACGAGATCCCCGACCTGATCAGGAACTTTTATTTTAATAAGCAGGAAGCAGACCGCGCGAAAATTGAAGCGAATATGGCTGCGATTAAAGGAAATATGGCGATGCTTGCCAAGAACATTCATGACGAAGATGGATTGGACTGCTTATATTCTCTGGAAGCGATTTTGATGACTTATGAGGAATTAATTACCCATGCTTTAGATTTAAACGAGAAGATTAGCACCATTAGAGTGGAGTCCACTAACGCCGCGGATGTACGCGATGTTTCCCATCTGGTCCACGAGATGGTCCGGGACTTCGATGGTACGCTGGAAGATGCGGTACGCGTCTCCCGCTTTATTAAAGACACCGTTGAAGATCTGATTACCACCGAATTACGTTACTATCATGTGGTCAATGCGGAACTGGGGCGGCGTTCCCGCAATGTCGGGATCATTGTCTTAAGCGTTATTATTATAACTGCGCTTTTCAGTACAGTGTTTACTGTGATCTACATTACGAAAATAATCGGGACCATCTCCGGGTTGGCGTATTCGGCACAAAGGATCGCCAATGGGGAATTGGAAGTACCGCGGATTAAAGTGTCGTCCGATGACGAAGTGGCGATTCTAGCAACCTCCTTCACCAAGATGGTTAGTAATTTACGGATGCTCATTGGGAAGATTGTTGAAAGCAGTTCCGAGGTGGCCCGTTCGGCGGATATACTGAAAAACGTGGCGGAGCAAACCACACAGGTCAGTCAACAGATTGCCACCAATATTCAAGATGTCTCCAACGGTGCCTATGAACAATCAACCCAAACCCGCCAAACGATTCAGGTTGTCAACGCTTTACTGGACGGGAACGAAAAAGTTATAACCAATGCCCAACAAGTCTTGATGGCGGCGGAAAAAGCGACGACGGCGGCCGCGACGGGAGATACGAAAATCAATGAGTTGCTCACCCAAATTACCGTTATCGAGGAGAAGATCAATTCCATCCAAGCCGTGACCGAAGGGTTAAAAAAACATACGGATGATATTGGCGTTATCTTAGAAGTAATCAATCAAATCTCCTCCCAGACCAATTTACTCTCTTTGAATGCGGCGATCGAAGCAGCCCGCGCCGGTGAGTATGGCCGTGGTTTTGCCGTAGTTGCCGACCAAGTACGCAAGTTAGCCGAAGATACCGGGAACCAAGTCGAGAATATCGCGGCGATCTTGGAGGCCATCCAAACTCAGGCGTACCGTTTCACCAGCGAGATGGCCGAGGGCGTTCAGGAAGTGAAAGCGGGCACGAATGTGGCCGAGGAGGCGCTCGTGGCCTTTAAAAATATCGTTTTGACCAGTGAAGAAGTGAATACCCAGATCAAGGCGATCAACCAAGAACTAGAAAGAATGAAGAATGAGATCCGGAAAGTAGAAGAGGGAAGCCTCAGTATCGCCACGATTGCGGAACAGTCTTCACAGCGTAGTCAAGAAGTAGCAGCTTCAACCGAAGAACAAGTTGCCAGCCTGGAAGAGGCTTTGAGTTCGGCTTCCACCCTCTCCAGGATGGCACTGGAACTCCAAAATATGGTGAAACAGTTTAAGCTATAAGACAAGACAATAACGGTAGCGAAAGAGAAAGAAGATGAGCAGGCTCATCTTCTTTCTTTGTTTTCCAGTATCATCTTGTCGGCAAGGTTAATTGATGGTCCGGCGTGAGGTGCCGTTCTTGGTCGTAAACCATAATCGTCAAGGAATCCCCGGCCAGCAATTGGATAGCCACCTGTTCCCGCTGGACGTTAAGGTTTAATTTTCGGCCCCGGAAGGAGATTTTAAAGGAATAACTGGTCCAAGCCGCCGGGAGATCAGGCGCCAGGGTCAGGCGGTCATTCTTCACGGCAAGGCCAGCAAAACCCTCGACAATCGCCGTCCAGCTCCCCGCCATGCTGGTTAGATGGATTCCTTCGTCGGTATCCGCATTATAGTTGTCCAGATCCAAACGGGCGGTGCGGAGATATAGCTC
>DUQQ01000075.1 GCA_012837705.1 Hydrogenispora sp.
GTATTATCGACCTGGCGGCGACGCAGTTCAGTGACGGTGGGGCCTATCATCAGTATCAACCGTTAACCAAAAAGGGGAATGCGGAGATCGGCGGCGGCTTTAATGATGATCCCCTCTGGTTGTTATACTCGGTCCTGGCCTACATCAAAGAAACTGGAGATTATGGGATCCTGGAGGAAAAAGTTCCTTTTGCGGATCAACCTTCTGCTCAGGCTACGCTCCATGATCACCTTCGTGCATCTTTAAGTTTCACCCTGAATAATTTAGGTCCGCACGGATTGCCCTTGATTGGGCGGGCAGACTGGAATGATTGTCTTAATCTAAATTGTTTTTCAGAAAATCCTGATGAGTCTTTCCAAACTTGTGTCAACAAAGATGGGAAAACAGCAGAGTCGATTCTGATTGCGGCCATCTTTCTCTACATCGCCCCCGACTATGTCCGGTTATGCGAAAAGCTAAATCTGACCGAAGAAGCACAAGAGTTAACTATAGCTATTGACCGGATGCAGAAAGCAGTTATGGCACACGGTTACGACGGGGAGTGGTTTTTACGGGCTTATGATGACCAAGGAGCAAAGGTGGGCAGCAAGGAAAACGAAGAGGGGCAAATTTTCATTGAGCCACAGGGCTTTTGTGTCATGGCTGGGCTAGGCTTGGAAGACGGTTCAGCGCTCCGTAGTCTAGATGCAGTCGAAAAATACTTGGCTACCGCTCATGGTATTAAACTGGTCTATCCGGCTTATACCGCTTACCGGAAGGAACTGGGTGAGATCACCTCCTATCCGCCGGGGGTGAAGGAAAATGCCGGAATATTCTGCCATAACAATCCATGGGTGATCATTGCGGAGACACGGTTAAACCGTGGGGAGAAAGCCTTTAATTATTATAAAAACATCACGCCAGCTTATCGTGAGGAAATAAGTGATGTTCACCGGTTGGAACCCTATGTTTATGCCCAGATGATCGCCGGCGATGATTCAAAACGACACGGTGAGGCGAAAAACTCGTGGTTGACCGGAACAGCAGCCTGGTCATACGTGGCGGTTACGCAACATATCCTCGGGATCCGCCCGGATTTTGACGGACTGGTTATTGACCCGTGTCTACCAAAGGAGTTAAAAACGGTTCAGATCAAAAGAGTCTTTCGGGGTGTTTCTTACGAAATAACCATCGACAACCAGATGACTGGCGCTTTCCAGCTGGAAGTCGAGGGTGGTGAAGCTAGTGGCTGCTTGGTTAAGGCTAATCCTGGACAAAAACGCGTAATCGTTAAATGTCGGACCTGACTGTAGTTGACACCGATGTCGAATTATGTGTATATTATTAAGGTGGGCGCCCACACTGGCTAACAAATTGCTCACGCCGCTTTTGTCTGCGCTGCGTAGGGGTATGAACAAGAGGCGTTTGAGCCGAGAAGCTGTTCTGTTATAGTAAGCTCAAAGCCGGGTGGGCGACATGCCCTGGAGGCGTACAGAAGCTGGTCATTCAAAGCGGCGTCTAAGGTGCCGTAGAATGACAGACATTATTTCCTAGGAAATAGATCTTGTTAAAAAGGAAGTAGACTAATGACGACCATTTATGATGTGGCAAAACTGGCTAAGGTGTCGGCGAAAACTGTCTCCCGGGTCCTTAATGAAAGTCACTTAGTAGCAGAAACTACACGGCAGCGGGTTTTGGAAGCCATTGAAAAACTGGATTATCATCCGAATGTAATTGCCGCTAGTCTCAAAAGAAACCGTTCCA
>DUQQ01000040.1 GCA_012837705.1 Hydrogenispora sp.
CAAGATATGGAGTTGCCTGGGTGGATGTCGATTTTCAATGAGAACGTTGTAACAACCGCCCTAATTATGCTGGCTTTCTTTGGCTCAATCCTTTTATTCCTGGGTAAGGAGTTCTTGGTTGCCGGCGGCTTCTTGAAGGCTAAAGATAATTTCTTCTTCTATATTCTCACTTTTGCTTTCAACTTTGCCGTCTACCTTACTATTTTACAGTTGGGAGTCCGGATGTTTGTTTCCGAGTTAACCCAATCCTTCCAAGGGATCTCTACTAAACTTTTACCTGGTGCTATTCCGGGAATCGACGTTCCTGCGGTGTATACTTTTGGTTCGCCGAATGCTATTACTTTCGGCTTTATCGCGGCCGCGATTGGCCAATTAGTTGCCATTTTGGGTTTGATCGTCTTTAAGAGTCCCATCTTAATTGTGGCCGGGTTTGTTCCGATGTTTTTCGGCGATGGCACCCTGGCTGTATTCGCCAATCATAAGGGCGGAATTAAAGCGGCACTGGCGATTCCATTTATTACCGGGATCATCGCCGTCCTTGGGAGTGCAACCTTTGCCAGTTTCCTCGGTCTGGCTCAATATGGTGGCTTCAACGGTCTCTTCGACTGGGTTACAGTTTGGCAAGGTTTTGCCTACTTGATGAAGTATGGTGGATATTTTGGCGTGGCGTTGATTGTCATCGGGCTTTTGGCGATACCGCAGATCCAGTATGCCCGGAACAAAGATACCTATTTCTTAATTACCGACGATTTTGCCGCGTATAAGGAAAAAATGGAGAATAAAGCGTAATCCACCGCAGCATGATAAGTAAAGGAGGGATTGGTTTATGCTCAAGATTGTCGTGGCGTGTGCCAATGGCGCCGGTTCGAGTCTGATGATCAAATTCAAAGTCGAAAAAATCATGAAAGATCTCGGCGTTGCGGCCACGGTTCACCATTGTGCTATCGCTGAAGCTAAAAGCATAGTTCCCCAATATGATGTGGTCGTTACAGCTTTAAACTTCGTTAAGATGTTTGATTTCGCGAAAGATAAAGTTCACGTTATTGGAGTCAAAAATGTCTTGTCCGAGCAAGAGATTAAAGAGAAAATTCTCGAAAGCGGAGTCTGTGGTCAATAACGTTTAAAACAAAGGCGTGGCTTAAGGGTGGTTGCCAGAGGCGGCTGGACCGTCTTGAGCTTACCACCCTTAAAGCTCTTTTGTTGTTCGGTATAGAATGAGAAACTAACGGTAAAACGGTATTGATTGCGGAGACAAAGTTCAGCAAAACTATCTGATAGGGGGCGGCCGTTTTGAAGGTCACTTTGTTGCAGGAGAACAATAGTCTGTTTGGTCGTTACTTAAGTGCGGAGCATGGTTATTCGGCCTGGATCGAGGATGGCTCAATAAAGGTATTATATGATTGCGGATTTTCGGATAAGTTTATCCATAATGCGGAAGCTCTTGGAATTGACCTGCGTACCGCGGATTATGTTGTGTTGTCCCATGGTCATCGGGACCATACCGGCGGTTTAAAATATCTGATCAAATATTACCGGGAAATGTCGATGGCCCGAAAACCAATTATGTTGATCGCCCATGAAGATATCTTTTTGCGCAAATATAACTTCAAAAAGAACCATTCTTCTGGGTTAGATGTTAGCCGTGAAGTTCTGGAACAATATTTTGATCTGAGGATAACCCCCGAACCCTTATGGTTAACCGAAAACCTCTGTTTTATGGGATTAACCGAAATAACCAACGATTATGAACGTAAAGTTCCTCAGGCTGCTAATAAGTTCAAGAATGGGGCATGGGTTGATGATCTAGTTGATGAAGACACCCAATTTGCCTATAAACACAAAAACGGTGAGGAAGTTAGTGTTATCGCGGCATGTGCCCACTACGGGATCTGTAATATTATGGAATACGCCAAAAAAATTACCGGCGCTTCAAAAATCCACACTTATCTTGGCGGTTCCCATCTGCGGATTGATGAAGTTCCCCAGTCGCAAGTCGATAAAACTTGTGAATATGTGAAGAAGCAAGGAATAAAGAATTTTTACATTTGTCATGATACGGATCTCCATTGTAAGCTTGCATTATGGAATACAACGCCGAGTAAAGAGGCTGGCGTTGGTTTGGTTGTAGAATGCGAATAAAGGATAAAATTTAATTAAAAATAAACAGTGAACAGCCTGCTCTTAAAAAAGCAGGCTGTTTTAATTTAATGAATTTGAAAAACCATTTAAGATTTAGAATCTTTATGTTTTGAGAAAGGAAAAAGGATGAAGAGGCAAGAAACAATGAATAAACCCTTCTTAGCAGGATAAAGATGGGGATGAAAGGAATGACGGCATGAGTACTTTCGATGAAAAACGGGATAATTACGGTTTTCCGTCGCCTTTGGCCGCCGTGATGCGGAGGAAAGGGATTGATCTAGAACTGACTAGAAATATTTTGACGCGGTACAATGCCGGTGAGTTTGACCGCTTTCAGCCGGTGCGGGCGACGGGGTTTCCGCGGATTGATGGGGAACGGGTTATCGATCTCACCGTTCCGCTAGAAGTGGCGGTTGATCTACCTACGGCGGAAGCCCGTTTTCAACGCTGGGGTCTCGCGCTTGATCTTTCTGCCTATTGCCGGGTGGAGGGGAAAACCGGTTATTTTGACCGGGAAGGGCTGGCGCAGATCGGCATTTTTCTCTACCCCTATGTGGGTTATGGGGTTCTAAACGGCGGCTCAGCCAGTAGTTACTTTGATTATAAGAAAAATGTAGCGCTAAGTCCCGAAATATATGAAATATGCGCGGAACAATTCCATTTCCTCGCGGAGCTTGGACGGAACAAAGCGAAAGCATTGGTTCCTGCGTATATTAACGAAGACGGAACACCCGGCGCTACTTTTATCGAGTTAAAAATGCGCGCTCTTTTGCTGGAAATCCTCCGCTACCAGCTTCGTACGGGAAGCAAAGCGAAACAGATCTTGCCCCTCTTTCAGATGGCGAGCATCTACAACTACCAAGAGCTGGAAGATGCTTACGAGAAACTGGGGGACAGTCCTTACTTGCGTGATTTAATGGCCGAGACCGGGGTAGCAATTAACAAAGAAGTGTTGACCGGGGTTCAACCAATGTTGGCGGCCTACACCCATAGTAGTTTAGGGCGGCCCAAGGAGGTGTTTGCCACTGCCTACGGTAAACCCAACAATCCCCTGCCGATGCCCGGTGGACATGGGCAGAACTTTCAGATCTTGAGCCGTTGTTACCGCGAACTTTTCGACCGGGGCATCAAGATGGTCTATTTAGGCAACGTTGATAACTTGGGCTTTACGGTAAATCCGGTGGCCGTTGCCCTCCTGGCCCTCCAAGGAAAGAACGGAGGCTTTGAATTTGCGTTCCGGACCGTGGTTGATACCAAGGGGGGAGTGCTCGTTCTGGATCAAGATGGCCGGTTGAACTGTGCCGATTTAGGGGTGGCGATTTCGCAAGAAGAGGTGTTGGCCGCGGAGAAAAGAGGGGAGCAGATCCTCTTCAACTGCGCGACCGGCCTCTTTGACTTGGAATACTTGGTAGCCCATTTGGAAGAGATCAGCACAAATCTGCCGGTGCGGTTCTCTGATCAGGATAAAGATGCCGGCCGTTACTCCCAGGCCGAGCAGGTGACCTGGGAAATCATCGGGATGCTGGAAGATTTTTATGTCTTTGGCATTGATAAATACGATCGTTTTTTAGCGGCGAAAATTGTGCTTGAGACCTTACTCGCCAGTGGGGTGGGGTTGAACGATCCCCGGTTCCCACAGGTCGATGACCCGGCACAGGATCTAAAAAAGACTGCCACTAAGCTTCATGCCGGTTTACAGCGGAAGCTTGCGACGGTCTATGGATTGAAAAAAGTGGCGGGGTGTTGGACCCCGAAAACAATTTCCGAACTAAAACAGGAGATGACCCCTGACCACCGATTATTTCCTTAAGTAGCTAGCCAGGATTTCGCCGAAATAGAGGACATGATAGTCGGGGGTTTGGTAGCAATTCGTCCGCAACTCTTTGCTGAGCTGCCCGGGTTCCATGGCCTGTTGGTAGACGACCCGGCATTCGAAGTGTAAAGGACATTCTTTGATGATCGGCGTATCAATAGCCCTCCCTTTTTCCGGGGTGAAACCACACTCTTTAAACTTGTCGATGTCCCGGCCGGACTGGCGGCCGCAGATCATCAATTCATTGGTGCGGTCTTGGTGCAGGGGGATACTGACAGTGAATTCGCCGGCTTTTTCTAGTAAGCCATAGGTATGCCGCGAATACCGGACCATCACCATGAGGATGGGTTTCCGCCAGATATAACCGATGGTGCCCCAACCAATCGTCATGATGTTGGCGCGGTCTTGGTCGGGGTCTTTAACGGTTAAAAAGATCCCACCGTTAGCCAGGTGCGCGATGGCCTCATTGGCATATTCATGGTAAGCGATGTCTTTATGCATATTCCTTCCTCCGATCTTTGTTCTCTTCTTTAAAAAGATTCTGTACGGATTGGCTGGTTCCTTCTGGTTGTGGAGCAACCGGGGTAGGGGCACTCCTGCTTTGGTATTAATATGTAACCCGGCGCAGCCGGCGGTGAAGAAGGGGTAGTTTATAGGAGTTGGCGACCAGAAGGTTTCCGTCGGCGGTTTTTGCCTGAAAAACCAGGGTTTCTTTATAAAAATAGTATCTCGGTAACGTAATTAAACTAACCATCGGGCGGGGTACCGCCTTAATTATCACATAAAACCCCCGGTATTTTACTTCCAATGGTTCAAACCCACCGACCATAAGCAGAAGCAGGTCGGTATTTTCTTTGAGTGCCGGCAGTTGCGCCCCGTAGTTTTTTGCGAGCGCTTCCTGCTGGGCGAAAATTTCCCGCCCGATAAGGATGAAAGGGCGGGATGAACTGCTTTCGTGGCGAAAAAGAACCGTAAAGGCCAGTGGAATGTACTGGACGGCCGGGTAAGGATATAATGCACTCATTTGGCGTCCACCTCCAAACTTTTAAGCGTTATTCTTATTGTATGCGGAGGCAGGTTAGGAGGTGCCGAAGTCCTTCAACGGGATGAAACCGGAATTCCGGGCAAAAGGGCTTTGTGCTGTGGGAGATAGAAATCATCGATCTTCTTTTTCTTTTTCTTCTTCTCTTCGGTCTCGTCCTCTTCCAGGAAAAAATTAACGTTGCTGTTTTGCTCGTTATTTACTAGCTGATAAGTGGTGAACTGATCATAGGTGTGATACTCGACCTCTTGGCCAGCAATACTCCGGTTAGTGTTGGTTACTGGGAACAAATGAAAGGAAGTGAGGAGGAAAAGAAAGATACAGGCAGCCGTTAAGGTTAACCTTTTGCACCACTCCCACGGATTGCTGTCAACCGCATCACTTATGTGTAATTTGTAGCTAAAAAAGTGATCGATCAGGTCGATCTGGGGCGGAGGCGGTTCCAACCCCCCTAAATATTTCTTGATCCGGGAAAGCTCTTCCAAACATTGGGCGCATACCGGACAGTTAAAGATGTGGTTTCGAATCAGGCGCCGTTCTTCGGAGGAGAGCTCCTGGTCGAGATAGGCTGAGAGTAGGCTTTGGACACGATGACAATTCATTGTTTTTTTCCCCTTTCCCCGTTAAGGTATGGGTGTAAATGTTCGCGAAGTTGCCGCCGACCCCGGTGGATGCGGGAGCGCACCGTTCCGAGCGAACATTGGAGAATATTGCTGATCTCCTCATAGGAAAAGCCTTGGACGTCACAGAGGACAACGGCGGCACGGAACTCCTCCGGCAAACGCAGCAAGGCTTTTTGGATCGTCTCGCCGAGTTCGTGACGGAGGGCAAAATCTTCCGGCAGCTTGCTGTGGTCGGGCACCTCTTTCGGTTTTTCCTGGTCAAGATAGGGCGGAGATTCGTCTAAGGAGGCCACGAATGGACGCCGCCTTTTTTTACGGTATTGGTCGATGAACAAGCGATAAATAATCTGGTAAACCCAACGGTCAAAAGCCGTACCTGTTTTAAAGCGGTGGAAAGCACGATAGGCTTTGAGTAGCGCCTCCTGAGTTAAATCCTCGGCGTCGTCGTGATTGCCGGTTAAACGGTATGCAAAGTGATAAAAGGCCTTTTCGTAGGTTTTGACTTGTTTCTCAAATTCTTCAAGAACATCTGGTGCCGGCGCTGTGCGGACCAATGATAAGGTTTCCGTTTGCAGCATAATATCCAAACCCTTTCTCAGATAAGCTCTACCTGCATTTTACCTTTTTACATTAGTTATGTCAAAAGCAGGTTTTACCTTTGGTCTTCCGGCTTTGCTTCGAGGATGACATCGATCTTTTTAAACGCGTCGCTTCTCCAGACGAGGAGGGAGACGGTATCACCGATCTGCATTTTTTGGATCATAGCGGCCAAGTCTTCGCCGGACTTAATCGTCTGCTGGTTTACCTGGGTAATAATATCTTGCGGGAGAATTCCGGCTTTGTCGGCGGGCGAATCCTTCACAACGCGGCCGACATAAACACCGGTCTTAAAGGGTAATTCGAAATATTCCGTCATGTCTTCGTTGACGTCTTGCATATAAATGCCCAGCCAGGGAACGGTGGATTCGGCATGGGTAATTTTGCCCTCGTTAATGAGAGCATCCAGATTATCTTTCAGTAGTTTAATTGGAATGGCAAAACCGATGTTTTGCGCGTTGGAGAGGATGGCTTCATTGATCCCAATGACTTCCCCTTTCAGGTTCACCAGAGGACCACCGCTGTTGCCCGGGTTGATGGCGGCATCGGTCTGGATCAGGTAACCTTCCTCTTTACTATCGGCGATCGAACGGTTCAAGGCGCTGATGATTCCGGTGGTTACTGTTTCGTGTAAACCGTAGGGGTTACCGACGGCCACGACCCACTGTCCGATCTGTAGACGGTCGGAGTCGCCCATCTCTAAGTAGGGAAGGTTTTTCGCCTTGATCTTCAGAATGGCCAAGTCGTATTTACGGTCCGACCCCACGACTTTGGCGTCGTATTTTTTACCGCCTTTCAAGTTGACGGTTATTTTGTCCGCGTTTTGGATCACATGATAGTTGGTGACGATGTAGCCATCCGGGCGAATTAGAAAACCGGATCCGGTTCCTTGTTGCTTGTATTCCCGTTGGCCATAGTAATCAAAGAAGCCCGGGCCGAAGAACTCCCGGAAAAACTCGGGAATCATTGGATTAGTCTTCACCGTCCGCTCGGTATCGATATAGACGACCGCGGGTGCCACTTTTTTATGCACATTAATAATCGCGTTTTCCCAGGAAGAAGCGCTATCATCCGAACCGAATTTAAAGGCGGCTTCCTGCACCGTAAACTGCTCTTCGCGTGCTACTTTGCTGGCGGGAGGAGGCGAGGACTTATCTTCCACGCCACTAAAAGCCAGAAAAACCGCGGAAGTAATAATAGAAGTAGCAATTACCACAAATAATAAGGTTAATAGTTTTTGGTAACGTTGAGAGAATCTTCCCATCATCAATTCCTCCTTACGCGAAAGTTTGGACTGTAGAAATTTGGCTTATAGAAATATTATTGGTCTTGATTCTTTAATGGGTTAAAACGATGCCTTCAGTGAAAAGTTCCCCCTCACAAAAATACAGAAATTTCTGGTTAAAAAGGAGGAGTTTCCTTCTCTAGGTGGAATTAAGTACGTGAATTAGCTTATTATTTCGGTCGGAGAGGAGCTTATTCGTTAGTCTTTTAAGGAGTTCTGATTCAATGCCTTTTAGTATGACTGGCTACGGCAGGTTTAAATTAGAAGATGATCCCAACTATCTGGTTTCTGTTGAAGCTCGTAGCGTTAACCATCGCTTTTTTGATCTTACGGTCCGTTTACCGAAGAATTATTCCTGGTTGGAAGAGAGCATTAATAAACAGGTTCGACCGGTAATTCAGCGGGGGAAGCTTGATCTATATGTGGCCATTGAGGAGCGTCCGGAAAACCGCAGTTGCCGATTGGCCATCGACCGTAAGGTGCTCGCCGATTATTTGCACGAAGTGAACCAGGTCCGAAAAGAATTCCGGATTCCTGGTAAAATCGGGATCGAACAGATTCTGCAGATCCCCGATCTCTTCGTGAAAAAAGAAGAAGTAAACGAAGAAGCGCTCGAAAAGGCGGTTGTTACTGCGGTGCAAGGTGCTGTTCAACAGTTGTTGGCGATGCGCCAAAGAGAAGGGGAGAACCTGGCCGCCGACCTGAAGACACGTATTCAACGTTTAAGCCAAACGATCGAAGAGATCGAGCGCTTGGCTGCAACGTTACCCAACCTCTACCGGGAAAAGCTAACCAAGGCAGTTCATGATATATTGGCGGAAGTCGAATTTGACGAACACCGGTTAGCCATGGAGGTCCTTTTTTATGTTGAACGCTCGTCCATCACTGAAGAGCTGACCCGCTTTAAAAGCCATCTGGAGCAGTTTTTATCAACCCTGATGGTCACAGGTGCGATCGGAAAAAAACTTGACTTTATTTGCCAAGAATTGAACCGTGAGATTAACACGATTGCGGCTAAAACCAGTGAACTATCCATCTCCCGTTATATCGTGGAGGTTAAGAGTGAAATAGAGAACATTAGAGAACAAGTTCAAAATATTGAATAGGAGGTGAAAAAATGCCGCTTCCAAAACTGACGTTAGAAGAGAAAAAACAAGCTTTAAAAAAGGCACAGCAGGTTCGGAGCGAACGGGCTAAAATTCGTCAGGACTTGAAAGCCGGACGGACCGGAATCCGGGAAATTCTGGAACAGGTGGACAATGACGTAGTCGCGAAGATGCGGGTGGCCTATTTGTTGGAGTCTTTACCGCGGATTGGTAAGGTTCGCACCCGTAAGATCATGACTGAGATCGGAATCGACGAAACCAGAAGAATCCAAGGTCTAGGCTCCCGGCAGAAGCAGGCTTTGCTAGAGCGTTTTGGTAACCAGTAAAAAAGGGGGATTCCACTCCGTATGGATATCAAATTGATCAACATAGGTTTTGGTAATATGGTTGCGGCCAACCGAATTGTGGCAATTGTCAGCCCCGAATCGGCTCCGATTAAACGGATTATCCAGGAGAGCCGCGAGCGTGGGACCTTGATTGATGCCACCTATGGTAGAAGGACTCGAGCCGTGATTATCGTGGATAGCCTTCACCTTATACTTTCAGCAGTACAACCAGAGACTGTTGCACATCGTTTAATTTCTAAGGAAGCGGCAAATAATGATCCAGAGGAGTAATAATCGTCGATGGAAGGCTTACTTTTTGTTCTTTCAGGTCCGTCCGGAGTGGGAAAAAATACGGTTTTAAAGGAAGTGCTGGCCAAGCGCACCGATCTGACCTACTCAATCTCGGCTACGACCCGTCCACCCCGTGGGCAGGAGATCGACGGGGTGAATTACTACTTTTTATCGGAAGAACAGTTTTTAGTGGAGCGTCGGAATAACGGCTTTTTAGAGTGGGCAGAGATTTATGGTCATTACTACGGTACGCCACGAAAACAGGTTCTAGCTCTGCTTCAGAAGGGACAACATGTAATTTTAGATGTGGATATTCAAGGGGCTGCTCAGATCCGCGAAAATTACGCCAATGCGGTCTTGATTTTCCTCTATCCACCCTCAATTGCCGAACTAACCCGGCGGTTGCAGGGGAGGAACACCGAAGATGAAGAGGCGATCAAGAAAAGACTGGCCTATATTGAAACGGAATTAGCTGCTGTTACACTCTATGATTATGTCGTCGTCAATGATCATTTAGAGGAAGCCTGTCGGCGGGTGGAAGCGATCATCAACGCCGAAGAGGTTAAAGTAACCCGCGGGTACTGGAAGCGATTGCTGAACCCTTGACAAAACAGGAAAAACTGCTTATTGTTATTATAAGAGTATCGGTTTAGGGAGGCATTATTTCACCGATGAATACACCTTCGTTAGAAGAATTGTTGGCAAAGGTTGACAGCAGGTATACTCTTGTTGTAACCGCGGCCAAACGTGCCCGCCAGATTATTGATGAAAGCGACCCGAGTGAAGACGGGGCGATCGGAGCAGTTTCGACCGCTTTAGAAGAAATTCTGAAAGGGAAAATCCTTCCCGTACAGCAACCCTATAACAATTAGTAAAGGGTACACTTTTACCCCGGCGCGTCTGGCGCCGGGTGTTTTGTTATTTACGGCCTTTTTCACCGAATAGAGCTTGGAGGATGAAGATGAAAACCAGTCGCTACATTCAAGTTTGTGTTAATCTACAGGAATTACCGGATGATCGTTTATATGATTACCAGGTCCCCGCCGACTGGCCGTTCGTCCCATCTCCGGGCAGCCGTGTTTTGGTGCCTTTTGCCGGACGCCGCGCGGAAGCGATTGTTTGGGATTGTCAAGAACCAACTTATTCGGAACGGATCAAAGAGGTACTTGCGGTTTTGGATGATACGCCTTTGCTGACGCCGGATCAAATGTCGCTCATCGACTGGTTAGCCAGGCGTTACTTCTGTCGGCGGCAGGATCTCTTCCGCTTGTTTTTACCGCCCGGGTTGAAGGCTAAAACGGAGAAATGCTGGCGGTTGGCGGGGGAGCCTGGTCAGATGGTGGCGTTTATCAATCGCCTTCCGCTGCCAGCGGAGATCCGCCGGGATTTACTGAAAGCAATGGAAGGGATCAAAAAGGAATATACTTCCGTTCCTAAACTGCAACCTGAGTTGCAACCTTATTTATTAGAACTTATTGAACATGGTTTCGTCAAAATAAGCTGGCGGCCGCAAAAGCCGACGATCAACTTCAAAACTGTTCAGGCCTATGCTTTAGCCCCCGCGTTTCCCGGAGCTGATGCTGCCCAGTTAACCGCGAAACAACAGAAAGTTACGGCTTTTTTGGCGGAGCAAACCACGCCGGTGGCCACGAAGGAAATCCTGGCTGCGACGGGGGTTACGGCCAGTGTTTTAACGGCTTTGTGCCAAAAAGGGTACTTAACCAAAACAACCTTAACCGTGGAGCGGAATCCTTTCCAACAACCGGTGGTCCCCCAACCAATTCCGGAGCTCAACGCCGAGCAGGAGCAGGCCTTTGCGCAGATTCGTACCGCCTTGCACCAACGGGAAACCGCCTCCTTTCTTTTACATGGGGTGACGGGGAGTGGTAAGACTGAGGTTTATTTACAGGCGATTGCCGAAGCTCTCAGGCTTGGCCAGGGCGCTATTCTCTTGGTTCCGGAGATCGCGCTGACTCCACAGACCGTGGAGCGGGTCCGGGCCAGGTTCGGCGAGACGGTTGCGGTCTTACACAGCAGTTTGTCCGATGGCGAGCGTTTTGACCAGTGGTGGAAGATCAAAAATGGTGAAGTCAAAGTGGTGGTGGGAGCCCGTTCGGCCGTATTTGCCCCCCTGCCCAACTTGCGCTTGATCATCATCGATGAGGAGCATGAGTTCACCTATAAGCAAGACGAGGTGCCCCGTTATCACGCGAAAGAAGTTGCTTATGAGATCTGCCGCCGGAATAAGGGTGTGCTGGTACTGGGGAGCGCCACTCCTTCCTTGGAAAGTGTCTATGCCCGGCAAAAGGGGGAGTTAATCGGGTTAACCCTGACGCAGAGGATCTTTGGGCGGCCAATGCCCCAGGTCCATTTGGTCGATTTACGCGAGGAGTTTAAGGCGCGGCGTTTTGCCGTTCTCTCTCCAGTCTTGAAAGAGGAGATTGACAAGCGGCTCCACCGTCAGGAACAGGTGATTATTCTCTTGAACCGGAGGGGGTTTGCCACTTTTATTCTCTGCCGCGAATGCGGACAAGTTTTAAAGTGCTCAGCTTGTGATGTAACCCTCACCTATCACCGGAAACCGAATGTGCTCCGTTGTCATTACTGTGACTACCAAACGGTTCCGCCCGACCGTTGCCCCCACTGTAAAAGTCATTGTATCCGCTATTTTGGACACGGCACCCAACGGTTGGAAGAGGAATTAACGGCCGAATTTCCCAACGCCCGGGTGGCGCGGATGGATCTGGATACGACCAGCCGGAAAGGGAGCCACGAACGGATCTACCGGCAATTGGTCCGGGGGGAGATCGATATTTTATTAGGAACCCAAATGGTGGCGAAGGGCTTGGACCTGCCCAACGTCACCCTGGTGGGGATCATCGCCGCCGATTCGGGGCTTAATCTTCCGGATTTTCGCGCGGCGGAGCGGACTTATCAGATCTTAACACAGGCGGCGGGCCGCGCCGGCCGGGGAGCCGAGGCCGGTTTAGTTGTAGTCCAGACCTATAATCCCGAACATTACAGTATTAAGGCCCTGGCGGAGCAGGAGGAGGAAGCCTTCTACCGGCAAGAGCTTGCTTACCGCGAAGCCGCCAACTATCCACCGTTTACCCATCTGATTCGGGTGGTCTTTTCTGGCCTCGACCAGCAAGCGGTGGAAAACGCCGCCCACCGGTTCACTTCTCTTTTGCAGAAGGCGCTCACGAAATTGGCTTTACCACCCGGGGTAATGGAAGTAATTGGGCCGCAACCAGCGCTGATTGAAAAGATAAAAAACAAGTTTCGCTGGCATACTTTACTGAAAACCAAAGAACTGGTTCTGGCGGAGCGCTTGTTACCCCGTATTGTCCAGGCCCTGCACCGCGAACGGCGCCAGGGGGTCCGTATAATCATCGACGAAAATCCCTATTCCGTGTTATAATACTTTCATCAAGTATTTTCTGGTCTAAGTTGGCATAAATGAATCATGCAATTCTATAAGTTATGCACATTGGATTGAAAGGAAGAGCTGTTATTATGGTTTTACCGATTGTAACCGACCCTAATCCGCTTTTACGCCAAAAAGCCAAGCCGGTTAAGAAAGTCACGAAAAGGATAAAAAAATTGGCCCAAAACATGTTAGAGACGATGTATGCGGCAGATGGGGTTGGGCTAGCCGGGCCTCAGGTTGGTGTGGGTGAGCGGATCATCGTGATTGATGTGGGGGAAGGGCCAATTGTCTTGATCAATCCGGAGATTCTCAGCCGAACAGGGGAGGAACGGGATGTGGAAGGCTGTCTGAGTATCCCCGGCCGGAACGGTTATGTGACCAGAGCGGCCAGAGTAAAAGTGGCCGGTCTTAATCTAGAGGGACGCAAGGTCGAGCTGGAGGGAGAAGGGCTCCTCGCCCGGGCGTTTCAACATGAGATTGACCATTTGGAAGGAGTCTTGTTTATTGATTACCTACCGGCGGAAGCGGGGAGGGTGGACCGATGAGATTGGTTTTTATGGGCACACCGGATTTTGCCGCGGTTTCACTCCGGAGTTTGCTGGCTGCCGGACACCAGGTGGTCGGGGTTGTTACCCAACCGGATCGCCCCCGCGGACGGGGAATGAAACTGACGCCATCCCCGGTGAAGAAGCTGGCCGTGGATCATGACCTTCCGGTTCTCCAACCGGGACGTCTCCCGGACGAAGAAGTAATGGCTTTGCTGGCTAAGACCCGTCCGGAAGTGATTGTGGTGGTCGCCTACGGTTTAAAGATCCCCCCGGCGATTTTGACTTATCCGCCGTACGGGTGTGTTAATGTCCATGCTTCTCTGCTGCCGAAATACCGGGGGGCATCCCCGATCCAGGCCGTCCTCTTAAACGGGGAAACAACAACTGGGATCACCACGATGCGGATGGATGAAGGTTGGGATACGGGCGATGTGCTGCTGATGCGCCAGATTCCGATTGACCCAGCCGATAACTTTGGCACCCTTCATGACCGCTTGGCGGCACTGGGGGGAGAAGTCTTACTGGATACGTTGGCCGGTTTGACCGCAGGTACGGTAAAACCGGTACCCCAGAACCATGCGGAAGCGACCTATGTTCCAAAGTTAACCGAGGGAGATCTGGTTTTATCGTGGGCTGATACGACGGCTGCGCTCCATAACCGGATCCGGGCGTTCGCACCGGTTCCCGGTGCCCGCACCTATTTGCATGGGGAAATTTTGAAGGTTTGGGCGGCAAGACCGGGGAAAGGATGGTATGGTTTGGAACAAGCCAAGCCGGGCACGATCGGAACGGTCACCAAGGAGGAGGGTGGAGGATTACCAGTCCGGACCGGGGACGGGGTCTTGTTACTGACGGAGATCCAAAGCCCGGGGAAGAAACGCCTTCCCATTCTTCAGTTTGTGGCCGGGAATCCGTTGGACGCTGGGATAATTCTAGGTTAAATTCAGTTTAAGAAGGAAACTTCTGAAGCAGGTGGGCGTTTTTTCTACTTAGAGATGGTCTTTCCGGAAAGACTAAGGGCCGTGGCCATGCGTGTTACCCTAGGGTCGACGGAGAAGCCATTACTGATGTGTGAAGGAGGATTTACACCGATGTTTTTCCCATTTCTTGATCCCACTTATATTCTGCTTATTCCTGCGATTATTCTAGCCGTTTATGCGCAGATGAAAGTGCAAACAACTTTTGACCGCTATTCACGGGTAAGGGCCAGCTCTGGCGTGACTGGAGCCCAAGTGGCCCGAGATTTGCTGGACAAAAACAACCTGACCGATGTGGTGGTGGAGATTACACCGGGGCGGTTGACCGATCATTATGATCCGCGTACAAAACGGTTGCGTCTTTCGGCGGAAAATTACCACGGTACGTCGCTGGCCGCTTTAGGCGTAGCTGCTCACGAGACCGGCCATGCCATCCAGCACGCCCAGGAGTATATTCCCCTGAATATTCGTCATGCCATCTTCCCGGTGGCCAGCTTTGGTTCGAGTTTGGCTTTCCCCCTGTTCTTTATTGGTCTCGTGTTTGGCGGGGGTGGAACTTTCTTAATGGATCTGGGTATTCTCTTGTTTACCTTTGCCGTTCTCTTTCAAGTGGTCACCTTGCCGGTGGAATTCAACGCCAGCGGACGGGCCCTCCGGATGCTGGAAAGCGAAGGGTATTTGATGCGTGGCGGTGAAGTGGCTGGCGCCCGTAAAGTCTTAAGTGCTGCGGCTTTAACCTATTTAGCGGCTACGGCAATGGCTTTGCTCCAACTCTTACGCCTCGTTGTGCTTCGCGGGTACCGTCGAAATGACTAAAAAACGCTCCGGTCGAAGCCTCGCCCT
Organism: Hydrogenispora sp.; assembly: GCA_012837705.1. Taxonomy (GTDB): domain Bacteria; phylum Bacillota; class UBA4882; order UBA10575; family UBA10575; genus Capillibacterium. Next base: position 15,021 of record DUQQ01000040.1, read on the forward strand.
CGACGCCTTGATTGCCATTGAGGAAGAGGGGGCTTATGCGAATCGGATATTGAACTCCCTGTTTGCCAAGGAGCAACCGGAGGAAAAGGAAAAGCGATTGGCTACAGAGTTAGTCTTTGGGACACTCCGTCACCGGAGTAGACTGGATTTTCTTCTGAACCAGTTGCTCACGAAGGAACTTTCCGCATTGCCCGCGGCAATCCGGGAAGTTCTTCGTTTATCCCTTTATCAGCTTATCTTTACGGTGCACCCGGCCTATGCGGTAGTCAATGAAGCGGTTGACTTAACGAAAAACGGTAAGTATCGGGGCTTATCTCGTCTCGTCAACGGGGTGCTCCGGAACTATCAGCGGCGGCGACAAGAATTGGAACAGACTTTGCCCGACTTTGCTCAGGACCCCGTGGGTCATCTGACGATTGTCCATTCCCACCCCCGCTGGTTGGTGCAGCGATGGATCCAACGTTGGGGAGAGGAAACCACCCATCGTCTGGTCGAAGCCAATAATGCACCCGCCCCTTTAAGTGTGCGGACCAATACTCTCCGCATCAGCCGGGACGAGCTTTTAGGGGCGCTGGCCAAAGCTGGAATCGAGGCGGAGCCGGTGCCGACGATTCCGGAAGCGATCCGCTTAAAGAGTGGACGGGAGCTCACCAGTAATCCTTTGTGGGTGGAAGGATACTTTTATATTCAGGATGAAGCGTCGATGCTGGTTGCGCACCTTTTGGCCCCGGAACCCGGTGCCGTGATCGCCGATTTATGTGCGGCACCGGGGGGAAAGACGACCCATCTGGCGCAATTAATGAACAATACGGGTCAAATTTACGCCTTGGATCAGTTTGAACATAAGACCAGCTTGATTGCGGAGAACGCCCAACGGCTCGGGATTGGGATCGTCGAGCCGCTCACGGGTGATGCCCGGCGTTGGCGCCCAGCCGCTCTGGTCGATGGTGTCCTCTTGGATGCACCTTGTACGGGAACGGGCGTTCTACGCCGCCGTCCGGACATTCGCTGGCGGCGCCAACCGGCCGACCTGGTGCAGTTGGTCGCCCTCCAGCAGGAGTTACTGAACCACGCGGCCTCCCTGTTGAAGCCGGGCGGGCGGCTGGTCTATAGTACCTGTTCTTTGGAGAGCGAAGAGAATGAGGAACAGATCCGCCGCTTTTTAGCAGATCATCCTAATTTCCGGGTCGATCTCCCGGACAATTTTGCCGCAAACTTTTCGGCGGAACGCATGGCGGAGGGTTTTTTAACCATTCCCCGTGCGGACGGGCCCGACGGCTTTTTTATGACCCGTTTAGAAAAGTCAAGATAAAACCGGTGTATTTTCCACGCTGCCTTCCTTGAGCCTGTTGTCCCCTCCGGTAATTTATGATAAAATAATGAAAATTCATTCATACAACTTTGTTCCGCATGGTGCGGTAGAAAAAATGAAGGGAGAGTTTAATTTTGGAGATCTATGTTGATGGCCAATTTTACCCGAAGGATCAAGCGAAAGTGTCCGTTTTTGACCACGGACTCCTTTATGGCGACGGAATCTTTGAAGGAACGCGCGCGTACAATGGGCGGGTTTTTGAATTCGACGCCCATATCGACCGTCTGTATGATTCGGCAAAGGCGATTGCCCTCGAAATCCCGATGACAAAAGACGAGATGAAAGAGGCGCACCTGGAGACGTTAAGAAGAAACCAACTGACCGACGCCTATATTCGGACGGTCGTCACCCGTGGTGTAGGCGATCTTGGGTTAGATCCGCGTAAATGTGTGCGGCCAACAGTCATTATTATCGCGGATCGGATCAGTCTGTACCCGGCGGAATATTACGAACAAGGGCTGAAAATTATCACGGTCCCCACGCGTCGTAATTTACCGGAAACAGTTAACCCGATGATTAAATCCCTCAACTATCTCAATAATATCATGGCCAAGATCGAGGCCAATCTAGGCGGCGCGGCGGAAGCAATCATGCTCAACCAGGAAGGTTACGTTGCGGAGTGTACCGGAGATAATATTTTTCTGATCAAAGGGAAGATGTTGGCGACCCCACCGGCCTCCTTTGGTGCTTTGAAGGGGATTACCCGGGGTCGGGTTATGAAGTTGGCGGCCGAGATGGGGCTCGAAGTTGTAGAAACAGCGCTAACCCGTTACGATGTCTATGTGGCCGACGAGTGTTTCCTCACTGGGACGGCGGCGGAAGTGATCCCCGTTGTTGAGGTGGATGGACGAAAGATCGGTGACGGGAAACCGGGCGTCTATTCTAAACAACTGAAAGAGGCCTATCATAAATATGCCATGGAGAATGGGACCCCGATCTATAAGTAAAAAAACGTTTCTTGAGGCGCTACTCGTCATCAGACGCGGCTTTTCGATGGTGGCGAGCGATTTAGCACGGGAGAACATTTTACGGACAGATTAGTGGTCCGTGGAGGTTTTGACATGGTTAAAGTGATGGTACCAGCCACCAGCGCCAATTTAGGACCGGGGTTTGATTTTCTTGGCCTGGCCTTGGATCTATATAATACGGTGAGTTTTACACCCGCCGATGCGTGGCACGTAACGGCGGAAGGTTATGGGGCAGCGGCGCTCACGGGCCGTTCCGATTTGTTGGTTTGTAAAGCACTGAAACGGGTTTTTGTCGAGGTTGGCGAGGAACTTCGGGGTGGAGTCGTCCATTTGGAGAACCGAATTCCAGAGGCGGGCGGCTTAGGGACCAGTGCCGCGGCGATCGTCGGTGGCCTGGCAGCGGCCAATCAATTTCTTGGCGAACCTTTGAGCAGAGACGACCTGTTGGCACTGGCTGTGGAGATTGAAGGGCATCCCGACAATGTGGCCCCCGCGGTGTTTGGCGGTTTGGTTGGCGTCGTGAAGACGGCTGCACAACCGTATACTTATTTAAAAATCCCCTTTCCGCCCGAACTCCACGTTGTGCTTGCCATTCCCGATCTGCGGGTACCGACCACGGAAGCACGGAATCTCCTCCCCCCAACGGTGCCCTTGACCGAAGCGGTCTTTAATCTCTCCCGTACGGGTCTCTTGGTTGGGGCCTGTTATGCCGGACGGGCCGATCTCTTCCGGCTGGCGATGGAAGATGCCTTGCACCAGAACCGGCGGGCGGTTTTGATCCCCGGCTTTCACCAGGTTATTAATACAGCATACCAAAAAGGGGCTTTAGGCGTTGCCCTTAGTGGTGCCGGCCCGACGGTCATTGCCTTTGCACCAAAAAACAAACAGGAGGCAGTGGGCGCCGGGATGGTCGCTGTCTTTAACAAACAGGGGATTGAAGCACAGTGGTTGTCGGTTGCTGTTAACCTCGATGGTTTTCGTTTTGTTTAGGAATGGTTCGGCACAAAAGGCGTTTTGACCTTGACCGCATTACGGTCAAGGTCTTTTTTTTACCCTTTTTACTCCGGGGGTAAACATTTGCCGCCATATGGCATAGGATAAAGCAAGTTGTGGTCGTTAGTAAAAATCATACGGTAAAAAATTCTCTCCTTTGGCATAAATCTTTTCAGAACGGAACATAATAAAACTGAAATCCACCCTTTAGTTTACAAGGATGGAGAAGATTGAATTTAATGGAGGGAATATAATGGCGAAAATGAATGAAATGGTGTCGAGTGTAGATTTTATGCCGAACAGCAGCAATCAAGTTGTGCGATCCAAACCGCGCTATTCGGAGAATGAAAACGAAATGATCTACGAAAACTGGTGGAATCCAAAATTGCGGAAAGAACTATCCCGCCGTTTTGGCCGTAAAATTTCGGCGCTGAGGAGCCAATTTTGCCGGATCCTGAAGGAAAAGGGGATTTCGAACACGGATTATTACAAGATGATGCGCGCCAAGTACCAGACGGCCACACCCAAAGAAATATTATCCGATGACGAAGATCAGTTAATTCTGGAAATCTTCGCGAAACATCAGGTTTCAGGTGGGACCAGAAATGAAGCTTGTGCCGAGTTACAACGACTAATGCCGAAACCAATCAGTGAAGCGGCTTTAAAACTCCGTTTTTATCGCTTGGTCCAAAAAAGAGGGTTAAGTGATGAAAAAATTAATAGTTTGGGTCGGGATGTTCTGAAACGATCCGGGATCATCATTCCCGACGCCCCCCTCTTAAACGGAAAAGAGATTCCTCCGCTGGGGATAAAGAGCACGGAGCCGGAGATAGAAGGGGCAAACCAGAGCTTGCCGAAGGAAAAAAAGGCCCTGTCGGAAACAACGCTGGTCGATAATCTCGGGAAGAAGCCTGGTTACGTACATAGTATTACACCCGAGAGTGAGGAGCAAAAGTCTACTTTCCTGTATCAGCTGGCCCATCTACCGGAGACCATCCAAAAGCTAGAGGAGCGGGTTAATAAGCTGGAAGCAGCGCAAAAACGGCAGTTGGATCTGCGGGGGTTTATCGAACATCTCTTGGCTGTTGAACGGGATCTGAAACAAGAAGAAAAGTTTTTGGCGGAGATCGACCGTTTGGTGGCTGAGAACCAAAGCCTGACTGAGCAATTTGAGCGCGAACGGACACGGCTGGCGAAACGGGAAAAAGAATTGACCGAGATCTACGAACTACTCAATGGTGCGCTCAATGATTTTATGCACTTAGAAAGTGTTGCGAAACTGGCCTCCCTGGGCGATTTTATTCATCGGATGGAGATTACTGTCGATCAATTTGGCAATGTGATGAAGAGCAGGCGAATTCAAGGTGCCTAAAAGAAGAACTTGCAAACAAAACTTTTTTGAACGGTAAAAGGCGGAATTTTAACGGCGATTCATTGACACAAACAAAATACAATGCTATAATAAAATCTGCCGTTAATAATCGGGCCGTAGCGCAGCTTGGTAGCGCACTTGACTGGGGGTCAAGGAGTCGCAGGTTCAAATCCTGTCGGCCCGACCATCTACAAACCGAACACCGACGCAGGTTTCCTGACGCCGGTATTTTTTTGCCTATTTTCCTAGCACTACAACCCTTTCTCGAAACGGCTAACCAGCTGAAAGCCCAGCATTACACGGCAAGACATACTTGGCGATGGTTCTTCATATAGATGAAATAAAGTTTTGGCTGGGGGTGGGGCTTTTGGTTAAACAAGAGCGCCCGGCAGTAAATTTTCGCCTGGTATTGACCGCTGTTTTTACCGGTTTAAAGTATGTCTTTGCTTTACTTCTGATTACCATCTTTTTGTTGGCGCTAACTTACTGGCTGGGTTGGGATTGGAGCGCTTATGAGCAGACGATCTACACATATACGATTTATACTGCGGTCGTCCTCGGGGCGCTGGCGTCCGGTTATAAGGCAAGAACTAAGGGTTGGCTGATGGGGATTGTGCTCGCCGTCGCCGTCTGGTTAATCTTTTTCATCATCGGGAGAATATGTGGGCTGGCTCAACAGATTAATGAAGGCTTAATTAACGGGGCCATTACTTTACTTCTCGGGATTGTGGGCGGGGTGATCGGAATCAATCTCTAAGTGAGGCGGACTGGGCCTGAGAAGAATGGTTGCTTTCTTTCGACTAAGACTTGACATCAGGAAGAAATCTATATATAATTTAAATTGTGGATTGTACAGGGGAGTAGCTCAATTGGTAGAGCGTCGGTCTCCAAAACCGGTGGCTGCGGGTTCGAGTCCTGTCTCCCCTGCCAAAAAAACTTCACGAACCGGATTAGCCGGTTTTTTTTCTCTCATTCCAATCCTAGTTGTCGTTCCAATTCGGATTCGAGAAAGGAGTACATAGAAAATGTCGATCAAAGTACCGGTCGGAGTCTCAAACCGCCACGTTCATCTGTCGCAGGAAGATTTGGAAACCCTCTTTGGGAAAGGTGCCACTTTAACGGTGAAAAAGGATCTTTCCCAACCCGGTCAGTTTGCCGCAGAAGAGACTGTTAACCTTATCGGACCGAAACGCTCAATTCCGAATGTACGGATTTTGGGGCCGGTGCGTCCGCAAACACAGGTTGAAATTTCGTTAACCGACTCTTTTACTTTGGGGATTACTGCTCCGGTCCGCGATTCGGGTAATCTGGAGAATACTCCCGGATTGATCATTGAAGGGCCGAAAGGCCGGATTGAGATCGAAGAAGGTGTAATCGTCGCCCAGCGGCATCTGCATTTACATGATACCGAAGCCGCCGAGTTGGGGCTGAAAGACCAAGACTATATCCAAGTAAAAGTAGATGGACCCCGTGGTCTCATCTTTGATCAAGTTTTAGTCCGGGTTAGCCCGAAATTTAAAAAGGATTTGCATCTGGATATCGATGAAGCCAATGCAGCGGGCCTTAAAACCGGAGACCTGGTCACCATCATCAAACCCTAACTATTTGGGAAAACAGGCAACACGGTTGAACCGAGGTGATTAGGTGCCGATTTATGAGTTTAGCTGTTCGCAATGTGCGCATCAATTTGAAGAACTGTGTAAGAGCCATACGGAAGAGATTGCTTGCCCCAAATGTGGCTCAAAAGAGACAAACCGTCTTTTTTCGCCCTTTGCGGTCACCGGTGGTTCCAAGATATCCGGCTCTAGCAGCTGTGGTAGTTGCGCCGGAGGACACTGTTCGACTTGTCATTAGCGCAGTGCAGGATATTGTACGCAAGAGAGAAGCCCCGTTATCGATTGATAGCGGGGCTTTTTCTGTGGATACCTAACTGATCAACAGTACTTATTAAAATTTCTTTAAAAGACCCCGGTTAGGAACGGACGAAGAGGAAAAAGGTACCGCCTTGTCGTATAAATAATAGTGCCAAAATATAAATTTCGTTTTCATAAGAACCAGAAAGCGGCTGTTCTAAATTCCTGGCTTACTTAACCTATGAGCCCAAGACATAACAAAAATAAGTGATTTACCCACGAGACATCTTTGGTGGAAAGTGAAAATCTAAACATAAGTGGGTTCTTTTTATGAAAGCTAATGATTATAGAAGGAGTGTTAACGGAATGAGTGAATTGAAAGGTGCGGCAATCTTTGGACAGTCCGGCGGACCGACGGCAGTAATTAACGCTAGCGCGGCGGGGGTATTTCAGGAAGCCTTAAGGCAAGAGGCGATTACTGCGGTTTACGGGGCGGCGCATGGGATCAGGGGGATCCTCGAGGAGAAATTTTACGATATTGGGAAGGAAGATCCCTATGAACTCGAGCTTTTGAAGACAACCCCTTCTTCGGCCCTTGGCTCTGTCCGTTATAAGCTAAAAGATGCGGACGAGGATGAGACTGACTACAAACGGCTTTTAGAAGTCTTCAAGAAGTATAACATTAGATACTTCTTCTATAATGGTGGCAATGATTCAATGGACACCTGTAATAAAGTAAGCAAGTATATGCAGAAGGTCGGCTATGAGTGTCGGGTCATGGGTGTGCCGAAAACCATCGACAACGATCTGTGGGGAACCGACCACTGTCCTGGTTATGGTAGCGCTGCCCGGTATATTGCTACTTCAATTATGGAAGTATACCAAGACGCACATGTTTACGATCAAGGGCAGATCACCGTCCTCGAAATCATGGGCCGAAATGCAGGTTGGTTGACTGCTGCCTCTGCTTTAGCCAAGCATGCCGGGTACGGACCCGATCTGATCTACCTCCCGGAGCTTCCTTTTGATATGGAGAAGTTCCTCGACGAAGTAAACGATCTTTATAAGAAACAGAAAAACGTGATCATCGCCGTTTCCGAAGGGATCAAAGACAAGGACGGGAAATATATCTCCGAGTACGGTGCCGAACTGGCTTATAAGGATTCCTTCGGCCATGTCCAACTGGGTGGGCTTGCCAACACTTTGGTCAATTTCCTCCGGGAAAAAACCGATGCTAAAATCCGCGGTATCGAGTTCAGTCTTTTGCAAAGATGTGCGGCCCATTTAGGTTCTAAAACGGACGTTGACGAAGCGGCTTTAGCAGGTGAAATGGCGGTCAAGTACGCTGTTGAAGGGAAAACCGATTACATGGTGGCCTTTGAAAGAGCGGCTGGACCAGAGTATAAGTGCAATATTAAGCTTGTCAACCTTAGCGAAGTTGCGAACACGGAAAAGAAGGTACCCCGCGAATGGATCGACGAAAATGGTACCGGGTTGAAGCAAGAATTCATTGATTATGCCTTACCTTTGATTCAAGGGGAGTCGGCACCGCCGATGGTAAACAGCCTGCCACGGTTTGCCAAACTGAAGAAAGTCTTAGCGACCGAGCCGGCAATGTGTAAGTAAGTCGTCTCCGACTAGCAATACTTAAGTGGGATGAAAAGATAACCACACTTGGCGAGAGAGGCGAAAGACCCTGTTATCCGTTGGATAACAGGGTCTTCTTTCCTCTCCATAGCAAGAAATGTAAACAAAATGTTAAAAAGGTTCGATAACGGTTTATCAAATAAAAGAAACGTCGATATCTATTATGTCGAAATCTGTTGTCGAACAGTTAAAGGTTAGGACATGGGGCAATATATTCAGTTTTATTCAAGCAAGTAGGTACTAATAAGATAAGGGGGCAAACGGGTCTGATGAAGAAGATCTTAATCGTGGATGACGCGGCTTTTATGCGGATGTCACTGAAGAAAATCATGGTTGAAAACGGTTTTGAGGTTATTGGCGAAGCCGAAAATGGAAGAGAAGCGGTGGAAAAGTATAATGAACTACAACCGGACATCGTCACGCTTGATATAACCATGCCGGAAATGGACGGGCTAACGGCGCTGAAAGCGATTATAAAGATTGATCCAAATGCCAACGTGGTGATCGTATCAGCGATGGGGCAGGAAAGTTATGTTCGCGAAGCCGTGATGGCTGGGGCCAAAAACTTTATCGTGAAACCCTTCAATAAAGAACATGTCCTAAAGGTATTAAGCTCACTTTAAAATGTCCACCATCCCAAAACGGGGATGGTGTTTTTTTGCTTTAATGTCAATTATTAATTCCATCCCTTTACCTCAAAGACCAGACTGAGTATAATAAGGATGTAAATCAGGATCGGCTCATGCTAACTTCTGTTCCAGATATTACATCCTAGTCGGGGGTGGGCTGTTGAAAAAGGCGCTAATTGTTGATGATTCGACTGTGATGAGAATGATGTTAAAGCGAATTTTACGGAATAATGGCTATGAAATAGTTGGTGAGGCCGATAACGGTTTGACGGGTCTAGAAAAATACCAAGAACTAAACCCGGATCTTGTTACGATGGATATCACTATGCCGGTGATGGACGGGATAACCGCGCTTAAAGAGATCCTGAAGATTAACCGCGGGGCTAATGTGGTGATGGTTTCGGCCATGGGCCAACACTGGTATGTGAACGAAGCGCTCGAATATGGGGCGAAAGGCTTCCTGATCAAACCATTCGAGGAAGAAAATGTTCTTAAAGTCCTCAAGGCAATATAGAGAATCCAAGGCAGTATAGGATTTTGGCCAAGGTGGTGCAGGGGATTGGAACAGTTCGTAACGGTGAAAAACAGGGCAAAGCGGAACAAACCAACCCTAAAAGAGCGTTTGCGTAAATATGAATTATTTTTTAATCAGGCGCGGGTTGGTTTGGTGATCGGTACAGCAGCGGGGAATCGGTTGGAGTTCATGAATCCCTATTTTGCGGAGTTACATGGCTATACAGTAAAAGAATTGACGGGACGCCCTTTCGCCGATCTATTGGCCCCCGAATACCGGCCTCAATTACCGGCAATTAATGAGGTTATCTACCAAACCGGATATTATTCGTATGAATCCATGCATATGCGGAAAGACGGCTCCATTTTTCCGGTCCTGGTAACGGCATATATAGTCTATGATGAAGGCAATAAAGCTAAATACCGCGTGATCAATGTTGTTGACTTGACGGAACTGAAGCGAAAAGAGCACAAAATTCAGCGGCTTTATAACCAAGCAAGCACTTTAGCGCGGACGGCGTTGACGATTAATGCTGCTTTGGACCTGACCGAAGTGCTGGAAACGATCTGTTTCGAAGTCTCTACTCGACTGAAGGCCAGTTGTGTTACCATTCGGCTCTTAGATGCCAAGCGGCAAAACTACCAGTTGTATTATAGTTATGGGAAGGAGCCTGCTTTTTTTACGCCGTCGATTCCCGTTTCCTTATTCGAACGTTACTTTGGCGGTACCGAACAGGTTACTGTGCTTGAGGATGTGGAGGCCATTACGGACCCTGCTTTCCAAAAGGTCTTTGGGCCACTCAAACTAAAGTCGTTGATTGGAATTAAGTTATATAACGGAAAAGAAGTAAGCGGCGCGATTTTGCTTTTCCGCATTGGTGAGGAATGGCCAGTTACCGAGGAAGAAAAGATGCTGATGCAGGGGTTGGCCGCCCAGGCGTCGTTGGCGATCCGGAATGCCCAACTTTACATGGAGATCCGAAACAATGAGCGAAAAATACACCAGCTTCACCATCAGGTGGTCCAAACGCTGGAAGAAGAGCGCCGACGCATCTCCTGGGAGCTCCATGATGAACTGGGCCAGGCCTTGACGGCGATCAAAATCAAATTAGAGCTGGTTGCCGATACAATTTGCCAGAATTGCATGTGCAAGCCGGAACTAACGAAGATAATCGACCTTACTGATGATGCTGTTGAAATGACCAGACATATTGCCTATAATCTTCGTCCGGCCGCTTTAGAGGCGGTGGGATTAATTCCGGCTCTTCGTAATTACTGTCGCACTTTTACCCAGCGCGTGGGGATCCCGGTTATTTTTACCTCCGCCAAAACCGAACTGCCCACGATCTCCGAAGTGGCCAGTATCACGCTTTATCGAGTATTACAAGAGGGGTTAACAAACGCCGCGAAGCATTCTCAAGCCTCACAGATCGAGGTCCTTTTACAAACCGATGCCGAGTTTATCACCTTAATCGTGCAAGATAACGGGGTTGGGCCAGACCCAGCGGAACTGTCGGCAGAGACCGGAGGAGGGGGCATTGGTCTCTTGGGCATGGGTGAAAGACTGTCGGCGCTGGGGGGGACATTGAAAACGAAGTTTCTTCCGGCGCAAGGGTTTACGCTAACGGCACAGGTTCCATGGGAGGGGATTAGATGATTCGGGTCGTTATTGCCGAGGATCATCATATTGTTCGTGAAGGGCTACGGGTTTTGCTGGAACGGACCGGAGAGATCGAGATTGTCGGTGAAGCCGACGATGGGGACAAAGCTTTAAAGTTGATCAAAGATTTACAGCCGGATGTGGCTTTGATTGATATCGTCATGCCGACCTTTACTGGTAATCAGTTACTGGTCAAACTGAAGGAATGTCGTTTATCGACGATTCCAATTGTCCTTTCGATGTGTTCCGAACCGGAGGTTGTACGGGAAGCTTTAAAAAACGGGGCCCGGGGCTATCTTTTAAAAAGTGGTGTCTTTCAAGAACTGATGATCGCCATTCGGGCTTGTTTAAATAATGAGATTTATTTGAGCCCGGCGATTTCCCAACTTTTGGTGGATGGTTATATCACGGAAAAAGATCATTATGGTCGGAACCTAACACCTCGCGAAGTCGAATTACTGCAGTTGATCGCGAAGGGTTATAAAAACCGGGAGATTGCCAAACAGATGATGATTGCCCTCAAAACGGTGGAGAACCACCGGGCCAATATCATGAAAAAACTGAATGTCACGAATGCGGCCGAACTGATCGTTACGGCAGTCAAAGAAGGCATTGTGAAGCTTGACGAGCAATAGGTTAAATTTAGCTGACAATAAGCAGTAAAGGCCTAGTGCATTAGCCCTGGACGCGGAAACGACTTCGAAGAAGAGGAGTGTTACCTGTCTTGAACAGTGAGTGGTAACACTCTTTTTTATTCCGTGCCTTGCGGAAATAGAAAAAAGATCTAGGGGTTAATAACTAGACGAAAATGGGGAAAAGACCTTATGGTAAAAGTGGGAAAAAAAAGCGATAATAATAATACCGATATTTACCAAAGGAGTAACTACGGTTAACAGAAGGTTGCTACGACCATACTTACCGCACAACCCCAAATTAGTTGTGGAGAAAGATAGTTAAAGGCCCTTTAGGGGCTTTTGAGAATCAACAAATGCATGGAAAGGAAGATTTACGGTGTATTTACTTGAACTACGGAGATTGATTAATGAAAAGAAGCAAGAACTCTACCACTATTATCGGGAACAAGGGATTAGCAGTGATGTCTTAAAGCTAAGCACGGATTTGGATAAATTGATCTATGAATACCACCTGTTAAACTCCCCCCTGTTTTTCCAAAATGAGATCTTCAAGAATAGTTGCCCACCCCAATAAGAACGCGCGCGCGGCGCATCTTTCCGCGAAAGCAAGGGGAAAAATTCCCCAGGAGGGTAAATGGGGTTTATTCGCTATGGGTGATTGGAAACCGCACTTTATGTTAAAGTTTAGGTTAAAAAGGTTATGTACAGCTTATTAACAATGGAAAAATGTCGATAAATAGATTGGGATGTCGCAATACGTCGAGCAATGCAATGGAGGTATTACTTTGTTGAACCGACTGAAGCTAAAGCCGAAAATGATCACCCTACTTTTGTTAATTGGGTTACTTCCGATGTTAATTGCGTTAGGAGTTTCTGTTTTTGTGGCGAATCGAACGCTACACGACCAGATCGAACGCGAGATTATGGTCTTTTATGACCAACAACAGACGATTCTGCAGAATTGGTTTGAATCGCAGATGGCGGTGGGAGTGACCGTCGCTGCCGCCAGCGATCTGTATGAGAGTCTCAATTACTACATTGATGATCAGAAACTCACCGCCGGCGGCTCTTATCTTTGGGATATTCGAAACACAGAAGTGTTGTTGCCTTTCCTTTCTAAAGTGTTGGCGGAGAATGATTTTACGGAAATTGCCGTGACGAATCAAGATGGAGTAATAATTAGCTCAACGAATACCGCCTTACAAGGGATTAGTTTAGGCAGCCGCGATTATTTCCAGAAAGCCCTGGCGGGAGAGGTTAATAATACAGCCATCTTTTACTCCGATCTTGTTGATGCGGACGTGATGTTGGTCTCGGTCCCCATTTATCAGTATGGGACGTCGGGAACAATAAATGGCGTCCTTGCTTTTATGATGAATGTTCCGCGCATCAGCGAAATGATTACGAGTGGCCTTGAAGCCATCGGCCAAAGCGCTGATGCCTTTTTAGTTGATGCGAATCAGATCTTATTGACAATACCCCGGTTTCAGCAGGGCATGGAGGTTTTAAAGACCCGGATTACCACCGAGGCGGCGGCGGAAGCGGCACGGGCGGTTGCTGCCGGTAACCGGAATTACCAAAGGTTTTTTGTCTACAATGATCTACAGGGCAAGAAGGTAATTGGTAACGCCAGCACCATTGCTTTAGGCGATCAATTGGTTGGTTTTAATCTCAAAATTAACTATGATGAAGCTTTTGCGGCCGTGAACCAATTACGTGGTTTTGCCTTTATCCTGGCGGCAGTGATCTGTGTTATCGTGATCTTCATTGGGCTTAGCTTCGCCCGTTCGGTCGCGGAACCAATTATGGGCTTTCATGAAAAATTAAAGCTCATCGCTGCGGGCGATTTTACGGTTAAATTTGCTACTGACCGGCAGGATGAGATCGGAGACATGGCGGTTCAACTCAACCTAACAGTTAAAGACTTACAGGAATCCTTCAGCGAGGTAGTGCATTCTTCCGAAAGCGTTCGGATGGCTTCGGCCCAAATTGCCGCGGGCAATCAAGAACTATCCCAACGTACTCAGGAACAAGCCTCTTCATTGGAAGAGATCTCGTCCACCGTTGAAGAGGTGACTTCTTCGATCCAAAGTGTGTCCAGCAATACCGAGCAAGCCAACCAAGTGGCGCAGACGACCCTCGAAGCTGTAACTGAGGGTGAAGAATCAATCGTTGAAACAATCAACGCGATGGAAGAGATTTCGCATAGCAGTAAACAGATCGCTGAGATTATCAAAGTTGTTAATGATATTGCCTTCCAAACCAACCTTCTGGCCTTGAACGCGGCGGTTGAAGCGGCACGCGCCGGAGAGCAAGGCCGGGGCTTTGCCGTGGTGGCGGCCGAGGTTAGAAATTTAGCGGGGCGGACGGCCGAATCCGCGAAGGAGATTGAAGAACTTATCGTCGAAAGCGTACGGCGGGTTGACCGTGGTAACGTGTTGATCCAAAAATCCTCCGAGATGCTGCAGCAGATTGTGGAGAACACGAAAAAAACCTCGGATATGATTGTGGAAGTCGCCGCGGCGATGCGGGAGCAATCGGGAGCGGTGGAACAGATCCAGTCCTCCATTGAGCAGCTCAATCAGGTGACCCAGGAGAATGCCGCGATGGTGGAGGAGATCAACGCCACCAGCCAAGCTTTGGACGCGGCCGCTGCAAAATTACGGGATAATGTGGCCCGGTTTAAAGTGGATGAGCAGAAAGCGGACGAGCGTAAAGGAGACGATCGTAAAGAGGATAATCGTAAAGTGTATAATCGGAAGCGTTCAGACCGGAGCATGGAAGCAAATAAAGCGCTCATGGGTAAACTGGGCCAGGAAAACAGCGTTAAAAAGCGTCCTCCGGTAAAAGGAAGCGAGGCCGTAAACTTTGACCATGACAGCCTGGACCGTTTTTAGAAAGGAGGAGGCAAGCGATGGCTAATGCAGAGCAGACCGGTAATATCGACAACACCCTCAACATTATGAATCTGCAGTTGAACGGGGCAGGGAAGGAAGAACAGCTGATCGTTTTTACGGTAGGAGATGAAGAGTTTGGGCTTAACGTTCTCCGGGTACAAGAAATTATTCGCTACGTTAAACCAACGAAAATTCCGCACGCACCCCCTTTTATGGAGGGAGTTATTGACTTTCGTGGTGATGTAATTCCCGTTATAAATATGCGGGAACGGTTTGGGATTAGGGATGCCGACAACAAAGAGACCAGTGTGATTATTGTTATTGAGAATGCGGGCCGGATCTTTGGTCTAACGGTAGACGTTGTTTCTGATCTTTTGAGCCTGCCGCAGGATAAAATCCAGCAAAGAATCGAATTCACGGGCGAAGATAAAACCAAGTATCTACAGGCAATGGGTAAACTTGATGAACGCTTAATCTTGATTCTCGACTTGGATAAGATCATTGATTTCAATGAAGAAAAAAAGCTGGATGAAATGGTGCTCTCTTTAAAGGAAAACCAAGTTTAAGTTCGGGTTATTCAAGGCAAAATTGAAAAAAAGTACCGCAGAAGGGACCGGCGACGGTCCCTTCTGCGATCCTTGGCCCTGATTTCCAGGTGAAAGGCTGGGATAAAGAGCTGTCGTAAGCGTTCCCTTCGGAGCATCGAAGGAACGGAAGCGCTTTTAGAAAATTAACGTGTGAAATGGCAAAAAAAGAGACCGACCCTATCCTTCCTTTGTGTGGAGGGTGGGGTCGGCCAACTCGCCCTAGTGGGATTTAACTTCGGTCCAAATCCGGTCGTAGATCCTTAAATAATCGCCCAAATCTTTAAAGATATCGTAATTTACGAGGTCTTCATCATCAGGATAGGCCGCCTTATCTGCTACTAAATCAGGATCGAGCATTTTTACCACTTCCGTGTGGGGACTGGAGTACCCGATATAATCCGCATTTTTAAAGGCGATCTCCGGTTCACACATGAAGTTGATGAAAAGTTCGGCTTCGGCCTTCTTCTTACTGGTCTTGGGAATGACCATGGCGTCGAACCATAGATTGCTTCCCTCTTCGGGCAGGGCGTACTCCAGATCCGGGTTTTCCCATTTCATATAGACCGCATCTCCCGACCAAACTACAGCCAAAGCCGCTTCTCCCGCAATCATTTTGTCCTTGACATCATCACCGACGTAAGCCAGGACCAACGGCTTTTGTTGAATCAGCGCCTGTTTGGCCGCTTCCAACTCATCAAGATTCCGGGTGTTCATGTCGTAGCCCAGCATCTTCAGAGCGACGCCGATGGAATCCCTTTGGCTGTCAAGCATCAGGATCTGTTTGCTGTACTTTTCATCCCAGAGGATCCGCCAACTGGTGACCGGTTCTTCCACCATCGTTCGATTATAGAGAATACCGACGGTTCCCCACATATAAGGGACGGAGTATTCATTTGCCGGATCATAATCAAGGTTCTTGAAGCGGTCGGCGATGTATTTATAGTTGGGAATATTGCTGAGATCCAGTTTGTGCAGCATGTCTTCCTTAATCATCCGTTCTATGGTGTAGTCGGAAGGGAAGAGAACGTCATAGTCCGCCCCGCCCGACTTGATCTTCACATACATATCTTCGTTGGTGCTAAAAGTATCGTAATTTACTCTAATGTTGTAAGTTTTTTCGAAAAGATCGATCACCTCTTCATCAATATAGTCGCCCCAGTTGTAGACGTTCAGGACTACCCGCTTGTCCTGACCGCAGGACGAAAGGGTTAGGATGACTGCCGCCAGGAGGACCGCCCCTAGCAGAATACGGTATTTTTTCACCATTTTTATTCACTCCTTTTTTCTATGCTCACCGGAGGTTCGTATATTAACAATTACCAATAAAAGAAGGACCGTAATAAAGAGCAGGGTGGAGAGGGCATTAATCTTTGGATTTATCCCGCGCCGCGCCATCGAGTAAACAATGATCGACAGGGTGGAGACCCCGGAACCGGTGGTAAAGAAACTGATGACGAAATCATCGATGGAGAGTGTAAACGCGAGCAGAAGTCCGGTGATCACCCCTGGCATGATCTCGGGCAGAATAACTTTTCTATAGGCGTAAAGGGGGGTGGCCCCCAGATCTAAAGCCGCTTCATAAAGGTTTTTGTCCAACTGTTTCAATTTGGGCAGAACGGAAAGGATCACATAGGGAATGTTAAAGGTAATATGGGCCAAAAGTAAAGAGATAAAACCAAGGCGAAAATTGGTGAAGATAAACAAGAGCATTAAAGATAAGCCGGTTACGATATCGGGATTGACTACTGGGATATAGGTCAGGTTCATGACGATCTTGCGCTTCAGCTTCTTCATGTTGTGAATCCCAATGGCCGCTGCCGTCCCAATTACCGTGGCAATGGCGGAAGAGAGGACAGCAATGATTACCGTATTATAGAGGGCCTTCATAATCTGCCGGTCTTGAAAGAGTTCCAGATACCATTTTAGGGTAAAGCCTGCCCAGATTCCCCTCGACTTGGAAGCATTAAAGGAAAAGACCAGGAGAATAAGGATGGGCGCGTATAAGAACAGATAGATCAGCGCGGCGTAGCTTTTTTTTAGAAACCGGGTCAAAAGAGCCCACTCCCTTCATTTTCCTTTTCGTACTTAGACATAACCCCGATGCTCAAAAGGATGACCAGCATCATCACCATGGAAATGGCCGAACCGAAATTCCAATCGCCCACCAATAAGAACTGTTGCTCAATGAGATTTCCAATGAGCGTAAACTGTCCGCCGCCTAAAAGGCGAGAGATCACAAAGGTGGTTACGGCGGGCATGAAGACCATGGTGATTCCCGAAAGAACGCCGGGTAAGCTTAACGGAAAGATGACCTTCCGGAAAACCGTAACCCCATCGGCCCCCAAATCTTCGGCGGCTTCGATCAGGCTTTTATCGATCTTACTGAGCACCGAATAGATTGGGAGCACCATAAAGGGAAGAAAATTATAGACCATTCCTAATACAACGGCTTCTTCCGTATAGAGTAGATTTAACGGCGCCAAACCCAGCCACGAAAGGAAGGTGTTGAGGAGCCCCTTTCTTTCCAAAAGTGTCATCCAGGCGTAAGTGCGGAGCAGAAAATTCATCCACATTGGCACGACAAAGAGAAAGACCATGATCTGCTTCCGTTTAAAGCCGTTCCCGGCCAAAATCATGGCCATCGGGTAACCTAAGAGCAGGCAAATAACCGTGCTGATTAAGGCTAGTTTGACCGAACGGAGAAGTACTCGAAGATAGATCGGTTCCATAAACCGCTGAAAATGTTCGAACGTAAAGCGGATCCCATCCTCGGTCCGGGTGGTGACACTGTAAAAGAGTACCAGGAGGAGGGGGAGAAAGATAAAGAGCAACACCCAAACGAGATAGGGATAACTGAGCCAGTTTTTCTTCATTTTGTTGTGGCCACCTTTTTCATAATGTGAATGGCATCGGGGAGAATCTTCAGCCCGACTTTGGCGCCGACCGGCGCCATAACCGTACTGTGGATCTTCCAACGGAAGGTAGTACTGTCAACCAGCATCTCATAGTGTACCCCTTTAAAAGTAACGGTTTTAACTTCCCCTTTTAGTGCACTCTCTTCCTCGGCCACCACTTGAATGTCTTCCGGGCGAACGACCACATCAACGGGTTCCTTTTCGGCAAAACCATGATCGACACAGTTAAACTGCAACCCGGCAAACTCCACCAAATAATCGCGGAGCATAACACCGTCGATGATATTGCTTTCACCGATAAAGTCGGCGACAAAAGCGTTTTTCGGTTCATTATAGATGTCAATGGGGGTACCGATCTGTTGGATCGTTCCTTCTTTCATGACCACAACGGTGTCGGACATGGAAAGGGCTTCTTCCTGGTCATGGGTAACATAGACGAAAGTGATGCCCAGCCGTTGCTGCATATTCTTGAGTTCGATCTGCATCTCCTGACGCAACTTCAGGTCAAGGGCGCCCAAAGGCTCGTCAAGGAGCAAAACCTCCGGTTCATTAACCAAGGCCCGGGCGATGGCTACCCTTTGTTGTTGGCCCCCGCTTAAAGAGCCAATCTCCCGCTGTTCGTAGCCGGCCAAGTTAACCATGCTAAGAATGGTCCGGACTTTCTTTGCGATTGACTTTTTATCAATTTTTTTGATCTTCAACCCAAAGGCAACGTTTTCGAAGACGTTCAGATGGGGAAAGAGGGCGTATTTTTGAAAGACGGTATTGACCCGGCGCTTATAAGGGGGGAGATCATTGATTTTCACCCCGTTAAAAAGAAGGTCACCGCTGGTCGGTTCTTCAAACCCGCCAATAATCCGCAGGGTTGTTGTTTTCCCACAACCACTAGGCCCAAGCAGAGTCACAAATTCATTTTTACGGATATAAAGGTTGATGTTTTTTAGTGCTTCCGTTCCGTTATAATCCTTACTGATGTCGACCAGATGAATGATATTTTGCTGCATTCCACTGCCCCCCGCGTTTGTTAATTATTTCTTTCGCAATAAAAAACAGCCATTAAAAACTGGGTGGAGTTGACACCCAAAGCAATTTCGCGTTGGTTGATCCTGGATTGGAGAGATAATGGCTGACTACCGCCTTGAAATAAAAGCTCTCATTTTTCCTGACCTTAAAAACCTCTTTGCCCAGATGAAGATTGAGGGAACCGGCTAAGACAAAACCAAATTCTTCGCCATCATGGGGGTCATCCATTTTGGTGGCTCCGCCGGGCTCGAGAATGATCAAGATGGGTTCCATCCGGTTTTTCTGTGAATTGGGCACAATCCAATGGATCTGGTGTTTTAGCTCCGGATCTTCACGAATAAAAATATCGTCTCTTTTAAAAACAATTTTTTCATCCACTGTTTCGTTAAAAAAATCCTTAATATTGGTTCCTAAACATTCCAGGATGTCAAGCAATGTCGTGATCGAGGGGGAGGTCAGATCCCGCTCTACTTGGGAAATAAAGCCTTTCGACAACTCACAACGATTAGCCAGTTCTTCTTGGGTTAGTTGGTTCCTAATCCGTAAACGCTTGATTTTTTCCCCGATTTTCATGCACTTCATCCTTGCCGTGTTTTAATTAAATTAAACTCAAAGTTTACCATAGCTAAACCAAAACAACAAACATAATTATAAGCAGATTGGTGGGAAGAGTCAAGGGCTTTTTCTGCTTTTCTTTGTACCGTAAATTGCAAGTTCAATTGCCTTAACAATTCTCGCTTCGGGACGGGGAAAAGGCGGTCTTTTTTTGGGAAAGGAATCAGCCTAAAAGAAGGTATAATTTGATCATGCGCGAATTATTATTAACTAATAGGGAAGGGTATAAGGAGGGTATAATATGAAAGGTTCAGATCTACGTGGCCTGTTAGGTACGGTCTTATTCAGTGCTTTTGCCGTAATTGCGGTTTTTTTCCTTTTGGATCCATTGGTCAAGGGCGGCACCGAAACATTGGTGATCAATACGCATAAAATCCATATTAACTTTGGTTGGATCAAGGAATATGGTGCTACGTTACTGGTTACTTTCGGTTTGATGATCTTCATCATGGATAAACGACAAGTGTGGCCGTTAGTTATTGGTTTGGTTTTGGGCTCGATCCCCCTAATCGAGCAGTACCGGATGCCCGGCGTGGCCCAGGTGATGAATGTTTTCGGCCAGAGTACCACCAACAATATTCAAACCTACATTCCTCATTTGACGGTACTCCTTGGTGCCCTTTTGGTTTTGGCGTTACTAAAGGTCACGAACCGGATATTTAAATAACCCATTATTTGGGAATGAAATGATCCAGATAAAAAAAGAGGAGCGCTTTCCCTTAAGCTAATGAGGGTATGCTCTCCTCTTTCTGTATTAAAGAATGGGCCAAACCGGAACGGCTCCTGGTCATAAAACATTCCAGATTCCTGGGTCTTCGTAACCCAAACGCCAGATGGCGACGCCACGGAGATTGTATTTGTCAACCAATTCTAGTTTAGCCGCGGTACTCCGGCGGTTTTCATACCAGACTTCGTGGCGGACGCCGCCTTCGGTGTAGGTGAAATAGGGTGTTTTATATTCTTCGTGCCATTTTGGGGCGACCTTGTGTTTATTGATTAAGGATTGAATAGCGGCGTAGTTTAAAGCCCGCCCGGAACGGTCGTTCCAGTCGTAACCGTAAGCAGCAATGCCCATGACCAGTTTTTGCGGGGCGAAAGAACGGAGCGCGTAAGTCAAGACGCTGTCGACCCAAGCTTGAGAAGCAACGGGACCAGCCGGTCCTCCCGCATAATGTTGGTCATAAGTCATCAGGACCGCTAAATCCAGATAGGGAGCGATCGCTTGATAGTCATAAGCGCCCGACCAAGCGGACCATTCTTCCGTGGCTGTTTTTGCGGGTAGGGCGGCGGTGACCAGTAAATTATTGGCCCGTAAAGTGGCGGCCAGTTCCCGGAAGAAGGCGGTTAAATATGGCCGGTCGGCTGGTGGCACTCCTTCAAAGTCGATATTGACACCAGAATAGCCGTTTTCCTTTAGGAGATTAAGGATTTCTCTGATCGCCGTACTCCGAGCGGTTTTATTCCTTAAAAGGGAGCTCACTGTCTGTTTGCTAAAGGTGGAAGAGGAATCAATGTTTGTGACGACCGCTAGGATCTTCACGCCTGTACTCTTTGCCGCCTGGATCAACTGGGGTTTGGTCTGGCCACTGACTTTTCCGTTTTGATCAACCCGGTAGAAAAAAGGCGCGATGGTCGTGATCGTACTGGTGTTTTGGGTGAAAGAATTTAAGGCGCGGGAATCACCCTTATAACTTTCCGCATAGTAGCCAAAGACTTCCCGTTGTTGAAAGGTCGCTGGGACCGTAACATAACCGGGCTTTGCGGCCCATTTCACAATCCAGCCAGAATGGCCTTGCCCGTCGTTTACTTGGTACCAACCGTCCTTTTCATCCTCAACGGTAAGTACTGTTCCCTTATCGAGCTGGCGAATGACGTTTGCTTTGGTGGCGGGTTCCGCGCGCATACTGACGACCTCCGCCGAGACCGCTACGGTTGAAGGTAAAGCGGTGGCCGTGGAGGGGGATTGCTGAAGGCCGGTGTTTGGTGAAAGGGGCGAATTCGTTCCTTCGCTTCCGCCCCCAAACAGAGCGGAAGAAAGGTAAACCAGTAGCGCCAGGACAGTGGTGAGAATGTTTTGCTCCATTTATTTCTCCCTCGTGTTAACATAAATTAAATCGCCTTATTTACATTCGCGCTCCGTTGAGCAGAAACCTTTATGTAGATTAAACCAGATTAGTATAGGATTTCATATATTTATGGGGGAAAACGGTCCTTATGTTTAATGTTGTGTAAAGTAAAGGATTGATTGCAATTGTACGCAAAAGAAAGGGGTTTTCCATTCGGATCGCGAATAAAAACGGGTCCTTAGATCTTTAATCAGTTGGGCGAACCGCGCGGAAACAAAGGAAAAATAGGATGATTACGCCGCTGATTTATGGAGAATATGTTTATGAAGAATCAGGATGAGGAGATATTACAAATGTCGAACCGAATAAAACTAGATAACGGCTTAACTCTCGTCTATGAACACATCCCGAACGTTCGTTCCGTGGCGATTGGTTTTTGGGTTGCTTGTGGTTCGCGGAACGAAGCCCCCGCGGAACAAGGTATTTCACACCTGCTCGAGCACATGCTCTTCAAGGGGACCGAGCTGCGGTCGGCCCGGAAGATCGCTGAAACGATTGATGCGGTCGGCGGACATTTAAATGCTTTTACCACAAAAGAATACACCTGTTATTACGTGAAAATCCTCGATCAGCATCTTAGATTGGGCCTGGAACTGCTCGCCGATATGGTTATCAACCCCTTGATTGCCCCGGAAGAACTGGAAAAAGAGAAAAATGTCATCCTCGAAGAGGTGCGGATGTATGAGGACAATCCCGATGAACTCATTTACGACCTTTTGGTCCAAACCTTGCTGCAAGATCATCCGTTGGGCCATCCGATCCTCGGTACACCGGAGAGTATCTTACAGACCAGTCGCGCCGATTTAATTCGCTTTAAAGAACGGTTTTACACACCGGACAATTCCTGTCTGGCCATTGCGGGTAATTTTGAGGTTAGTCAGCTTTTAGAGGATTGCAATACTTTTTGGCGAAAACTACGGGGGAGTTATACTTCGGAGGAGAGTAGCCCGGTCCAGACCACCGGGACAACCTGTTTGCGGAAGAAGGATACCGAACAAGTTCACCTTTGTATTGGTGTCCCCGGTTTCCACCGGCAACACCAGGACCGCTATGCTTTATTGGTGCTCAACAATCTTTTTGGGGGTAGTTCCTCCTCCCGTTTATTCCAAGAGTTAAGGGAGGAGCGGGGACTCGTCTATTCCACCGGCGCTTATTACTCGGCTTTTCGTGATACCGGTTTGTTCTCTATCTACGCCGGGACCAGCCGGAAAAACTTTCCCCGGGTCCTCTCGCTAATCTGGAAAGAGTTGAAACGCCTCCAGGTCGAGCCGGTTCCAGCCGCCGAATTGAAGCGGGCGAAGGAACAGATCAAAGGAAACCTCTGGCTTAGTCTGGAAAACACGACTAACCGCATGAGCCGCCTGGCGAAGTCCGAATTATTCTATGGCCGTTTTATTCCGCCCGAAGAGGTTCTGGCCGCGGTGGAACGGGTGACCGCGGAAGACTTAATCCGGATCGCCGGCGATCTTTTTCGCGAAGAACAGATTACCCTTGCGGCGCTAGGCCCCTTTGATGAAGAAGACGAAGCAATTGCCAAAGGATGGAAGAAATGATGTTATCCCAGATCGAGATCAGAGTTAAAAAGTTAGACCATGCCGGAGATCTTCCTTTACCGCAGTATATGACGGACGGTGCGGCGGGGATGGATCTTTTGGCCGCAGTGGAGGAGGAAGTTCTGCTTCCTGCCGGAGAGTACGCCCTAATCCCAACGGGGATTGCCATTGCGCTTCCGGTTGGCTTTGAAGCACAAATCCGGCCCCGTAGTGGTTTGGCGGCCAAGTTTGGGGTTACCGTTTTGAATGCACCGGGCACGATTGACCAAGATTACCGGGGTGAGATTAAAGTTTTATTGATTAACCATGGTCGGGACGGGTTTCAGATTAAACGGGGTGACCGCATCGCGCAGTTGGTGGTGGCGCCGGTTGTACGGAGTACCTGGCTCCCCTGTACCGACTTGGAAGAGACCGGACGCGGGGACGGCGGTTTTGGCCATACCGGGCGGAGTTGAACGGGGCGGCTCTTTTGCTTTATTTCAAGGTTACGGGAATAATAAGATCAATGAGACCGATGAGCAGCGCGGCTAGGAGCAAGCCTAACCAGGAAAAGTCGATCGCGGTAACCATTTTTAGACTGATTAACCCAAATAAAGAAAGGAAAAAACTAATTAAACCCTGGGTGAAGGGTAATACTTCTTTTTTTAAAATAATGGTTTCCACGAAGAAGTTGAGACCGGCAATGG
>DUQQ01000069.1 GCA_012837705.1 Hydrogenispora sp.
AGCAGGGTATCTATCCGGCGGTTGACCCATTGGGCTCCTCCTCGCGGATCTTAGAAGCGAGCATTGTGGGGGCGGACCATTATCGTGTTTCCCAGGCGGTTCGGAGTATCCTTCAACGCTACAAAGACCTTCAGGACATTGTGGCGATTTTGGGGATGGACGAACTATCGGAGGAAGACAAGTTAATCGTAAGCCGGGCGCGTAAAGTCCAACGCTTCTTGTCCCAACCTTTCTATGTGGCTGAAAAATTTACTTCAATCCCCGGCCGCTATGTAACAGTGGGAGAAACGATCCGCGGCTTCCGCGAAATTATCGAGGGCGTCCACGATGGGATCCCCGAAGGTTATTTCCTCAATGTCGGTACCATCGATGAAGTAGTGGAAAAATACAAGAACGCGCAGGGTGGTTGAGATGGCAATGGAACAGACCAGTTTGGAACCGAACAAAAAAATTAACCTTAAGATCACCACGCCACGGGGGATTAAGTTTGTCGAAAAGGCCGATATGATCATTATGCGTTGTCTCGATGGCGATCTGGGTATCCTTCCGGGTCATGCTCCGCTCTCCACGGTGCTGGGTGATGGAATCTTGCGTATTATCAATAACGGGGTGGAGAAGAAATTAGCGGTCTTTGGCGGGATCGCGGAGATTGAGAACCAATCCGTGAATATTTTCAGCACGATCGCGCAGCGTCCGGAAGAGATCGACCGTGAACGCGCCGAAAGAGATCGGCGTGAAGCAGAAGCGACGCTTTTAGAAGAATCAGAAGAACATCAGATCCGTAAGTTACAAGCCTTGCTGCGCCACTCCTTGATCCGGATTGAAGTCAGTTCCCATCTAGAGGAGGCGGAATATCTAAAACACGATCACGGCACGGAAGAGGAAGAATCGTAGGTTCGACCCAATAAATTACGGGAGAGTTTCCCGGCGTAGACGCCCGTCTTAGGACAGGCGTTTTTTATTTTTCTCGATCTTCAGCACGATAAGAGATCCTATTCAATAAATATTCCCTGCGGTTTGGTTAAGATGCAAAGTGTTGACGCATCTATTTAAGTGCATTATAATCTAATTAAGTAATGGCTTAAATAAAAAGAAGGGGGGGTTAACGCCATAGCTAATCTTATTGTAATTCTTAAAGCGCTGTCCGACGAGACCAGATATAATTTGGTAAAACTTCTTTTAAAGCATGGTTATTGTGTCGGTGCCTTGGCCAAGAAACTGGGTGTATCGGAATCGGCGGTTTCGCAGCATCTTAAAATTCTACGCCACGCTGGGCTCGTCAAGGGTGATAAAAGAGGTTACTTTACCCATTACTCTGTGGAGCGGAGGTTGCTCAAGGAAGCGGCTAAAGAACTTAATGAATTGGCTGTTCTAGCTCCTATCAGTTCAGAATGCCCGAAATTAACTGGGGAAAGCGCTTCCTACTGTCGAAAGGAGGAAAAACCGAATGGGTGAACCAAAATGCGTTTATCAGGAGTCAAGACCAAAGGACGGGAAATGTAGTACCAAATTGATTAAACGTTGTCAGGGACGGGAAAAAGGGGTTACTAATTTACCCATCATTGAAGTCAAGGATCTGCGTAAAAAATTCGGGGACTTCGAAGCTGTGAGAGGCATTAGCTTCTCGGTGAAAAAAGGAGAAATCTTTGGGTTTCTCGGCCCAAACGGAGCGGGGAAGACGACAACCATTAATATGCTTACTGGCTTGGCTCTACCCACAGCGGGCGAGATTATTATTGCCGGACAGGATGGGATCAAAGATATAAAAAGGGTTCAACAGCTCATCGGTATCGTACCGGATGAGAGCAACCTATATGATGAGATGAATGGCTATGATAATCTCGTCTTCTGTGCCTCGCTATACGGAATGAAAAAAGCGAGGCGAGAGAAGCGAGCCCGGGAACTGTTGAAGCAGTTTGCTCTCGATGATGCGGGTAATAAACCTTTTAAAGCCTACTCTAAAGGGATGAAGCGGAAATTAACGATTGCGGCGGGGATTATCCATGAACCAGAAATCCTCTTCCTCGATGAGCCGACTACTGGGATCGATGTGGAGAGTGCTCGACAGATTAGGAGACTTATTACAGAGCTCAATGCCAAAGGTACCACTATTTTCTTAACAACCCATTACATTGAGGAGGCCGAACGGCTCTGCCACCGTATTGGGTTTATTACCAGCGGGGAAATCGTCAAGGTTAGCAGTGTTCGTGCTTTGATGAATGAGGCACAGCAGGAAAAGACCGTTGAGTTCGCCATTGAACGGGGAGGTGGACCTGAGCTTGGAACCGCTCTTCTGCAGCAATTTTCCCATATTACCGTTAAGCAAATGTCACCGGACAGCATCCGAATCAGTGCAGCAGAGGAGATTCAACTGATGCCTTTCATGCGCTTTTTTGATGAGTGTGGAATTGTTGTTCGCGAGGCGAAAATTTTACGTCCTTCCCTCGAGGAGGTTTTTGTTAAGCTTACCGGGATCGAGATCAGTAAATTAAAAGAAGAAAAGGGAGGGGGAAAAAAATGAGGACCGGGCTTGCTTTTTGGAGCATCTTGAAGAAAGATATGAGAAACTATTATCTAAAACCCCCCAATATCAGCTGGGGTATTATTTTCCCCATCTCCTGGTCGTTAATGTTTATTATGCGGTCCGCCACACCCGTAGATGTCCGCGAATTACTTCCTGGCGTGATGGCTTTATCGGTCTTGTTTGGAACTACATCCATGCTTGCGGTCACCATTACTTTTGAAAGGAAAAGTCGCTCCTTCGAGCGGTTGTTGCTCGCACCGATCAGTTTAAACCGGTTGATGTTGGCCAAAACCACCGGGGCAATCTTATTTGGGCTTGTCAATGCCTTTATCCCTGTTTTGGTCGTTTCTTTTCTGGTTGATCTATCTGGTGTTAATTGGGTTCTCACGGTTGTTGGTGTTTTGTTGATCGCAGTTACCTCAACTTTCCTTGGGCTTTTTATTGCAGTGTCGGTGAGAGAAGTTTTCGAAGCCCAAACCTTCTCCAATTTTTTCCGTTTCCCCATGATCTTTCTCTGCGGTTTGTTTATCCCCATCGATCACCTTCCATTTTTCATGCAACCGTTCTCTTATCTTCTGCCCCTGACCTATGGGGTTGATCTCCTGCGCTTTGCCATAAACAAGACGGGTTATCTTCGCTTGGGGCTCAGCCTCATCGTTCTCCTCGGTTACAGCATTGGCCTGTTTACCATTAGCGTGCATAATATTAGGAAGAAGTGGATTTATTAATGGATGAAAAAAGGGGTCAAAATTTGATCCGGGTCAAATTAAACTCTGGGAACATCTGCTATAATGAAGCCAACAAAACAAAGTTATGAAGGGAAGAGAGAACATGGATTTTAATCGCGTGAAAGCAGAGCATCTGAAGACACTGGAACAGTATGTGCCGATTGTCGCCCGCGTGCATGGGGGGAGTCA
>DUQQ01000018.1 GCA_012837705.1 Hydrogenispora sp.
CGAAATCATTTTCGATCCCAAAGATAATATCCTTAACATCCTGCGGGGTTAACGAGGGCAGATTGATATTGGCATCCGGAACATTGATCCCTTGGTTGTTCCGAATCACGCCACCATTAAGCACAACACAATGGATGTCTTGCCCCTTGATCTCTTCGACCGCAAGTTCGACTAATCCATCGTTCAGCAGAATACGGCCGTTTTTCTTGATATCCTTGTATAAATCCTTGTACGTAACCGCGGTTTTGGTCTGGTCCCCGACCACATCCTCATTGGTGAGGATAAACCGTTCCCCCCTTTTTAACGTGGCCTCACCACCGATAAACTTTCCCGTACGAATCTCTGGTCCCTTCGTGTCCAATAGCAGAGGAATGGGTAATTTTAAACTATCCCTTACCTTTTTAAACCGGTCGATGCGCTGTTTGTGCTCTTCGTGGCAACCATGGGAGAAATTACAGCGTGCCGCGTTCATCCCGTTGACCATAAGTTCCCGCAATATTTTCTCATCATCCACAGCCGGACCTAAAGTACAGATTATTTTTGTTCTTCTCATCTCAAAGAACCTCCCTGTAAGCATGCTATATTCAGATTGGGAAATCCCTTTCACGTCTTCCATCCTTTAGTAATTTCTGCATGAGCTTTCAGATCCCTTTAACTACCGCATTCCTCCACTTCAAAAAAACAACCCCTCGCGGGGTCCTTAATGTCCTTCGGTATTGCGGCACAATTCACAATCGCGGCAAAAGGTCACCCTTTCGGTGAAGACATTGAGGATAGTGTTGACAATATTGGTCTTCTCCGACTGGTGAAGGATAATCCGCTGGGGAGAAAGGGTAATCAAGGCGCTGAGCAGCAAGTCCTCATACTTTAACCCTTCATCCTTAAGGTCACCAAGGACCTTTAAAAGATACTCCTGTTCCAAGGGTTTTTCCTCTTCATCCAAAAGGCGGAATTTTTCCTTCGAATAAAAGAGGACATGAACCTCAAGGATCTTTGGTTCCTGAATCTCCACAAAATAGCGGAGGAGCTTGATAAATTCCTGGTATTCTTTGTCCGCCAGGAGCTGATCGATGGCTTCCTCCAAGTTTTCCTTCAATTCATGAACATAATCCTTAAGGCGAAAACGGAAAAAACCTTCCAAAAAAAGAGCTTTGTTCTCACACAGAAAACTATTAACTTCTTCCTGGATCCGACAGATCCGTTCTTTCTCCCCCGCCGACGACAAAGTCGAGATCACCTTCAGGGACAGGGCGTCGGCTTCTTCGGCCGAAAGATAAGGGTGGTCAATCCGGATCATGCGCCGCAACAAATTTTGCGAAACTTGCCCTAAAAGCAGGTTTGTTACCACCAAAGCCAGGTTATGCCGGAAGATGGCTTCTTCTTGTTTCGTGGTTTCCTTTTCCGGTTTCCCAAAGGTAAAATTGAGGAACTTAAACTTCCCCATTTTCTGCTCTTGGACCTGAAAGTTTATTCCTTCTTTTTCCCAACGGGTAAACTCTTTTTCAAAGTTTGATCTTAAATCAAAGAGGGACCCGGTACCTATCTGGATCGTGGACAAAAGACTCCCCCCCTCGTAAAAGTATTATATGAGGTTAGGGAGAGGGGATATACAGTCCACTAAAAGTAAATAAAGCATCAGCTTCCTATAGGTTATGTTGACTCTACGCCGGCCAACGTTTAGTGGAGCGGTGCTTCCCATTTATAGATGAACCCGCTAGAAGATGGCAAGACAAATCCGCCAAAGTGGCCGCTGGTTTTGATCGTGGTCGGGTGGTCAAGGGAATTCTCCCCCTCCGGCGGTAGGTCATTGACCCCATCGATATCCGCCAGTTTAACCCAGAAACCAGGCAGCGGAAATTCCAGATCGACCATCACCTCGTAGGGCTCAAAATTTAATAAAACTACCATCCGTTCCCACGGCTTGCCATTGGGATTGGTCGCCCATCCGATCACATTTTTTCCCCGGCCGTGTTTCTCGCCCAGCCAGGGCCCTAACAACCAGGCAAATTTTCCTTCCGGGGCCGGGTCATAACCGGAGACCCGCAGCCCCGGATAACGGCGGCGTAAACGGATCAAACCAGCTGTCCACTGATAATAGTGGTTTTCCCGCAGAAAGACCGGCCAATCCAGATCAATCCGGTTCCGGGGGCGTTCCACGCCAAATTCCTGTCCCATATAGATCATAGGCTGCCCCAACGCCACCATCGTGGCGAACAGACCGAGCCGGGCTTTGCGTTCCTTCGCAGGGGCCCAGATCAAACCATCACCTCTGGTCGCCACCTCATAAGGAACACTGTTCTCATCATGGCTTTCACAGTAGTTAACCACATTGTTGGTGTGGGCCGCAAAAAAATCCTTGCTAAAGTAGAAGATACTCCCCAGGTGGGTTGGGGAATTGTCGGTCCAATCCCGAAAGATCCCTTCCCGTAGCAAAGCCTTAATCTTATCGTGAAAAGCATCGCACCACTGGGCATATCCGTTATACCCTTGCAGGTTCAGATCGGGCTCGTTCGGAAGGTTCTCCGCGATCAGAATACAATCGGACTTGAAACCCTTGTCCTTGATTTCATAAGCTAAACGCCGGAGAAAAGTATGGTCCATCCACGAACTGTGGGTCGCATCAAAGCGAAAACCATCGATCCGGTATTCCTTGATGAACATCTTACAGGCGTCGATCAACATATTCTGGACTTCTTCCTTCTCCGTCGCCACCCGGTTCCCCCAAGGGGTCGACCCGGAGAAATAAAAACCGCCTTCCGTCCCATCGTAGATCAATTGCCAAAGCGGGTTGAAATAATTGGAAGTATGATTGAAGACTTGGTCAACGATGACCGCTAGACCATGTTGGTGCGCGGTATCAACCAACGCCCGAAATTCGTCACAGGTGCCGAAGTCCCGTTCAATCGTCATAAATCCACTCGGGTCGTAACCTAAGCGGTTGTCACTTAAGGCCGTCGGCGCTTCGGAGGTTGGCATCAAGGCCAAAGCGGTAACCCCTAATTCTTGAAAATAACCTTCCCTGATCCGCTGACACAGCCCCCGGAAGGTGCCGGCAATCTCTGCGGGTAGATCAGGAGCTTGGTCGGTAAAGCCATACACATTTAACTCATAAAGAATTAACCGGTCCACCGCCGGCGTCTGCCATTCCTGATCATGCCATTGATAAACCGAAGGGTCAATGACTACACAGTTATTGCGGTTATAGTCAGGCCCATAGCGGCGGGCATAGGGATCCTGCGCTATTTTTACCGGTTGTTGCTTATCGTTTAAAGGCACCCCGCCCACAATTAGGAATTGGTAGTTATTTTTCTTCGGATCAGCCGGATCGGGTAAAGCGGTCCGGAGCGCCCAAATGTTGGGTTGCCCGTGGTATCCCCGGTACAACTTCATCGGGAGAAATTTAGTCGGATCGGGCCGACTATGATAAGGTGACTGCCAGTCATTAAAATTACCGACCAAATATACCTGGGCTGCCCGTGGATGAAAAAAACCAAAAAGGGTCGTCCCGTCCTTCAGGTAAGTAGCACCAAGCATAGCAACCACTCCCTGGCCACTAACGTCCGTATCAGGCAAGTACTGATTTTCCCGCAGTAAAGGGTAGATCTCGGCGCAAAGGTCGTTGATGGAACCAACCACTTCCGCCGGTCGTTGGGGGAAAACCTCATTATGGCCGATGACCGTCCAGACCTCCAACCCCAGGTGCTGGCCGTAGCAGCGCTCCAGATACTCCCATTTGATCTCGGTACCGCTTTTATCGCCAAACTTGAAACAGAAATAGTTCCGATTGATGTCGAGCTCAAAGACGGGCCCATAATCATCCCAGGAAGAGACCGGGTACTCTTGGAAAGATTCATTGTGACCTGGATACCACAGATGTAAAAAGGGATTTTGAAAATCCAGACTATACGGGGCATGAATCTTCACATGGTGCATTTTTTTAGCTCCTTTTCGCAAACGGATCAAAGGGAGGAATTATCTTCAGTATGCCCCGAATAACGGCCAACCAACGCTTAAAAAGGGGGTCGGTCCCGGATGACCAAAGTAGAATGGTGCATCAGCCAGTAAATGAAAAAACCCCATAAAGGAAAGAAAAACGTAACCAGCGCCCAGACACCCGGCGGCAGATTTAACTGGTCAATCCCCCGCTTTTTCGCGTCCACGTAAACAGCGGCCGTTAAATACAGATTGATGGAGACAAGGGCGACGCCAAAAAGGGTTAACCAAAAGCGCCAAACCATTCCAAAAACCTCCTTTTCCTTACCAGAATAGGTGTTTATGTTGCTTTGGAAATAATTATATCTACATTTAGCAGGCCTTTTATGTTATATTAAGAATCAGTTACATTATTATGTTACCCGTTTTATCTTTCTTTCCGTTTCATATTTCAATGCTTTTATTAATGAAGGAGGTTATATAATTGGGTACGAAGGGAAAGATTCCCGCAGTGGCCTATTTTTGTATGGAATTTGGGTTGCACCCTGATTTTCCCATTTACTCCGGGGGCTTAGGCGTGTTGGCTGGCGATTATTTAAAAGCCGCCGCCGATGAGGGCTACCCCATAGTTGGGGTTGGCATTCTCTGGCGGAAAGGATATACCGCCCAGTATATTAACGACCAAGGATACCCCTATGATCTGGCGCCAGAATTTAATAATTTTTCTTTTCTAAAAGATACTGGGGTAAAAATCCAGGTAACCGTGAAGCAACAACCGGTAACCTGCAAAGTCTGGATGGTCGATCATTTTCATAACGTCCCCCTTTACCTCTTAGACGCCGATCTACCGGAGAATAAAGAGCCGTGGCTGACCCACTCCCTTTACCGGGGTAGTGGCGATGACCGGATTGCCCAGGAAATTATTCTCGGGGTCGGTGGCGTCCGGGCGTTACGTGCGCTTGGGTTATCCATTGATCTCTTCCATTTTAACGAAGGCCACGCCGTCCTGGCCGGGGTCGAGCTGATCCGGGAGAAGATGTCGACTGGACTTCCTTTTGACCAAGCCTTAAACGCTACCCGGCAGCAGATCGTGTTCACCACCCATACACCAGTTCCGGCTGGAAACGAAGCCCATCACCATGGTGCCCTTGCTTATGTCGGTGCTTATAATGGCCTCTCTTACGAACAGATGAAACAGATCGGGGGCGATCCGTTCAACATGACGGTGGCTGGATTGCGGCTTTCCACCCTAACCAATGCCGTTTCTCAGCTTCACGGGGAAACAGCACAGACCATGTGGCACCAGGTTACGGACGGTTCCCCCATCATCGCGATTACAAACGGGGTACACCAAAACACCTGGCAGGCACCGAATATCGCCTCGGCAGTTTCCCACCGGGAAACTTTGCTCGAAGCACACCAAGCAAACAAACAAATTTTACTCGCCGAGGTCCAGCGCCAGACCGGCCAAGTCTTGAATCCGGATGCCCTTTTAATCGGGTTTGCGCGGCGTGCCGCCACCTATAAACGGGCCGATCTAATCTTCCGGAACCAGGAAGAACTCCTCCCCCTCCTGGAAAGCGGCCGGATCCAACTGGTCTTCTCCGGCAAAGCCCATCCACAGGATGATGGGGGCAAAAACATGGTAGCGAAGATTGTCGCCTTAGCAAAAGAGCTTCCGGGGAAAGTGGTCTTCTTAGAGAACTATGACATGGCGTTAGGCCAGATCTTAACCCGTGGGTGCGACGTCTGGCTGAACAACCCCCGTCGACCACTAGAAGCCAGCGCAACGTCGGGCATGAAAGCCGGAATGAACGGTGTGCTTCACTTCAGTACTTTAGACGGCTGGTGGGTGGAAGGTTGCCAGCACGGCGTCAACGGCTGGCAGTTCGGGGATGGTTATGTCGGTCCTAACCAGGACGACCATGATTTAAACGCCTTATACCGCGTCTTAAAAACCGAAATCCTCCCCACCTATGAACAGGACAAAGCCCAATGGGCACAGATGATGGAAGCCAGTATTAAGACCTGTACGCAACATTTTTCGGCCCGCCGTATGATCAACGAATACTACGACCGCCTTTACTTGCCCCTCGTCGCTCCAGAACAGAAGATATCCTAAAGGCCGCTCTCCAGCGGCCTCTTCTCTTATTATGCCTTATATCGCTTCAAACAACTTCTCCGACTTGTCTTTCTAGAACTGCCGTCAAAAAATGGTCCGTATTTCCTGCCGCCCACGGGAGAAAATACAAACGGGAGGTGTGAGCATGAAGAGCACCACCACCAGCTGGGTTGTGACCGGACTAGGTGCGGTGGTCTCCGGGCTCGGGGCGACCATGCGCCAGAGCCGTCTTGGGACTGGAATCCTCGGTTTTGGACTGGCCCACATGGTGTTAGGAATCCTTGATATGGTTCGCCCGTTGCCCGAAAAGTAACATTTCCCCAAAAACAAAGTGGCCTGCCACTCCGCCACTTTGTTTTTTTATCTTTTATTTTCTGATCTATCTAGTTTCTAGTTTCTCCCGGAGGAAGGGCACGAGTTCCGCCACGGGAAGGCGGGTCTGCGCCATGGTATCCCGCTCCCGGACCGTCACGGTCTGGTCCTCTGGAGATTGGAAGTCCACCGTAACACAGAAGGGGGTCCCGATTTCATCCTGGCGACGGTAACGCCGGCCGATCGACTTGGCATCGTCATACTCAGTGTTCCAGTACCGTCGCAACTCCTGACTGAACTCTTTCGCCAGCGCCGTTAGGGGTTCTTTCCGGGAAAGCGGAAGCACAGCTACTTTAACCGGTGCTATCTCCGGATGGAAGCGTAGCACAACCCGGGTCTCATCTTTATCCGGTTCTTCGTGATAGGCGTCGACCAAAAAGGCTAAAGTAGCCCGGTCCGCACCAGCCGATGGTTCAACCACGTAGGGAACGTAATGTTCGTTGATCTCGTGATCAAAATACTCGAGCTTGCTCCCACTATACTCCGCATGGCGTTTCAGATCATAATCGGTCCGGTTGGCGATTCCCTCCAGTTCGGACCAGCCCATCGGGAAGTAGTATTCAATGTCGATGCAGGCCTTCGCGTAATGGGCAAGTTCCTCCGGATCGTGGGGCCGCAAGCGGAGACGTTCCGGGCTGATTCCCAGCTCTTTATACCACTTATACCTTTCTTCGACCCATTTATTGAAATGCTCCTCATCGGTACCGGGTTTCACAAAGTACTCGATCTCCATCTGCTCAAATTCACGGGTCCGGAAGGTAAAGTTACCCGGAGTAATCTCATTCCGGAAGGATTTTCCGATCTGCGCGACCCCAAAGGGCAGTCGCTTCCTGGTTGTCGTCAAGATATTATGGAAGTTAACAAATATCCCTTGGGCAGTCTCCGGGCGCAGGTAAACCACGGCGGCCTGGTCTTCCACCGGTCCCATGAAGGTTTTAAACATGAGATTAAAGTTGCGGGGTTCTGTTAACTCCCCACCACACTCCGGACAGACGTCCGTCGTCAAGTGGTCGGCCCGAAACCGTTGACGGCATTTCTTACAGTCGACGAGCGGATCGGTAAAGCCTTCCAGATGGCCACTGGCTTCCCAGACCCGCGGGTGCATCAGGATACTGGCATCTTGCCCGACCATATCATCCCGCTCCTGAACCATCCGGCGCCACCAGGCCCGTTTCACATTATTCTTCAGTTCTACTCCCAAGGGACCATAATCCCAGCAACTATTTAAACCGCCATAGATCTCGCTACTTTGAAAGATAAAACCCCTTCTTTTCGCTAAAGAAACAATCTTTTCCATGGTCGTCGTTGCCGTAGGTGTTTTTTCATTTTCCATAATCGTTCCTCCTTATCGTCAGGCATTGCGCATCTATGTATTTCTTCAGTCAGGCTAACACAGCCTTTGCTTTTAAGTAAAACGGGGCAGTTTAAAAAAGAGGGGTGTCACTAAAACTTCCACCAGGGCGGCAATTACCAGTAGAGCAACGAGTAACGGAATAAAAGCCAGGCTTCTTTTGGCATGGTCGCCCCAAGAAGGCCGCCCGGAGTCTGGTTTGAAAATGCTCCGCCAATTCCGCACGCCCCAGATTATCCCGATGGTCGCAGCCAGCAAAATGGCGGGAATTTCAAAGAGGCCGTGGGGTAATAAACTCAGGAAAAAGGTGCTTTTCGGTAAAACCCGTTCATACTCATAGAGACCGGCCAGTAAACCAATGATAAAACCATTGGGTAAAACTCCCACCATTAACGGAAGAAACGGTAAGAAAGCTCCACTGAGCATGATTAAAACTGTGGCTTTAAGATTATTGAGAAAAATAATCAGAAACTGCCCCCACCAGCTGAGCTTAGCCATTTTTTCGATAAGTCCAGTAAATTGTTCTTGAATGACTTGTTCGATCGCATTTTTTGCTAGAACCGGGTCGGCCGTCCAGGTACCATAACCCATCGCGACACTTAAGATGAGCACGAAACCGGAAAAAGCCAAGAGCATCCGGTGAGACCGGGGAAAACCCGGCAAAAAGTGGCGTTTAGGCACGGGTATCATCCTCATAATTCATTCTTCAAGTATAACAAAGTCTGAAGAGACCTGTCAATTTAAATCAGACTCCGGCGGGGTCCAAGCCATCAATGACTGGAGAAAAGATAAGGATTTTAGCGGTTTTTCCGCCCGGAGCTGAATAAAGGTGAAGAGGAGATGTCCTAATTCGTTCCCCAAGGCCGGATCAACCGGCCGACGGGCCAACTCGCGGAGATCGACCTGGTATAATTCACGGAGAAAAGCCAACGCCGCCGGCCGGACCGGAATTAGATTCATGCCGCCCGCTCCGGCACAGGAGCGACAGAGCAACCCGCCTTCGCTTGGAGCAAAACCGACATAAGGGCCTTCCGCCTTCCGACAACCCACGCACCGGTCCAGCACGGGTTCGTAACCTAGATACTTTAACAAGCGTAGTTCAAAAGCGCGGGAGACCAACATTGGGTCGGGCACCTTCTCCAGCACCACCAATCCAGCCAGCAAAAACAGGAAGACATCGCTGTTTACCTCATTTAAAGGTAAAAAAACATCCAGAACCTCCGTCCACCAAGTGGCATAGGCCATTTTCAAAAGATCGTCCCGGAGCGGAGCAAATGACTTAATAAGCTCAGCTTGGCTCAGTTGGTCTAAACTTTTACCGGTAAAAATCAACGCTTTTAGGTATGAAAACTGCTGGGTAACCCCGACCAAACGGTTCCGGGGGCGCCGTGCCCCCCGCGCCACCGCTTCGATCTTCCCCTTTTCCTTGGTGAAAAGGGTCACAATCCGGTCGGCCTCCCCTAAACCGCGGGTCCGTAAGATTATACCTTCGCAATGATAGAGCCCCACCAGTTCACCTCCGTGTCAATAGCGCCAGAACCAAACTTAAGATAATGCTCAGGAGGACACAGGTGCCGAGGGGAAAGTAGAAGGTGAAATTCCCCCGGCGAATTAAAATATCGCCGGGCAAACGGCCCCGGTGGAAGATTTTCTCCCCAAACTGGAGTAAAACCCCGAGGATTACAAGGACAAGGCCAGCTATGATCAAGAAGCGGCCCATCGGTCCAAAAGGATTAGTCATCACTGCGACCCCCTTCTTTCCATGGGCTTTTTACGTAGTCATTCGCTTTAATTGTCCTGGAGCCTTTTGGCTTGTAATAACGGTCCCGCTCGCTAAAGATACAACCACAGTATCCT
Source organism: Hydrogenispora sp. (assembly GCA_012837705.1). GTDB lineage: Bacteria > Bacillota > UBA4882 > UBA10575 > UBA10575 > Capillibacterium. Next base: position 9,636 of record DUQQ01000018.1, read on the forward strand.
TGGCGGTAAAGTTCATAATCCCGGGCCAGCTGTTGGCTCCGCCGGAAACCGGGCCTTAAATCAAGGTCACAGAAGGACAGGTTATAGACGGCTGCTAACTCGTTGCCGATCTGACAGATTAAATCCCGGTTTTGGTAGGGCGAGATCAATAAGGTCGTCCCAAAAGCCGGAATCCCCATAGCCTGTGCTTGGCGGGCGGTTTGTTCCAGGCGCATCCGGTAGCAGATCCCGCACCGTTCATTTTCATACGGGACGGTGCGCTGTAAAAAGGCGGAAAGTTCATACGCTTCCTCGAGAACTAAAGGAAGTTTTTTCAGCACAGCCAGCTTTTCCAAGCTTTCCTTACGGCGCTGCCACTCTTTATAAGGATGGATATTGGGATTGTAGTAATACATGGTTGGGACATATCCCTGTTCCTGCAGAAATTCCGTGGAATAGGTAGCACAGGGCCCACAGCAGGTATGAAGTAACAGTTCCAAAGCCGACGCCTCTTTTCTCCTTTGTAATACGATAATACGCGAAACCGCCTGTGCCCTTTAGCCCAAACTCAACTCCCCCTGGTTAGTCTCTTCCTTTTTGTTGTATTTTAACCCCAGATGTTCCCAGGCCAACCGGGTCGTAACCCGCCCCCGGGGCGTCCGTTGTAAAAAACCAATCTGCATTAAATAGGGTTCACAGACATCTTCGATGGTCTCAACCGCTTCCTGCGTGGCAGCCGCTAGGGTCTCAACACCCACCGGCCCGCCGTCAAATTTACCAATAATCGTCTCCAGCATCAACCGGTCAACGCGGTCCAATCCTTTCTCGTCAACTTCCAACCGGGTCAGCGCGGCCGCCGCCACCGCTGCTGTGATCACCCCGTCCGCCTTTACTTCAGCATAATCCCGAACCCGTTTGAGCAAACGGTTGGCAATCCGGGGGGTCCCCCGGGCGCGGCGGGCCAACTCTTTGGCCCCGTCTGCTTTAATGTCGATCTTTAGGATCTGAGCTGTCCGGGTGATAATCTGTTCCAGATCGGCTTCCGTGTAAAAGTCCAACCGGTTAATGATCCCAAAGCGGTCCCTGAGCGGTGCCGTTAAAGCACCCGCGCGTGTGGTCGCCCCGACCAAAGTAAAGCCGGGCAGATCGATCCGGAGCGAACGGGCACTGGCCCCCTTCCCGATGATGATATCCAGGGCGTGATCCTCCATCGCCGGGTAGAGGATCTCTTCTACGGTCCGGTTGAGCCGGTGGATCTCATCGATAAAAAGAACGTCATTTTCTTCCAGGTTAGTCAGCAGCGCGGCCAGATCGCCCGGCCGTTCGATCGCCGGGCCTGATGTAACCCGGATCTGTACCCCCAGTTCCGCCGCGATGATATGGGCCAGTGTCGTCTTGCCGAGCCCCGGCGGTCCGTAGAGTAAAACATGGTCTAAAGCTTCGCCGCGCTTCCGGGCGGCTTCAATAAAGATCTTTAAATTTTCTTTCACCCGCGTTTGCCCGATATACTCCTCCATCTTTCGGGGACGGATCGAACGGTCCAGTTCCGAATCTTCCTCCCGCAACTGGGGCGTTATTAACCGGGTATCCTCCATATATAAAACCCTCTCTTCTCCAGCTTATTCCTTCACCAATAGGCGCAAAGCCCTTTTGATCACCTCTTGGAGATCAAGCTCCGGACTTGTGGCCCGCACTGTTTGCACCGCCTTCACCGCCACCACCGTTTCGTAACCCAATGCTTCCAAGGCAGCCACTGCATCGTCCCCCGTAGGAACCGCCACGGAAGCCAGATCGGAGGCGACATTGAACTGCTCGGCCTCCTTCGCCAGGGTGGTCTTTAACTCTAAAATCAGCCGTTGGGCTGTTTTTTGCCCCACACCAGGCGCCTTGCTCAAAAGCTTAACATCCTCGCTTAAAACCGCCCGGCAAAACTGGTCGGCAGAAAAAAGGGAGAGAATACCCAAGGCGGTCTTGGGTCCGACTCCCGAAACATTGATTAGCTTAATAAACAAAGCCTTCTCCGCCTGGTTTAGAAAACCGTATAACAGCATCGCATCTTCTTTATGCGACAAGTAAGTGTGGATCAACAGCTTTTCACCGATCCTTACCTGTTGCAAAGCGGAAGTGGCCATCATAATCCGAAAACCGATCCCATTGACCTCTATAAAAACTGCCTCGTCGGAACGCTCCTTTACCGTTCCGCTTAAGAAAGCGATCATCCTTCTCCCCCCATCAAGAGCCCAGTCCTACGCCATGAGTGGGCGTAACAGATGGCAATCGCTAGCGCATCAGCGGCGTCGTCCGGCTTGGGCGTGTTTTTTAAGCGGAGCAAGATCCGCACCATCTCCTGAACCTGTCTTTTCTCCGCCCGGCCGTAACCTACTACCGCCATCTTCACTTGAAGCGGAGTATATTCGGCAATCGTCAAACCCTGGTTCGCCGCAGCTAGTAAAATAACGCCCCGCGCTTGGCCAACCGCCAGCGCAGTCCGGGTGTTTTTATTGAAGAAAAGTTCCTCGACCACCAGCGCATCGGGTCGGTGTTCCTCAATCAATGCCGTGATCTGATCGTAGATTTGTTTCAACCGTTCCGACAGGGGGCGCCTGGCTGGTGTGCGGATAACACCATAAGTATGGGCCGCAAGCCGCTGACCCTGCTTTTCAACTAAGCCATAGCCGGTTATGGCCGTCCCCGGATCCACGCCTAAAATTAGCATCGTTCCACTCCTGTTCTCACCCAGTCTAAGCTCTTTCTTCTGCAATCAACTATTTTAATCCTTCAGACTTCGGATTTTCCTTTATTAATTTTCCTTAACAGAATTTAAAGGAGGAACGCCTTTCCACCTGTCGTATTGTTTTAGGTAGGCAATTGCCTTCCGGCAATTACTAATAATTCCAGGAAAAAAGAACGGGGGGTTTAATATGTCCCAAGCCTACCGGCATGTGCAGCATTTAGCGGAAACAATCGGTCCCCGCGGTTCTTGCACCGAAGCAGAAAAAAAAGCGGCTAACTACATAAAAACGGAGTTAGACCAGTTGAATCTGGATCTCAAGGAAGAGCAGTTCAAAGCGGTCACTTCTTTTTCTTGGGTTTTTGGCCTCATCGATCTCCTTTTGATCGTTGCCGCCTTGATCTTCCCTACCCGGCCCCAATCCGGGATGATCCTTGCTTTATTTGCCTTTGTCGCCTTTATCCTTGAATCAAGCACTTTCCCTTTTTTGTCGCACCTCATCCCGAAAAAAAACAGCCAAAACCTGGTGGCGCGAGTTCCAGCCCGGAGTAAACCCATTCGCAAAGTAATTATCACCGCACACTATGATAGTTCAAGGTCGGCGCTTAACTTCTCACCAAAACTGGTCAAAGGGTTTCGCCGGAACTATCTTTTACTGATCAGCGCCATGGCGGCAGAAGTACTCTTCTATGCCTTGGCCGTTTTCACCCCTCTTTCCCCGCGCCTTTTATGGCTTTTATCTCTCCCTTGTGTCCTTTACATCCTAGGCACTTTCCTCACCCTCTTGCACCGGGAAATTGCCGGGCAGTACACACCCGGTGCCAACGATAACGCCTCCGGTGTTGCGGTTCTCTTGGAAGTCGCCAAGATCCTAACCCGGTTCCCCTTAATCACCACCGAGGTAACTCTGGTCGCCACCGGTGCTGAAGAGTCAGGGACCAACGGTGCTCTTGCCTTTCTCCGCCGCCACCGCCCCACCAAAGATACTTATGTCATTAACCTGGACAACCTCGGAATTGGTCAGTTAACCACCGTGACCGCCGAAGGGATTATCGGGACGAAGGCGGCTTCACCCGAACTCCTCAGGCTAGCCAAAACCGTCGCCACGGAAAAAGATTTGGCTCTTCGTTTTGCCCCTTATAAGCTTTTAACCACCGATGGAACCGTCTTTTTGATGCGAAATTATCCGACCGTTTCCCTGATGGCCTTTGACGAAGAAGGGTTGCTGCCCAATTGGCACTGGCCAACCGACCAGGCCTCCTTCGTTAATCCGGATAATTTGGACGCCGCCAAAGAGTTGGTCCTCGGTATCTTGCGTAAACTAGAGAGTTAATTGCTACTGGCTACCAGAGCAAAGAGGTTTCTACTTTTTGCACAACACTGGTTGTAGCGATCGTACGTAATAGAAAAAACGCCGTCTCCGGCGTTTTTTCGTCTGCAGGCGAACCCGATGCGCTTTTTTTCGCTTCCATCACTATATTTCGTCCTGCTCGAAAGCGGGAAGTTCGTCAAGGGTTGGAGCCAAACCTTCTTCCTGAACCTGTTCCAGCTCAACGTCACTAACGATCCCACGGGGCTCATCGGAATACATCTCTTCATAAATGATGTTTCCCCCGAGATCCTGGGGCGACTCCGCAGTCCCCATCTGGGCCACTGCCTGCCAGGCGTCTTCACCATCAAAGGCCGTCTGGTCATCTTCATCCGTGAAGAACGTGCGGGCGAAAGGTGGAGACAACAATTCCTCCTCCACCGGCCGGTAGCGCAGTTCATTGCTGTTTTCTGCTTTTTGTTGACAATTAATACAGGTGGCAACATAGGGCACAGCCTCCAACCTTTCCTCGTCGATTGGCCGTCCGCAGTCCCGGCAAACCCCATACTTCCCCATTTTTATCCGTTCAAGCGCCTCTTCGATTGCGGCCTGACGGACCCGAAAGGCATTGGCAAGACCCAAGTCCTTTTCCTGTTCATAAGTTTCCGAACCAAGATCGGCCGGGTGGTTGTCATAAGCGGATAATTCTTTTGTCGCGTCCCGTAAACTCCGCTCCGAACCTAGATCATGGGTTTGACCCAAATCACCACTTACCTCCATAAGCTGCGTGCGGAGTTGTTTTTCAAAGTGCCGGATCTTTTTCTTACTAAGCATCAAAACCACCTTTTCCTCTTTTTAATACGGAAGCTGTTCATTGACCAAACGGACAATGCGGGCGATGAAATTACTGATAATCGGCAGATTCAAGCTGGCAACCTTCGCTAAGATGGCTAAAAAGAGGGCGCTCACTATGGTCAAACCGACCGCGATCCCAAATCCCCTTGCGATTCCGGCTAAAAAGTTTAAGTAGACCAAGCGTCCCGGCCGGGAGAGCAGATCGAAAATTCCTTCGATGTTATATTTCACCATCAATTTGTTCAAAAGTAATACTTGGTTAAGGAATGGGTTCTTCCGTCGTTTATTCACCCTAAGCCTATCGTGCACGATCTTCTCCCCTCCGTTAATGTGCCTGCTTTCAGCCATCTTTAAAACGGAATAATGCGGAAATGATGTTGCCAAAACAGACACTAATCTACCGGAGAACCTCCTGGTAGGCTGCAAGGGTCAGGCGGGCCACCCGGTCCCAGGTATAGTTGGCTAAAATATGCTCCCTCAGCCCCGAAAGCGGCGGCGAATACAACGCCTTACGGAGAGCGTCCTTCACGGAAAAGGTCTCCGGCGAACAGTACCAGGCCATTTCGCCCAAGTATTCACGGGCCGTTCCCCGGTCGGTGGTCACTACTTTACAGCCAGCCAAACCAGCTTCAAGATTGACGAGACCCGGAGTCTCATACCAACTCGGCAAAACATGGACGCTACAAGCAGCGTAAGCCGAAGCGATCCAGCCTTGGTTGAGACCACCTAAAAAACGAACTTGGCCTTCCCCTTCCTGACGGCATTCTTGGTAATACTGGTAATCATTGATCGGTCCAATCAAGATCACCTGTTGGCCGAGGGCCCGCGCGGCTTTGATCAAAGCCAGTTGGTTTTTGCGCCGACAGATCCGTCCAACACAGAGGATAAAATCTTTAGCCCCAAAGCGTTTGGTAAATTTTTCTGGATTGGCATAGTAAAAAAGCGGATCAACCCCGTTCGGGATTAAGCGGGCTGGCGTCATCAGCTTATAATCTTCCTGTAACAATTCCTGTTCAAGCAGGCCGTTGGGGAGTAAAAGATCGACCCCATCCAGAACCTCCTGACGCATGGGGTTGGTCTTCGCCCACCAAGAAAGAAAATGGTCCTTCCGTTCGGTATCGATATTGATCAGAAACTCCTTCGGGTCCCAATAGATTGGGGAGAGCACAATCGGAATTCCGTACTGTTTCGCCTTTTGATAAAACTGGTAGGTTTCTTCGATCGGAATAATATTAAAAAGGTGGACAAGGTCATAGCGGGTGAAATCAGAAGTCGGTTGCGTCCTAATGTCCACTTCGATCCCCAACTGAATCAACGCTTCGCGCGTCTTATTCATTTGCACACTATCGCCAGCCAACATTCTAAACATGGAAGAACGGTTCTGCATCAAGACTTTCATCAAATCACCTCCTCGTCACTGTTTTTCTTCAGTCGAAAAAGCCAGTAAGTCTAGGGTAATTTCACACCACACTCCTCCCTTTTCCCAGTTCCATTCCGTTAAAGGATAACAGTTCCATCCGCTCAAGACCGGAATTAGCACCGGAACCGCACCATATTCCGGCGGTAAGTTCGCCCAAAGCTCTTTCCTAAGCTGATAATAGCGGGAAACTCCGTCTTTTCCTAAATAGGTAATTTCCCCCCGCACCTCTCCTTCCAACAACAAAAGCTCCTCGGTATCAACCCGACGAAACCCCCCTAAAAAAAAATGAGCGGTTAGAATCTGCTGCACCGAAAAGGGTAGTTTTTCCTCCCACTTCAAAACGGTACTTTTCCGCGCAGGTAAGAGCGGCCTTTCCGCCTTTTCCGGTTCCCCGCCACGGGCTACAGTCCGCATCTCTTCCCGCGTTACCGTGAATTGACCGTTCAAGAGAAGCTGGATTCCCCAACTTTCTTCTCCATTCTCTTGTAAATACAAACGGAGCGCGTCCAGATGCACATAAACCCGGTCCCTCTGGTGCGTCGGTGGGGCATGATGAAACCAAGCCAAAACAGGACTGAACTCAACCACTTTTAGCTTGTGTTCCGTACTCCGGTACTGCCAGACGATGGTTGGTTGCGCTTTCAGAAAAACTCCACCATTTTCTGCTTCCCCCTCCACTTCTCCCGCTTCCCACCATAACCGGTGGCTTTCCCGAAAATCCGCGGGTTTGTGGACTGGAATCTCTACATAATACTCATAATCATCTTCCGTAATGATTTTTTCCGCCAAAATCGTTGCCGTTGGCA
>DUQQ01000049.1 GCA_012837705.1 Hydrogenispora sp.
GCATTTCCTTTGCTTTAACTTTTGTTTTGACCTGGTTTTTTGGTATTGATGAAGAGACGGGGGAAGAAAGTAAAAAAAAACGCAACTAGATTCCGGTAAAGCGATCGACATCAAAGCGCCAGTCCAGGGGGAGATGATTCCGCTACAACGCGTGAATGACGATACTTTTGCCAGTGAAGTCCTGGGGGCGGGGATTGCCATCCGGCCGGCGATAGGTAAAGTGCACGCCCCGGTCGATGGGGTGGTGACCAGTTTTCACAAAGCCAGGCATGCGATTGGGATCACCTCCTTTGATGGCGTCGAGATCTTAATCCACGTTGGTATTGATACCGTGGAACTAGAAGGGCAGTATTTTACTGGCCATGTCGAGATGGGCGATAAAGTAAAAGTCGGTGATTTATTACTCGAATTTGACAGCGCAAAGATTAGCGCGGCGGGATATGATCTGACAACTCCGATCCTGATCACGAACACATCTAGTTTCTTAGCGGTTTTACCTTTAGAAGTGGAGCGGGTCCAAACGGGAGATTCGATCATCAAAATCTTATAGAGAGGGGGTGCGAACATGAGTATAGGGAAGTTCCCAAAGGATTTTTTGTGGGGAGGTGCTGTCTCGGCCAGCCAGTGTGAAGGGGCTTATGATGTAGGCGGTAAAGGTCTGTCTACCGCGGACATCTTACCGGGAGGAAAAACGCGGATTCCTTTGCTGCAATACGCCAAGCCAGCCTTGGCGACTGTCTATGATTATTATCCTTCCCATGAAGGGATCGACTTCTACCACCGTTATAAAGAGGACATTGCTCTCTTGGCCGAAATGGGGTTTAAAGCCTTCCGCACTTCAATTGCCTGGTCGCGGATCTTTCCCAAGGGTGATGAGGAAGAACCTAATGAAGAGGGGTTGAAGTTTTACGACGCTCTACTGGCGGAAGTGGTTAGACAGGGCATGGAACCGGTGATCACCATCTCCCATTTTGAAATGCCCTTGCACTTGGTAAAGGAGTATGGCGGTTGGCTCAATCCGCGTGTGGTTGAGTTTTACGAAAGATACGCCCGGGTTTTGCTGGCGAGATATCGAACCCAGGTTAAATACTGGATCACTTTCAATGAGATAAATATGACTCTGCATGCGCCTTTTATCGGTGGTGGCCTGATTATCGAGAACGATGACGATCGTGCGCAAAAAGTCTACCAGGCGGCCCATAATCAACTGGTCGCCAGTGCCCGGGCGGTGATTGCGGCACGCGAACTTGCCCCAGAGGCCAAAATCGGGTGTATGCTGGCCGGTGGTCCCTATTACCCGCAGACGCCCAATCCTGAAGATGTCTTTGCCGCGATGGCCATGGACCGGCAAAATCTCTTTTTCGCTGATGTACAGGTTCGAGGCTCCTATCCTTCTTATATGCAACGTTTCTTTCGCGAACGCAATGTAGAGATCAAGATCACGGCAGCAGAAAAAGAGATCTTAAGAAGAGGAACGGTTGATTTTGTCTCGTTTAGCTACTACATGTCGCATGTTGCCACCGCCCAGAAGCAAAGCAATGGTGTCGATGGGGTACTAAATCTCTTTGCCAGCGCACCCAATCCTTATCTTACGAAATCGGAATGGGGCTGGCCCATCGATCCGCTGGGTTTAAGGTATACGCTCAACCAATTATACGATCGGTACCAAAAACCGTTGTTTATCGTTGAAAATGGCTTGGGGGCCAAGGATCAGGTGGAGGCAGACGGCACGATCAATGATGAATACCGGATTAGCTATTTACGCGATCATATCCGGGCTATGCAAGAGGCGGTAGAAGATGGCGTGGATGTTATTGGCTATACGCCTTGGGGGTGCATTGATCTAGTCAGTCTCTCCACGGGTGAGATGGCAAAACGTTATGGCTTCGTCTATGTCGACCGCGACGATCAGGGCAAGGGAACGCTAAAGCGGATCCGCAAGAAAAGTTTCTACTGGTATAAAAAGGTGATTGCGACCAACGGACAAGAGTTATAGGTAAAGAAAGGCAATTAGAAGATGAAAAAAGCCCAGAACCAGGCATCCTGGTTCTGGGCTTTTCTTGACGACAAGCATAATCTGCTTCGACTGCTCGCTTCTTGATACCAACGCGATTCGGGAAGAAGGTGGTGTGGTGTCGGCCCGTTTAGCGACCGTCCGTCGGTTTCTAGGCTGCTTAGTCGAAATTGATTTTGATATCCACATTGAAATTGGGGAGGAGAAACTCATCCCGGTCTTCAATACTGATTTCGACCGGAACAACCGTTTCCCCGTTGTCTTTGATCGCCACTTGGGAACAGCGGATTACTTTTCCGTGGTAGGTCCGGCTATAATCGGCAACCGGTGTAATCACGGCTTCCGCTCCAAGGCGTAGATCTTTGATAAATTCTTCGGCAATATTAGCCTTTACCACTAAACTGTCCAGGTTGATAAGGCTTAAGACCTTACGTTCAACGGTGACCAGATCGCCTTCGGCGTAACCGATCTCGTAGACGACGGCATTATCCGTGGGGGCGATAACTTCGTTGTTACGGATAAAGTCTTGGTCCAATTTTTTGCGGAGCATGGCCAGTTTTTCTTCCAAAAGGGCAATCTTCTGCTTGAGCATGTTGATGCTGGTTACTTCCGGTCCGGGATGATTGCTTTTGAAGCTACCCCTTTTTAAGGCCAGCTCGGTTTTGAGCTGTTTGATCTCTTCTTCCTTTTCACTCCGGAGATGTTCGTAAGAGTGATTTAGGTCGGCAATGGCCTTTTCCAACTCCGTGACCTCACTGGCGGGAATAGCTTTGATCGCCAATAGCTCTTTTTTCTTGGCCAAGTCTTGCTGGGCTTTGGCAAGGTCGGAGTGGATTTGCCGCAGTTCATAGGCGGCCTCAGTGGTCAGTTCTTTCTCTTTTGTCGCAATTTTCTTCGCTAATTCGGCGGTTTCGCTTTCCAACTTCTTCAGTTCGTAAAGGGTGGCCTGTAACTCATACTCGGTGTTCCGGATCTCGGTGCGGTATTCTTCCACATCCAAAGCGAGGAGGACCTGCCCCCGCCGGACCTTTTCCCCCTCTTTTACGTAAAACCGACGGATACGGGCGGGAAAATCGATGTTAATATTGGTAACGGTAGTAGCCGTAACCAGTCCAAAGGCTTCGATATAGTGGGTTTCTTCGACGGCGGGCGGTTGTTCTTCCACCGTAGTAACAGCCTCACTTTCCTGGTCAGGATGTTGCTTTGGTTTGATTAAGAAATAACCGACAAGGATAACCCCGATGATAATCAAGATGATTATCCATTTTTTCTTCATTGCTCCCACACCTTTCCATCCCGTAAATTGATGATGCGTTGGCTATACGCCGCGGCTTCCTGGGAATGGGTGACTTGGACGATGGTTTTACCCTGCTCCTGGTTGATCCGGCGCAGGAGATCCATGATGCCCATTCCGGTTTTGGTATCGAGGTTGCCGATGGGTTCATCGGCCAGAATGATATCGGGTTCATTGATTAAAGCCCGGGCAATCGCCACCCGCTGTTGTTGTCCACCGGATAATTCCCGGGGGGTATGGCGACGGCGGTCAGCAAGGCCTACGGTCTCCAGGATCTCTTCTAAGCGGTGACGATAGGGTTTCAGGCGTTTTCCGTCCAAGAGAATTGGCAGCATAATGTTCTCTTCCACATTGAGGTTGGGAATCAGATTATAGAACTGAAAGACAAAACCTAAGGTCCGCCTCCGGAGGATGCTTTCCTCTTTATCTTTCATGATCGACAATTCTTTCCCTTTCACCTTGACCTGGCCGGAAGTGGGTTTATCCAAACCACCCATGAGGTAGAGGAGGGTGCTTTTTCCGGAACCGGAAGGTCCCATGATCGAGACGAATTCGCCTTCATCAATGGTGAGATTGATGTCTTTTAAGACTTCGACGCTGACAGTACCCAGTTTAAAGGTTTTGTAGAGTTGATGGGTTTCAATGATGGGCGGCAAAGTATCACCCCTGATTATTCGTATTTAATGGTAGTCACGAGATCTAACTTGGAAGATTTAAAGGCCGGACTAGTAGAAGCAATCACCGTGATTATAATCCCTGCTATAATTGATGAGAGATAAAGGGACAGGGAGTGGTGGATCGGGAAACTACCCGCGACTGCCTTTAAGATCATCGGCGAAATCGAAATCAAGGCATACCCACACAAAGCGCCGATGATCCCCCCGATCAGCCCACCAGATAAAGCTTCAATAAAAAACATCTTGATCCCCTGTCTTTTACTCATGCCAATGGAGCGTAACATGGCAATCGAACGTTGCCGTTCGAGAAAACTGATGATTAAATTATTGAAAACCCCAAAGATGCCGATGACCAATGCTAACAAGGAAAAACCGCGCATTACGTTAAAGATACTGGCGTTGGCCTGACGGTCGCCCGCTTCTAGCTGATCAATGGTTTGAAGGTAAAGGCTTCTTCTTTGGAAGCGTGCTTTGATGGTAGCGCTAACCACGTGCGGATCTTTGTTGGTCTTGATAAAAAGATCATCATAGTATTGTTTTTTCATATCCATCTTGAGATACCGTTCGGCGATCAAGCCGTAGCTTCCGTTCCACATGAGCGAATCGAAGAAACCAATGACCTGGTACTGTCTTTCCCCGCGCTCCATTTTCAGGGTGAGGAGATCCCCCTTTTGCACTTGCAGTCTTTCCTTGAGGGAGTTGGTGAGCAGGATCTTGCGCCCCGTGTCAAGCTCGGCGAGGAGGGCCGGGTCCACGTTGATCGGCCAAAAGTCCAGATGTTTATGGGGATTGGCCCCGTGGAGGAGATTAATCCGGTCATTCAGATTAGTGATTTCCACAAAATTGCCGGTATATATTCCGTAGGTAGAATCGACCCCGTCGATCGTCCGGAGAAGGCTCTCGGTTCCCCGGTCGGCGGGCCAGGTCCAAAACCAGATCTGAAAATCACAATTCCGGTAGAAATTGGTTACTTCTTCGGCAACACTGAAACTAATGGTGTTGATCATCAGTAAGCCGGAGATCCCTATGGCCAACAGGGTGATGTTATTCAGGACTCCTTTGTTCTCCCGTAAATTTTTAGCGGCCAGAATGCCCTCGTTGCCAAAGAGGTAGCGGTTGATCCGGGCAAGCATAGCCAGAAAAATCCGGGTAAAAAGCGGGACAGCAAAGATGAAGCCAGTAACGGTTCCGAAGATCAGGAGCATACTGACGGGAAGTAAAAGTTGGAACGGAATATAAGGTGGGAGGAGAAAGGCCAAAGCGATCAGGATGATCCCAAGCACCGGCTTCCATCTTTTCCGGGACCGGGGCTTATTTATGGTGTCAAAAATAATCTCTTTCACGGGGATCTTTGCCGTTTTCAAAATCGGTCTTAATGAACTAACGAACGAGATCAGAACGGCAAGAAAAAAAGCGGTTCCTAACTGCTGTGGAGTATACTGGAGCGTAACAGGAACCATGTCCATATATACGGGGCGGATCTGCAACATGATTAGGTAGAGGAGAAGAAGGCCCAGGCTGCAGCCGAGGATTCCGCCGATGATTCCGTACATAATGCTTTCGGCGAGCAAAACTAGATTGGTCATGCGGCGGGTCGCACCGATGCTCCGGAAGGTACCGATCACCGGTAGCCGTTCCCTGGTGATCACCTTGAAGGAGGTGGAGATAATATAAACCGCCATAAAAAGGACAACGGTCCCGACCATCTGAAAGGTGGTGGTCAGCGCTTTGGTGGATTCTTCGATCTCCCGCGCGGTGATAGTTTCCCGTACTTGGTAACGGGGATAGGCAGCGGCAAGTTTTTCCATCAGTTCCCCTTTCCGGGCTGGATCTTTCACTTTTAGATAAAGAGTGGTTACTTTACCACGGGCATTAAGGATGGTAGCCAGGGTGTCAAGGGGAACGACGGCGTTAATGTTTTGACCGTCGTGTTGGAAAGGACCGACCGGTTCTGCGAGGGCGGCGATTAAAAACTTACGTTTAGCACCGAGAACCTCGATTTCTAGATAATCTCCGAGCTTAAAACCGTATTCGTCTGCCGTATATTTGCTGAGGATGATTTTTTTCCCTTGGAAAGGGTAGAGTTTATATTGCTCTGCAAGGTAAAAAGGGTTTAACTTTTGCAGTTCGGGTAAGGTAAACCCCTTGATGGTCGCCTCTAATGATTCGCGCTGATGAATTATAGTACCGCCGGTTTGGATCGAACCGACGATATACTCAAGCTCCTCGGCGAACATTTCCGCCCGATTTTGATGTAAAAAGCTGGAAGGGGAGTCTTGGGTGGGGTAGATCATCAGGTCGGCGGTGCCAAAATAAACCCGCATCCGTTCGACGAACATGTCGGCAACCGTCCCGGAAAGGGCTTCCGTGGCAAAGTACAGGGCGGAAGAAAGCATCACCGAAAAAATGATCAAAAAGGTGCGGAGCTTTTTTGTCCAGATGTTTTTTAAGACAAACTTGATGATTATGCCCAAAGTGAACCCATCCAATCCTTTTCCTATTTCGAACCCATCTGGGAGACGAGGGGGTGAATTAACCAATAATTACCGACGGCTTTATTATACAGTAACAATATGCATGTAAAAAGGGAAAAACGGGTGAGGGGGGTTAAATAATGGTAAATTTATGTATCTAGAGTAAATTTCGCTAAAAGTTCGTCTATCTTTTGGCGCCTTGTTAGCTATCATAAAGTTTTAACTTAAATGCCTGTCAATAGTCTATGAAAATGTCAGTAAAAAGCCTTAGTTTTATTCCGTGAAAATGTCACCATGGGTTTTTTGCAAGAATTAGATTTCCACGTACAAGATCCTATTGTAAAAACGGGCCCAAAA
>DUQQ01000077.1 GCA_012837705.1 Hydrogenispora sp.
GGATGGAAGCGGATCTTAGGAATGAACTTTTTGCCCATCTCCAGAAGTTGTCCTTTAGTTACTATGACAACCAGAAGACCGGCCAGATTATGTCCCGGATTACCAATGACCTTTTCGAAATCACCGAGCTGTATCACCATGGGCCGGAGGATTTATTGATCTCCACCGTGAAGTTAGTTGGTTCCTTCTTGATTTTAATGACGATCAATGCGCCGCTGACCTTGATTGTCTTTGCTTTCATTCCGCCGATGATCTTCTTTGCCTACCATTACAACCGAAAAATGCGCCAGGCTTTCCAGAAAAACCGGGCGCGGGTGGCGGCGATCAACGCCGGCATTGAGGATAGCATCTCCGGGGTACGGGTGGTCAAATCCTTCGCCAACGAACACCTGGAACTGGAGAAGTTCCACCGTAATAACTACCGGTATTTGGAGAGTAAAAAGAACAGTTATTATTACATGGGGCGCTACCATAGTGGGATTACCGCCTTCAGCTCCATGATTTATGTGGCGGTGGTGATTGCGGCCGCCTTGTTGATCCGGGGCAACCAGGTGAACACGTTGGATCTGGTCACCTTTTTATTGTACATCAATACCTTTTTGGATCCCATCAAAAAACTGGTCAATTTCGGCGAACAGTTTCAAAATGGCTTCTCCGGGTTTGACCGCTTTTACGAGCTTCTTCAGATTGCCCCTGATATCGTGGATGCCCGGCATGCGGTAGAGCTAAACGAGGTAAAGGGGGATATTGCGTTCGAGGGGGTAACGTTTCGTTATCCGGGCACGACAACCAATGTCCTTTCCCAGGTCAATCTAAAAGTGGCGGCTGGAGAGTACGTGGCCTTGGTTGGACCGTCCGGAGTAGGGAAGACTACCTTGTGCAGCCTGATTCCCCGCTTTTATGAAGTAACGGAAGGCCGGATTACCCTGGATGGGATCGACATTAGGGAGATCAAACTGAAATCCCTCCGGCGCAAGATCGGCATCGTTCAACAGGATGTTTATCTCTTTGCCGGGTCGATCCTGGAGAATATCCGGTACGGTAAACCGGAGGCGACGGTGGAAGAGGTGATCGCCGCGGCGAAAAAGGCCAATGCCCACGATTTTATTATGGACTTGCCCGAAGGTTATGAGACCGACATCGGCCAACGCGGGGTCAAACTCTCCGGCGGGCAGAAACAACGGATCAGTATTGCCCGGGTCTTTTTGAAGAATCCGCCGATCCTCATCTTTGACGAGGCCACTTCGGCGTTGGATAACGAGAGCGAAAAGGTGATCCAGGAGTCCCTGGAAGCGTTGGCGAAGAACCGGACCACTTTTGTCATTGCCCATCGTCTATCCACAATCAAAAACGCCCAGCGTATTCTGGTACTGGCCGAAGATGGGATTGTGGAAGAGGGCACCCATGAAGAGCTGATCGTCCAAGATGGGATCTACGCCCAGCTCTATCAATTGCAGTTTAAATAGGGCGTATTAATGCGGGGTCGAAGTTTAAGAAAATCGGTGTCATCTTATTGGTTGCACGGAAGGCCAGGTTTGTAAAATAAGACTGGAAATTGCTTTTATTTAGCGGCTAATGTATAATTATGTAATGCAGGAAGGTAGTATGGGTGGATTTCCTGCAAAAATAAAAAGCAGGAGGATTAAAATGTCGGTAGTAAGGTTTTATCGTGGTGAGCAGATTCCTTTGGAGATGCACAAGACCCGGATTGTGCAGAAACTAAACCTCATTCCAGTGGAGCGGCGTTTGGCCGCCATCACGGAGGCGGGAAACAATACTTTTTTACTGAAGAACCGGGACGTCTACTTAGATTTGTTGACCGATAGTGGGGTCAACGCGATGAGTGATCGGCAGTTGGCCGCTATGATGGAGACCGATGATAGTTACGCAGGGTCGGAGACCTACTTTAAACTGGAGAAGAAAATCCAGGAAATCTTCGGCAAAAAGTATTTTTTACCGGCCCATCAGGGACGGGCTTGCGAACATATCTTGGCCAAAGCCTATGTTAAACCGGGTTCCGTTGTGCCGATGAACTATCATTTTACCACCACGAAAGCGCACATTGTTTTGCAAGGTGGGACGATTGAGGAAGTTCTGATTGACGAAGGGTTAAAGGTGACCAGCGATCATCCGTTCAAGGGTGATATTGATCTTGATAAATTACGCCGTTTGTTTGAGCAGTACGGTGCGGACCGGATTCCCTTTGTGCGAATGGAGGCGGGGACTAACCTAATTGGGGGACAACCTTTCTCCTTGGCCAACCTCCTGGCGATCCGGGAGCTTTGTGATGAATTCGGTATCATGCTGGTGCTTGACGCCAGTTTGCTGGCGGACAACCTTTATTTTATCAAGGAACGGGAGGCGGAATACCAACAGCGGTCGATTCCGGAGATTACCCGGATCATTGCTGACTGTTCCGATATTATTTATTTCTCCGCCCGTAAGCTCGGCTGCGCCCGGGGCGGCGGGATCTGTACCAACAATGAAGAGGCCTATAAAGCGATGCGGGAGTTGGTAACGCTTTATGAAGGCTTTTTAACCTACGGTGGAATGTCCGTGCGGGAGATAGAAGCCCTGGCGGTTGGCTTGGAAGAGACGATGGATGAGGACATGATCAGTCACGCGCCCCAATTCATCGCCTATATGGTGCAGGAATTGCAGAAACACGGGATCCCAGTGGTTACGCCTGCCGGCGGTTTGGGCTGCCATCTCGATGCGGGGCGGTTTGTCGAGCATATTCCCCAAAGTCAGTATCCGGCGGGGGCGCTTGCTGCTGCACTCTACATTGCCAGTGGGGTCCGGGGGATGGAGCGGGGGACCCTCTCGGAAGCAAGGGAACCGGACGGAAAGGAGAAGTATGCCGATATGGAACTGGTTCGCCTGGCCCTGCCGCGTCGGGTCTTTACCCTTTCGCAAGTTAAATATACGATCGACCGCATCCTTTGGCTTTATGACAACCGTAAATTAATCGAAGGGCTGGCGTTTGTCGAGGAGCCCAACGTGCTTCGTTTCTTCTTTGGTAAATTAAAACCCGTTTCTGATTGGCAAAGCCGATTGGTGGCCCAATTTAGGCAGGATTTCAGTAATGGACTCTAGAAATGAAAAAGCGCGCTCTGCTTCGGCGGAGGGCGCTTTTTTCCTTGGCCCGTTGGTTGCCGGTCCTTTCCCCGGAGGGGAATTGCGATCTAATGTATTATCTGGTAGGCACGGACTTTCTAATGAAATTTTAATCTTGTCCAAAGGACCTTCAAAGGATCGGATGTTATGATTCATATTAGAAAAATTGAAGGGGGTTAAAGCAATGGTCGATTTCGATCAAGTGCAAAGACTACGGGATTATGCCAAGAAAATCTCCTATGAAGAGGCCAAAAAAATCCTGGAGGAAGTGGAGGGCGATATGCTCGAAGCGGTGATTAGACTGGAAAAAGAGAACAAAATTGAAAGGCCCGAAGCCGCCGGGTATTACAACTCCAAGGCCGATACGCATAGCGAGGAAGGCCGTAGTCGTTCGCGGAATCATAAAGGGACGCGGGACAAGGGCCGCTCTTTTGGGGAACTGGTTGGTACCTTTTTGCGCTGGTGTGGAAGGATGATTCATAAAGGAAACATCAACCACTTTGAGGTAATTAAGGATGATGGTTGCATCATTACGCTGCCGGTGACCGTTTTAGTCCTTCTCCTCCTCTTTGCTTTCTGGGTTATTATCCCTTTACTTATCTTGGGCCTATTCTTCGGCTATCGGTACCGGTTTAGCGGTCCGGATATCGATCAAACTGAGGTGAATGAGGCCATGGAAAAGGTATCCCAGGCGACGGTGCGGGCTGTTGATTCAGTAGTGAACGCGGTTGAGAACATAGCGAAAGATGAAGATAAGGATGAAAGCGATGGAGCGCATTCTGATTATTGAAGACGAAGAGAAGATCGCCCGGTTTATCGAACTTGAACTGAAGTTTGAGGGTTATCAAGTTGAGAAGGCTTTTGAAGGAAGGGCGGGCTTGGCGTTGGCGCAAGCCCAGCCCTTTGACCTAATTCTCCTTGACATTATGCTTCCAGGGCTTAATGGAATTGAAGTCCTGCGCCGGATTCGCCAGTTTTCTAATGTTCCCGTTATCTTGCTGACCGCCCGCGATACGGTCGTGGACAAAGTCACTGGCCTGGACGGGGGAGCCGATGATTATATCACAAAGCCTTTTGCGATTGAAGAATTGCTGGCCCGGATCCGTGTCGCTTTACGAAAGAACCGCGGCTCGGTTTCAATACAGGGGAACCTGGTGGTCGGTGCGCTCCGTTTAGATCCGGTCCGCCGGGAATGCTGGGTCGGCACCCAACCGGTGGAGCTGACCAAAAGAGAGTTTGACTTATTACAGTTCCTTTTGGAAAACAAGAATATGGTGATGCAACGGGAAGTCTTGCTGGAACGGATCTGGGGCTATGACTTTACGGGCGAAACAAACGTGGTTGATGTTTATATCCGTTACTTACGCGCCAAGATCGAGGAACCCTTCGGCTTGAAGTTGATTCATACCGTGCGGGGGGTCGGGTATATAATCAAAGATGAATAAGAAAGAAAAACCAGCGGCCGGTAGTGGTTTCGGTGAAAAAGTCCGGTTCTCATTGGTCTTGAAGCTTAACTTGCGGATGCTGGGGATGCTCCTCTCGGTTTTTATCTCCCTCAATCTTCTCCTTTGCAAGCTCTTGTTTGGTATTACCCTTTGGCAAGCTGAAGCCGGAGCCGAAAAAATCATTGCCGCCTATGAAAACAGGGTCGAATTATTGGCTGAATCAACGGCCACACCAGCGGTTGCAGCCGCCGGCTATGAGATTCTCTTTGCGGATCGTCTGGACAAAGGCCTGCGTTTACCGGCCTTTATCCAAAGCTTGCTTCCTTTAAACAACCCGGAGGTTAGGCGCTGGATCGCCCTGCCCGCTGCGGAACCGGAAAAAACGTTCATTAACCGTTTGGAAGCGGCAACTTACCACATGGCATTGGTGGTCGCGGAGACGCCCGTCCAAATCGTCTATGCCTTGGGCGCGAAGTTTCGTCCCTTCTACTTTATCCTGCTGATTCTCGTTGGTAGCCAGGTCCTTTACTTTATCGGTCGGATTAGCACCAACAACCAAGTAATTCGCCACACCTTGAAACCCCTGGCCGAGATGGTGGAGACCGCGAAAAGCATTCACCAGGATATGAGTGAAGCCGAGCCCACCGGTGCTGGGATTAAACGCTTGGCGGGGGCGATTAGTACGATCAATGCTCGTGAGCTGAACCAAGGGCTTTCCATCGATACCTCCCAGGAAGAACTGAAAGACCTGGCTTATGCCATCAACGATATGCTGCAGCGGATTAATCAAGCCTACCAATCGCAAGTCCGTTTTGTGGCGGATGCCTCCCATGAGTTGCGTACTCCCCTCTCGGTGCTCCAGGGTTATGCGAATCTCCTCGACCGCTGGGGCAAACATGATGAGGAAACGATGCAAGAAGCGATCGACGCCATTAAAAGCGAGACTGAGAACATGAAAGTCCTGGTCGAGCAGTTGCTCTTTCTCGCCCGTGGGGACAACGAAACGATTCATCTGGAGAAAGTGGTCTTTGATGTAAGAGCAATTGTGGCGGAGATCGTGCGCGAAACCCGCCTGATCGATCCGGCCCACACCTTCCAAATGCGACTGGCTGCTCCGGCTTACCTCAAAGCGGACCAGCATTTAATCAAACAAGCCCTCCGCATTCTGGTGGATAACAGTATCAAATATACCCCGGCGGGGGGAGCGATCCGGCTTAAAGTGGAAGCCGAGAACGATACCGTCAAGATCCTGGTGCAGGATGATGGGATCGGGATTGCCCCGGCCGATGTCTCCCGTATCTTTGACCGTTTTTACCGTTCTGATGAGTCGCGGGCCCGGAAAACCGGCGGCTCCGGTCTGGGACTGGCTATCGCCAAGTGGATTATCGACCATCATGACGGCCATTACGAAGTTCTAAGCCGGTTGGGGGTCGGCACCCGGATTACGTTAAGCTTTCCCGCGGCCCGGCCGCCAC
>DUQQ01000079.1 GCA_012837705.1 Hydrogenispora sp.
GCGCTGGCGAAGATTGGCCGGGAGTACGGGGCGCCGATTACTTTGATTGAACAGACGGTAAAAGCGAACGAAGCGCAAAAAAGGCTGATGGTGGCCAAGATTATGCAGGGTTTAGGAAGTCTGGTTGGAAAGCAGCTCGCCATTTTAGGCCTGGCTTTTAAACCCAACACCGACGACATGCGGGAGTCGCCAGCCCTTGTGATCCTCAATGAGTTAGCAAAACAAGGCGCTACTTTCAGGGTGTACGATCCTAAGGCCATGGTTGAAGCCAAATGGCGTTTAGCCAACCTAAAAGACAAGATCGAGTACTGTCAGAACGAATATGAGGCGATCGAGGGTTGTGATGCTTTGGTCGTCCTAACCGAATGGAACCAATTCCGGAGTTTGGATTTGTTACGGGTCAAGAAACTCCTTAAAGAGCCGTATTTCTTCGACCTCAGAAACATCTATCAGCGGGAGCAGATGGAGGAAGCTGGGTTCCACTATTTCGGGGTCGGGCAAGGAAAAAAAGACGCGTGGGCAGAGCGGCAACAACAAGTGGCGGCCGCGAAAGAGTAAAGCTTTAAAAGGGTTTTAATAATTAATGTGTCTAGTTCAAAGCGGAAAGAGGTGTAAGTATGAACCAGGAAGTACAACCCCAATATGGATATGATGACGAAATTGATTTGATGCAAGTATTTCAGATTTTATTAAAATCGTGGAAGTTAATTGCGGCGATCTTTTTGATCACCGTGGTCGTGGTTGGCAGTGTCACATTTTTCTTCATACCCAAAAAATACCGGAGTTATACCTTGTTCGCCCTTGAGGCCGAAAGAAGCTTTGCTAAAACCTTTGGCCAAGTTAGCATGGTCAGAGATGTGATTCATTCAGATAATTTCTTAAAAGGGATCTTAGAAAAGACAGGAATGGAAGTAAACGAAGAAACAATTGAAGGGTTACGTAGAGCACTTTCGATCAATGCCACTGAGGCAAAAAACATCCGGCTGGAAATTATCTGGGATAACCCCCAAAAAGCCTATGAACTCATAAGTCTGGTAAAAAACAGGTATCAAGTCCAAGTTGCCCAGCGTATTAATGTTTATACCACGAACAGGCTACGGGTGGCGGAGGCAAATTTTAATCGTAATAAAGCCGAGTTTGAGCTGATTAATAAGGAACTGGCAGATTTTCAAAAGCGTAATAACCTTGTTTTTCTCCCCCAAAACCTAGCTATTTCCGAACAATATTATCTTGACTTTAAAGGACAATTGAATGTTGCTCCCGAAAGCATTGCCGAGTATGAAAAATTGGTGGCTGAGCATACCGCGGCCAGAAGCAATTATACTAAGTCTTATAACATCCTGGAGGATACCCGCCGGGAGGTAGGAATCGAGCGGAATTATTCGTTTGTTACGATCGAGCCTCCGGTGATTCCGGAGCGAAAGCATTCACCCTCAACGGTTAAAAATACAGCAATTGCTGGAGTTTTGGCGCTCTTCGTTGGAGTTATGTTGGCCTTTATGCTTGACTATATTAAGAATTATCAAAAGCGGGCACAGGCTGTGGATTTGTGACCAGCACATTAAGAGGAGATCAAGTTAAAAAAGAACGATAGTGGTTTATGGATGAACCGAAGGGAAGAAAATTGAGTTACTGCGATTTATCGAATGAACGGGCTATCCTGTAAAATTGGTGTGATTAAATAAAAAAAAGAGTCTTTTTCCTTATTGGAAGAAGACTCTTTTTGTGCTTCGTTCGTTCTCTACTACCAGCTAACACGGGCAGTGACGGTAATCTCCGGCCGGAGGGTAACGGCGCCCGGTTGATGATCGTCATTGCTGATCCGGGCTAAACTGAGCGTCATTGCGACCTGGTCGGAGAGGCCCATCCGCTTGGTCGTGGTGAGGGCAATCTGATCCGTGGTCTCCACGGTGCCGGTTAGAAAGACTTCGCTCTGGCCGGGCTGGTCGGTCCACAGGTCACCGAGGCGCCCCTCCCCTTGACGCTTCCGGGAGTAGGCCAGGGCGAAGGTCCAGGTCTCACCGCCGGTGGTGACCAGTTCCACATTGAGGAGGTCGCTGTCCGGACCTAAGGGGCCTCCTAAGAGCTTTCCTTTATAGGTGTAGGTGAAAAAAGGATCTTCATTCGTATAGGTGTACTGGTTGATCCGGGTGTATTCGGTATAAAGCTTCAATCCTTTGATCCCGAGCGGCTGGTTCCATTCGCCGCCTCCCTGGTAGCCCACTTTCCAGGGTTTGCGGTCGGCGGTTGATTTTTCTGCCTTGTTTAATGCCGTATCCTCCAGCCAAGTGGGGAGGGGACGTTCGTCAATCAGGTAACCGCCGTAAAGCTTGAAGTTGGGTCCTAGACGGAGGGTCAGGTCGATTTCACCCCAGATTTTAAGGGCTTGCTCCCGACCCGGCGAGTGTAAATAGTGGTCGTCGACCAGTTGGTAGACGGCGACTGGAACCAAAGGTAAAGGCCAGTAATAAAAGTCGGGTAGCCTTTCCTTGGCGAGGGCGGTTTCAGCAAAGCCAAAGGTAAAAGGGCCCAGATCATAGGTGGCCCTTTGGCCCAGGAGGATGCGGAATTCATCGTCCATTGGGACCCAGGCATAGAGTTTCTTGTAGGCCAACCGTTTGGTAGTAAAGGAATAGGCAATCTGGTCGAGGCCTTCGGCGGTGATTCCCTTGCCTAAAGGGGCAAGGAGGGGAAAGGTATAACGTCCCGGTCCGAAGGCGTTTAGTTGTCGCCCGATGGTAAGGTGAAATTGACCGATCCCAAGGTCAAAGCCGCCTGTTTTCAAGCCGAAGGTGGTTTCGTTCTGCTCCAGCTCGGTAAAGAGCCAAGGGTTGAGAAAGAGGGTCACCGGGCCAAGTCGAAACTGGTTATCACTCAGGATCGTAAGACCCTGATTATTGAGCTGAAAAACTATGTCATTGGCCTGGGCGGTTTGGGCACTGTTTAGCAATAAAAAAAGGCCCAGCAGAATGATGGGGAGTAGGTGGTTACGATGGAAGCAGCGACGCATTAAAAGAATCCCTCCGTAATTAGTGCTGAATTAATGTTTTAATTGGTGGTAAATTGTGTAAAAATCGACGAAAAATGAAGAAAACTCAGGAAAAACCGATTTATACTGGTCCTAATCTATATTTCTTGGTGCAGAAGTAAACTCCTGCTGTTTTAAACGGGAAATTTAACTTTCGGTCTTAAGAGCCCCCCCTTTGGCATAGCATTGAACAGGGGGTGTTTTTGTGATTGAAGGGGTGGTCATCAAAGAGTTAAAGGTAATTCCGGATGAAAGAGGCCGGTTAATGGAGATTTTACGCTGCGATGACCCGTTTTTCCGGGGGTTCGGTCAGGTCTATATCACCACCGCCTATCCCGGAGTGATCAAAGCTTGGCATTACCATAAGAAGCAGTATGACAATTTTACGGTCCTCACGGGAATGATGAAGGTTGCTTTGTTTGATGACCGGGAAGGCTCGCCGACCCGGGGAAAGCTGGATGAGTATTATCTGGGGGTGCATAATCCAAAGCTGCTCCAGATTCCGCCCGGGGTTTACCATGGCTTTAAGTGTATTAGTGAACAGGAAGCACTGGTCTTAAACTGTCCAACCGAGCCCTACAATTACGCCGAACCGGATGAGTATCGGCTTTCACCACATGCGCCGACGACCCGGATGAAGATCCCTTACGACTGGGGGCGCAAAGACGGTTAGGGGGAGTGGACCGATGCGTATTTTAGTGACGGGTGGGGCCGGGTTTATCGGCAGCAATTTTATCCGCTATTTTCTCCATCGTTACCCGGAGACGACCTTGATTAATGTGGATCTGTTGACCTATGCGGGGAATCTGGCCAATACGGAAGGTTTGACCGCTTATGCTGGCTACCGCTTCCTCCATGCTGATATCAATGACCGGAAAAAGTTGGAGCCCTACTTTGCCGCGGGTCTTGATGCGGTAATCAATTTTGCGGCCGAGTCCCACGTCGACCGCAGTATCGATGCACCTCTGGTCTTTGCGGAGACCAATATCAACGGTACCCTTAATCTTTTGACTTTGGCCCAGTGCCATGGGGTGAAACGTTTCCTCCAGATCTCCACCGATGAGGTCTACGGTGCCCTGGGCCCGGAAGACTGCTTTACCGAGGAGTCGCCTTTGGCGCCGAATAGTCCCTATGCGGCCAGCAAGGCGGGGGCCGATTTACTGGCGATGGCTTTTTTCAAAACTTACGGGTTGCCGGTTTTGATCACCCGTTGTTCGAATAACTACGGGCCATACCAGTTTCCCGAGAAGCTGATTCCGCTCGCGATCATCAACGCCATTCGGGATGAGCCGATCCCCCTTTATGGTGATGGGTTACAGGTTCGGGACTGGATCCATGTGGATGACCATTGCCGTGCCCTCGAACGGGTGCTGTTGAATGGTCGGCCAGGTACGGTTTATAACATTGGGGCCCGGTGTGAACGGACCAACCTGGAGGTGGTGCGGACCATCCTGGAACTGCTGGGGAAACCGGAGCACTTGATCCGCTTTGTCGCCGACCGGCCGGGGCATGACCGCCGCTATGGGGTGGCGGTAGGTAAGATCCGGAGGGGACTGGGGTGGGAAGCCCAGATCGATTTTCAAGCGGGACTGGCGCAGACGGTCGATTGGTATCTAAAGCAGCAAAAATGGTGGGAAGCAATCCTTTCCGGCGAATACAACAATTATTACCAGCGGAATTATGGTTATCGCCTGGCCGAAAAGGAGGATAAAGACCGGTAGACACCGGTCATTTTTTATGGGTAAAATTACCTATTTTTTCAAATAAAGCGGGGCCATGAAGTATATCCACCAAAAATTATGGCAATAATCCTAGTAAGGAACGGCCAAAAGCCAGTGGAGGGAGAGCAGATGATCCCAAACAAAGTAGAGATTTGTGGGGTTAACACTTCGAAACTTCCGGTTTTGACCAACACGAAGATGCGGGAACTGTTGGGTAGGATCAAGACCGGCGAACGACAGGCCCGTGAGGAGATGATCCAGGGTAACCTCCGCTTGGTGCTCAGTGTGATCCAACGGTTCAATAACCGGGGCGAAAATGTGGATGACCTCTTTCAAGTCGGGTGTATTGGTTTGATGAAGGCGATCGATAATTTTGATCTGTCACAAAATGTTAAGTTTTCCACTTACGCGGTCCCGATGATCATCGGTGAGATCCGCCGCTATTTACGGGACAATAATCCGATTCGGGTCAGCCGTTCACTGCGGGACATTGCCTACAAAGCGCTGCAGGTCCGGGATGCGCTGACCAGTAAAAACGGCCAAGAGCCAACGATCGCCGAGATTGCGGCGGTTTTAAACATCGACCGGGAAGAGATCGTCTTTGCGCTGGATGCGATCCAGGAACCGATCTCTTTGTTCGAACCCATCTACCATGACGGGGGCGATCCCATCTTTGTGATGGACCAGATCAGTGATGACAAGGATTTAGACAACCAGTGGCTGGAAGGGATCTCGATTCGCGAAGCGATGTCCCGCTTAAACGACCGGGAAAAGGAGATCCTGAAGATGCGCTTC
This sequence comes from Hydrogenispora sp., assembly GCA_012837705.1. Lineage (GTDB taxonomy): Bacteria > Bacillota > UBA4882 > UBA10575 > UBA10575 > Capillibacterium. The sequence continues at coordinate 5,545 of DUQQ01000079.1, forward strand.
TTCGATGGGCGGACCCAGATGGAAGTCGCCGAGGAGATTGGGATCTCGCAGGCCCAGGTTTCACGGTTGGAGAAAACGGCCTTGAAAAACATCCGGCGCTATATCGGCGATGAACGGGTAAAGGAGTGAAAAGATGAAGGCACGAATCATAACCGTCATTATTCTATGTTTAATTGGTGGTGTCCTTTTAACCTTAATGGGGAGTCCTCCGTGGGCAACGGACGAGGCGGTCGTCGCCTTCAGCGCGGATAATCTCATCCGCCTTCATGTTCTGGCCAACAGTGACCGCCCGGCGGACCAAGAGGTTAAACTGCTGGTTCGCGACCGGATCTTAAAGGAAACCGCGGCGCTTTTGGCGGCGGTGGAGGACCGGGCGACGGCCTTGGTCATCTTGGAAAAAAACAAAGAAGCACTGGCGAAAGCGGCCGAAGACGAACTGGTGAAACATGGCTTTTCCTACCCGGCGGCGGTTACGGTGGGGACGTACGGGTTTCCCGCGCGGAGTTATGAGTTTGGGGTGTTACCGTCGGGGGAATACCAAGCCCTCCGGGTGGTTTTAGGGCAGGGACAGGGTCAAAACTGGTGGTGTGTGCTCTTTCCCCCCGTCTGCCACCTGGTGATGGCCGAGAAAAAACCGGCCAAAGAAGGGGAAACCATCCGTCTCCGCTGGCGGGCCCTGGAGGAACTCCAGGCAAACAAAGAGGAATTGATGAAGAAAGCATGGGTGGAGTGGGCCAAATGGATGCAAATGGCCACAATCGCCGTTCGGTAAGGGGGAGCACCCCCTTTTTTTATGGTCCAAAGCCAGGTGGGCTTGGTCAATAAAGGTTGACAGTAAAAGTCAGGTGTTATAAACTGGTCTTAAGTATATCTTTTATTAGAGCGGAGGGAAGCGGTATGTCAAAAGAACGTGTTCTGATTATCGAAGATGAACCGAATATTATTGAATTGGTTGCCTATAATCTGGAAAAAGAAGGTTGGCTGGTTTCGAAGGCCCAAACCGGGGAAGAGGGTTGGGAAAAGATCCAAGCGGAACACCCCGATATTATTCTCCTTGATCTGATGCTACCGGGCATTGACGGGATGGAGATCTGTCGTCGGACCCGCCAAAATAAACTTACCCGCGATATCCCGATCATCATTTTGACCGCAAAAGCGGAGGAAGCCGACCGCGTCTTGGGGTTGGAGTCGGGCGCTGATGATTACGTCACCAAGCCTTTCTCTCCGCGGGAGTTGATCGCGCGGATCCGGGCGGTCTTGCGGCGGGCGGACAAGAACTTCTTGGAAGTGGAAGAGAAGGAAACCATGATCCTAGGGCCGATCAAGATGGATCTTCGCCAGCATAAAGTGTTGGTCCATGAAAAAGAGATCGAGCTCACCCCAAAAGAATTCGATCTGCTTCATTTGTTGATGTCACACCCGGGACGAGCCTTCTCCCGCGAGTACCTTTTGGAGAATCTATGGGGTTACGAATTTTTTGGGGACACCAGAACGGTAGATGTGCACGTGCGCCGCTTGCGTCAGAAGATCGAGGATAACCCGGCGCAACCCTACTGGCTGGAGACGGTCCGTGGTGTTGGTTATCGGATCCGGGAGGAGTAAGCATGCGCCGCTTGCGTCTCCAATTTATTATCAGTATAATCTTGCTCTTCTTGCCTGCGGCAATGGTCTTGGCCGGGTTTAACCGACCCGGTGTTTCTACTCTCGCCTTGTTGTGGCTCGTGATCGGCGGCTATTGGCTGATCCGTTTCTTTTTAAACCCGATGGAGAAATTGTGGAAGACCATGCGGGCGTTGGATCCAGAGCTTCAGTTCGCGTCCTATCAGAAGTTCCTCAAGAAAACCTACCGCCATCTGAATGAACAGGAACAACGGATCGCCCGGGAGAAAAAGGGACGGGAAGAGATGGAGTCCCTCCTCTTCAGCATGGTGGAAGGGGTGGTGGCCACCGACTCCAGCGGCCGGATCTCCTTCTTGAATCCGGCGGCGGAAAAGATCTTTCAGATCGATCACGGTTCGGCCTTGGGGAAATACCCGCGGGAAGTCTGGCGTGAATTTGAACTGGTGGAAATGTTCCACCAGGTTTTTGTTACTGGGGAACCGCAGAGCCGTGAGTTTCAGATGGATACACCCCAAAAATCCTATCTGAAAGTGGAGATTATCCCGATCCGTCTGGGCGAAGAGGAGGAAGGCCAGGGCGTTCTGGCGATTGTCCGCGATTTCACCCGGATGCGCCGCCTGGAGACGATGCGGACCGATTTTGTGGCCAACGTCTCCCATGAACTGCGTACCCCATTGACTTCGATTAAAGGGTTTATCGAAACCTTACTCGATGGGGGGTTGGAGAGCAAAGAAACAACAAAGCGGTTCTTAACCATCATGTACCAGGAGACGGACCGTTTTAACCGTTTGATCTCCGACTTGTTGGATCTTTCGCGGATCGAATCAGGCCAGACCGAATTGAACCGGAGTAAACTGTACCTTGCGCCTTTGGTGGAAGAGGTCCGGCTGACGCTCCAGGAACGGTTGGCGGAGAAAAACATCACTTTATCGGTGGAACTGGGGCCAACGGCGGTTTGGGCCGATGAGGACCAGATCCGGGAAGTACTGGTTAATCTGATCGAAAATGCGATCAAGTATTCGCCACCGGGCGGGCATATTAAGGTTCAGGAGTACAACCGCGGTGATGAACAGGAGTTCATTGTCTGTGACACCGGAATCGGGATTCCGAAGGATAGCATTCCCCGGATCTTCGAGCGTTTTTACCGGGTGGACAAGGCCCGTTCCCGCGAGATGGGCGGAACCGGACTGGGTTTATCCATCGTGAAGCATATCATCGAACGGCATGACGGAAAGGTCTGGGTCGAAAGTGAACTGGGGAAGGGCAGTTGTTTTCATTTTACGCTCACCAAGTACCAGGAAGGTAAGGAGTAAGGGGTGAACCGATGGAACGACTCCAAAAGTATCTGGCCCGCTGTGGGGTGGCTTCCCGGCGAAAAGCCGAGGAGCTGATCGTCGCTGGTCTGGTGGCGGTCAATGGCGAGGTGGTCAGGGAACTGGGGGTCAAGGTGGACCCGGAACGGGACCGGGTTACGGTGGCCGGACGGCCAATCAGCCTGGTTTCGGAAGGGATTTATCTAATGCTGAACAAACCACCGGGGTATATCACCGGCAACCGGGATCCGCGGGGCCGGAAGACGGTCCTTTCGCTCTTGCCGAAGGGGTTTCCCCGGGTGTTTCCAGTGGGCCGGTTGGATTATAATACCACCGGCCTTTTACTTTTGACCAACGATGGCGACCTGGCTTATGCGCTGACCCATCCGAAATATCAGATTGAAAAGGTCTACCAGGCTTTGGTCCGTGGTGTGCCCGCTGATGACGCTTTAAACTTGCTTCGCCAAGGGGTGGTTCTGGAAGACGGGCCGACGCTTCCGGCGACGGTGGATATAATCAAGGTTAAAGCGGGGAATGCTATCCTTAAACTCGGTTTAAGGGAAGGACGGAACCGGCAAGTCCGCCGTATGTGCGCGGCTGTGGGCCACCCCGTTTTAAAGTTAGAACGGATCGCCATCGGTCCTTTGTCGTTGGGAGATTTAGCTTTAGGCCAGTACCGGCGGTTAACCGGTGCGGAGCTGAAAGCGTTGCAAAAGCAGATTGGCCAAGCCCGTTAACACCGTACTGCGGCGGATGCGCAAGCGACCATGATTACATCGATACTGTTCCATCAAAAAGGATGTGCCCGATGAGTCCGATTTTTAAGCGCTTTTTTACAAAAGAACTCGGCCTGGATCTGGGGACGGCCAACAGTCTGGTTTACGAGAAGGAAAAGGGGATTATTTTCCGGGAACCGTCGGTCGTGGCGATCAAGAAAGACCGCAGTAATGAGATTCTGGCCTTTGGCCAAGAGGCGGAGCAGATGATCGGGCGTACCCCCGGGCATCTGGTTGCTATTCGGCCGTTACGGGAAGGCGTGATCGCCAATTATGAGTTGACGAAGGAGCTCATCCGCTACTTGCTGCAAAAAGCGGTCAGAAGGCGGTTTAGACGGAAACCACGGGTGGTCGTCAGTATTCCGACCGGAATTACCAGTGTGGAGCGGCGGGCGGTCCTCGAGGCGACCCTGGGTGCCGGGGCAAAAGAAGCCTATCTTATTGAGGAGCCGGTGGCGGCGGCGATCGGTGCCGGACTACCGGTGCAGGAGGCCGTGGGGAACATGGTGATCAACATCGGCGGGGGGGCCACCGATGTGGCGGTGATCGCCCTCGGCGGGGTAGTGGCCGGGACCTCGATCCGGGTCGGGGGCGATGCGATGGATGACGGGATCATCCGTTTTGTGCGGCGGCAGTACCATCTGTCCATCGGTAAGCGCAGCGCGGAACAGCTGAAGATTGCGTTGGGTTCGGCCTATCCCTTCCCCGATGAAGAAGAACGGAGTGGGGAAGCCCGTGGTCGGGACCAAGTTACCGGGCTCCCCAAGAATGTGGTGGTGACCGCGGAAGAGATCCGCGGGGCGCTTAAAGAACCGATCACGCTGATCATCAACGCCATCCGGCAAGTGGTGGAGAAGACCCCGGCTGAACTGGTCGCCGACATTATGAACCAGGAGATCGTGATGACCGGCGGGGGTGCTCTCCTCTCCGGCTTTGACCGGTTGGTCGCGGAGGAACTGGGGATGAAGGTCCGGTTGGCCGAGGACCCCATGGCCTGTGTGGTGAAGGGGGCCGGAAAAACCCTGGAGCATTTGGACACCTTAAAACGGGTTTTAGTTGGTCGTAAGAAAGCGACCCGTTAGCAATAATCCTTGTGCCGTTGAAGGGCACCCCGGATCTTAGACCCGGCCGCTAGTATTTGGCGAGCAAATCCTTGAAAAGAATCCCCCCGGGGTTCTTTTTTCTTCCCCGGTTGACCGGTTGATAAGAGGAATTTTCGGTTTTATGGTGAATAATTACGGTAAAGTAAATGTGTTAGAAGGCGAATGCCAATGTCTAAGCATAGCTGGAAAATCGGTGTCGGCCTCGCTTCAATGTTGTTGGGGATGTTGCTTGTTTTTCAGTTCCGGACGGAGACCAATGTCAAAACCTATCTTCCGCAATTTACAACCGCAAGTGAACTTGGGATTAAATGGAACCGTATGCAGACCGACCTGAACAAAAAAGAAGAAGAGTTAAAGCGACTCCGCCAACTAATTCAAGAGTACAACCAGGAAGAGGAGCTGAAAAGCCTGCGTATGGCGGCCGGAGTGACGCCGCTGCGCGGTCCGGGGGTGGAGATCACCCTCACCGATGTTCAGCGTCCCCTTAAGAGTTACGAAGATCCGAACTTGTTTATTGTCCACTATGACCAGTTGGAGTTGTTGGTTAATGAGTTGTGGGCCGCCGGGGCCGAAGCGGTCGTCGTGAACGGGGAACGGTTGGTTGCCCAGACCGGTTTTAGTTGTGCCGGGACGACAATCCTGGTGGGCACCAGAAAACTGGCCCCGCCTTATATAATCCGGGCGATCGGTGATGCGGTTACCTTGAAAGCGGCGTTGACGATCCCCGGGGGCTTTATTGATTCGCAGATCCTCCCCTTTGAATTGGGGATCAAGATTGAAATCAAAGACAGCCTCTATCTTCCGCCCTATAGAGGCAGTTCGGTCTTTAATTATGCCGCGGTTGTGCCGGAGGAGACGGAAGAACCCACCCCGGTGGACGGGGAAGCGGAAGTGGAGACGGATGAGGCCGGGGAAGGCTGGGAAATAGTGGGCGAAGGGGAGGTCCTTTAAATGTTACTGATCCCCCTGATCGGGATTGCCCTTGGGGTCGGGATTGGCCTCTTTTTACCCTGGGAGATCCCGCTTAGTTATAAAAACTATACTGCTTTGGCCATCCTGGCCACCGTGGACGCGATCTTCGGCGGGATGCGGGCTGAGCTGGAGGGGAATTTTATCTTTTCCAAGTTCATCGTCAGTTTCTTCGCCAATGCCCTTCTGGCGGTGGGGCTGGCCTATTTCGGTTATAGCATCGGCATCGATATTTATTTGGGGGCCGTGGTTGCCTTCAGTATCCGGCTCTTTAATAACCTCTCTCTAATCCGGGAATTTTTGCTCATTCGCTATCGGCAGCGTGGAAATGAACAATGACGAGCCTGCGCTTCTCCCCCATAAAGCCCTTTACGAGGGCTTTTTTTTCTGCGTTTTTCTGGGCGAAGTGGCATAAAGCGGAGCCTCGGTTTCATATGTTAAAAATTAAAGGAGGGAGGGGGATGAAGCGACCGCTTGCCTATTTCCACCGGTGGGTCCGGAAAAATCCCTTGATTTTATGGTGGTTGATCTTTCTCCCTTTGCTGCTGGTGATCCTCCATACTTCTTGGGAACATTTGACCCTGCCACTGGAAGTCGAGCCCGGCCCTCCGAGCTTCTGGCCCAATCTTTTCTATTCTTTTCCCTTGATCGTCCTGGCCCGGATTGTCCTGGTGGCGGTGGGTTTGGTGATCATTATGATCTGCCTGTTTTTCCCTTTGTTCCGGGTTAGCAAGGAAGGGGTGCAGTGGAGCAGAGAACAAGAAGAAGAGATTGCCCGGGTGACCGGGGAGATTACCGGGGCAGAAGTGGAAGAACTGATCCAACAGGAAACTTTCCGTTGGTCCATCATCCTCCGTTGGCTACGGTTTTGCGGAACCAAAGAAGCCGCGTCGGCGGTTGGCCTCCGGGAGCTGGTTGCGACCATCAGCGAAGCCTTCCCCACGGAACGGTTGAGCATCTTACTTGAACATAAGAAAAAGGTTTACGCGCTCCAGCATCGCCTGCTCCCAAAGCTGGTTCCTCCCGACCCGACCATTATGGAGACTTTTGGGGTAAAACTTAGTTTCGGGTCCGATTATGCTCTTTATCTTTATCTCTATGTTACGGATCCAGCTGGCTTTTCGCCCATCGACGAACAGTTCATCCTGGCTCTCTGTGAAATTTTCGGGCGAGGGGTCCAACAGATGAAGATTGGCCCAAGTGAGCTAGCTGCCTATTTTGAGCTGATTGATAACCCCGCCGCTGGCGTTGGTATAAAATAATAGGGGGGTGAAACGGATGGAGGAAAAAAAAGAAGGGGATAGCTCTTTCGCCCAAACCGTGCGCATTATCAACACGGTTAAAACATTGACGGCAAAGAGTAAAGACCCTTATGTCATAAAAGCGGTAGAGAGGGCGAAAAACCAGCTCCGTAACCACCTGCTGGAATTGAACGAAAATTAATTCTGTTCCGTCGCGCAAGAAAGCACTTTTTGCCTAAATCAAGTCGGAAGCGACATGCATAGTTTATAGTGAGAATTAGGTGGGAGGTGCAATTAATGTTCGATTTCTTAAAGAATGTAGATGATTCCTTAGCATTTATCCTTTTCTTGATTTTAATTCTGTTATTGTTAGGTGTAATGTACTAGGCAAATGTAGGCGATAAACCCGTAATGCGCAAGTAAAACCAGCGGTGGTAATGGTTAATTCGTTCTGCCAGCCCTGACTGTTCTAGTCAGGGCTTTATCTTTGTCGGGGGAATGGTAGAGGATTGTAGTTTTGGGACTGGTCGAAGAGGAAGGAGTATGGTACAATAAACTGAGTCGAAGAGAGCATGCGCCCGTAGCTCAGCTGGATAGAGTGGCAGACTTCGAATCTGTAGGTCGGGGGTTCGAATCCCTCCGGGCGCGCCATAGCATGAAGATTTAAACCCCAGTTGTTCTGGGGTTTTTGTTGTTTTCAAGGAAGCTGAGGCAGAAATTAACCGGATCATAATCGCAAATCAACAAAAAGGCGACATTTTTTTGGCCTTTTATTAATTTACATAACCTATTGGAAGTTAGTACAATAAGTATACAGGATACGTTATTCGTTTATAATATCTACGAGGTTGAAAACGACGTTGATATCAGCGTGGGTAGTATTGATTACAACGGTGATGTGGTGGTGAATGGGGATGTCTGCGATAACTATAGTGTTAAAGCAACTGGCGACATCCGGGTCGGCCGTAACGTCTCCAATGCTTATATGGAAGCAGCCGGCAGCATTCTGGTCGATGGGAATATCATCAGTAGCAAAATCATTGCCGGTGGGGCCAGCGCCTCCCAGCAAGCCTTGGAAAAAGGGCTAAGAACTTTATATAATATCTTCATTGAGGTTGAGGATTCGGCTGCTGCACTGAAAAAAGAAGAGCTCTTTCGTAACTTAAGTGAACGGGAAGTCATTTATGGCCTTTTGGAGACAAAGTATAAAGATACGCCTGTGATCATCAACGAACTGTTTGCGTACCAACAGAAATTGGAGACTGATGACCAGTTATCTGATTTGACTTCAGTCTTGAACGAGTTGAAGATCTTTGTAGACGGGAAAAAACATAGTATCGATCTGAAACAGCTTGGGGTGCTGACGCGGAAAGTGGGTCGGCTCAGTAGTTTTTACAGCAAAATTGATAATCCGGAAGCCTCGATCTACGCCAACTATATCCAAAACAGTTTTGTCGAAGCGACCGGGGACATTATTGTCAAAGGCAAGGGTGCGTACAATTCCATTCTCGAAGCCGGTGGCAGCGTAAAAATTGTTGGTCTGCCCGGCGTCTTCCGGGGGGGGCGGATCAAGGCCAGTAAAGGCGTGGTCGTTCGGGAGTTGGGGAGTATCGGCGGAAGCCGTGTTGATGTGCAAGTGGATGCGGACGGGAGAATCTCAGCCGAAAAAGTTTATGATAATGTCTTTATCAATATCGGTGGGCGTCTGCTTAAGTTGAACAAGGAGATGCGAAATATCAACGCCCGTTTGGACCAGAATGGACAGATTGTTTTTTAGCCTAAAGCACGGAGTCCAGTTTTGACTTGGTTGAGCGAGGGGCAGAAACAAGAGGAAAGCAAGGCAGAAGAAGGACGCAAGGCGGCTGTGGGGCCGCCTTGCTTTGTTATCCGGCAGACAGCTGTGGGTTAAGGATTTATTTTAGACGACGAACCCGCCGTTGACCCCGATGACCTGGCCGGTGATGAAATTGGCTGCCTCGGAGGCGAGAAAGAGGGCGCATGCGGCCACTTCTTCCGCGGTGCCGAACCGTTCCAACGGGGTCTGTTCTTTTAAGGCGGCTTTTTCATCAATGGTGAAAGGCACCATCATATCGGTATCGATGATCCCCGGAGCGATGCAATTGACTTGAATATTGGCGGGGCCTATCTCTTTGGCGAGGGCTTTGGTCAGGCCGATGACGCCCGCTTTTGCCGCCGAATAATGGACTTCGCAGGAGGCACCGACTTGTCCCCACATGGAGGCGATGTTGATGATCTTTCCTTGCTGGCGGGGGAGCATCGTCCGGAGGACGCTCTGGGTACAGTGAAAGACCCCAGTGAGGTTGGTCTGGATCATGGTCTCCCAATCTTCGACGGAGAGATCGATGAACAAACGGGACTGGGCGATTCCAGCGTTGTTGATTAAAAGATCGACTGGACCCAGTTCGGCTTGGCAGTATTCGACCATCTGGTCAACCTGCGGTCGGGAGCAGACATCGGCCTGGAAAAGGGCAACACGGTAGCCTCGTTCTTGTAAAGAATTGGCCAGTTCGGCTGCGGCCGCGCCCGAACGGTGGTAATTGATCAATACTCGGTAGCCATGGGCGGCAAAGAGTTCGGTGCAGGCCCGGCCGATACCACGGGCGGCACCGGTGATGATGACTGTCTTCTTCAATTTAACACGCCTCTTTCGATTGGTAATGCCAAAGGGGACCAGGATCCCCGGTTTCTTCCGTGCACATTTGCGGCGACGCAAAGGCTTTGCTACAAAGATTGTTTCCTCCCGATTAAATTTATGCTTTTTAACGCAAAAACCCTGCCGTGGGGGAGGATATCTTTGGAAAGAGAACAAAATAAGTAGAAGAAACGAAAACCAAAGCTGTGGGGGCGACAAGCCCCGAAGGCGGACAGCATTAGGTCAAATCTGCGGTGCCTCTAGCACCGGGTGGGTGACAAACTAGTATTTTCGTAGAAGAGTGGGAAAAAGAGAAGGAGGAGGGAGTGGAATGGAACAATACGATCTTCTGGTGATCGGTGGTGGCCCGGCCGGTTTGTCAGCGGCGGTGAACGGAAGAAGGAGAAACAAGCGGGTTTTGCTGGTAGGTAAAGAGAAGGTTAGTAGCAAATTGCGCCAAGCCCACCGCGTCGATAATTATCTAGGCTTTACCGCGATTAGCGGGGCGGACCTGGCCGCCAGCTACCGGGAGCATGCGCTGGCGGAAGGGGTAGAACTGAAAGAAGATGAAATTCGTAACTTTTGGCTGGAAGAAGGCGGCTTTCAAGCCATGGGCAAGGAGCATTTGTATGCGGCGAAAACGGTGATCATCGCCTCGGGAACACCCCAGAAGGCGTCGATTCCCGGGGAGGAAAACTTGGTCGGTAAAGGGGTCAGTTACTGCGCCACCTGTGATGGGATGTTTTTCCGTGGGAAAAGGGTGTTTTTCCTTTCCGAACTGGAAGAGGGCGAGAAGGATGCGAACTTCCTGGCCGATATTTGCGCGCAGGTTTACTATCTTCCCCGCTACAAAGGGGACTACCGGAGTCTGGATCCGCGGATTGAAGTGGTCTCCGGGCGGGTTCTCCGCCTCCATGGTGAAGAGCGGCTAACGAAGGTCGAGACTTCCGCCGGGGAATACGAGGTGGAAGGGGCCTTTATCGAACGGGCAAGTCTCCCTTTGGACAGTTTGATGCCGGATTTAGCATTGGAAAACGGCTTCATTAAAGTGGACCGGGAGATGCGGACCAACGTCCAAGGGGTCTTTGCCGCCGGTGACTGCACCGGGAAGCCGTGGCAGATTGCGAAGGCCGTGGGTGAAGGTCTGGTGGCGGCTTTAAGTGCCGTCGATTATCTGGCTACCTTAGCGTAGAATTGGCATATTGTGAAAGATATGAAGAAGCCCTTCGGGGCTTGTTTCTTGACGAAGGATAAGTTTGCCGTATAACTTTAGAAACAATAAAGGAATCAGGAACAATAACCATGGCGGACAGCTGCGGAACAACGTAAGCTGGTGGGTGATGTAAACGAGGTGCGTAAAGAAAGGATGGGGCCGGAAGATGGAACGGGAACGGATCGATGTTTTGCTGGTCGGACAGGGACTGGCGGAAAGCCGCAGCAAAGCCCAGGCGTTGATCATGGCGGGTCAGGTTCGTGTCGACGGAAAAGTGGTGGATAAACCGGGTACCCGCCTGCCCACCAATGTGGAGATCATTGTCGACGCGGGGATACCATACGTTAGCCGTGGCGGTTTTAAGCTACGACGGGCCTTGGACCTTTTTCCGGTGAAGGTGGCAGGCCGGATCTGTTTAGATGCGGGGGCTTCAACCGGTGGTTTTACCGACTGTCTCTTACAGGAGGGGGCCAAACAAGTCATCGCCGTTGATGTGGGGTATGGGCAACTGGCCTGGAAACTACGGCAGGATCCGCGGGTAGTGGTGATGGAAAAGACCAACGTCCGTTATTTGACCCCTGAGCAGTTGCCGGCCCTGCCGAGTCTGTTGACGGCTGATCTTTCTTTTATCTCCATCGCCAAAGTGCTGTCTGTTTTTACGACTCTCCTCACGGCGGACGGAGAGATTATTGCTTTGATCAAACCCCAGTTTGAAGCAGGCCGGGCCCAGGTGGGAAAGAAGGGGGTTGTGCGCTCGTCCGCCGTCCATGTTGAAGTTCTCCAACGGGTATTAGCCCTGGGACAAGCAGCCGACTTAGGCTGCCTGGGGCTGACTTATTCGCCGGTTTTGGGTCCGGAGGGAAATATCGAGTTTCTGGTCTACTGGAAAAAAGGCGCGCCGGACCAGTCCGACGTCGATCCGGAAGCGGTGGTGACGGAGGCGTGGGAGCATTTAAAATAAAAAGCCTCTGCGGCACGCAGAGGCTAAAAAGGAGGAAAAAGGAGGGGTAACAATTTAATGCTCCCGGTCTTTATTGTACAGGAATTATATGAAAAACAGGTTACTAAAGACCGAACAAATCAATGAATTTAATTATAAGTCCTTTTTGTAAATTCGGTAGATTTTGTAGAGAACGCCGCCCGCGCGGATGGCATCGTTGACCATTTTCGTATTGAACTCGTGGATGGTTGAGCCTTCTCCATACCGGTAACCTTTTTGCAGAGCGCTCTCGAACATGTGCAGATACATGGCGGCGGAGACGCCTTTTTTATGGTAAGCCGGATCAACCATCAAAATCAGACTGCGTCCACCATCGATCTTCTTTCGGTACCAAAGGAATTTGATAAAGCCGAGCGGAAAAAGCCGCCCGTTGAGCCGCTTGAACACCTGGTTGTAGTCGGGAAGGGCAATCGCCAGACCAACAATCTCGCCCTGTTCGTCAACGGCGACCACCAGTAAGTCTTTGTCGGCGACCGGGAGCAATTTGTCCACCTCGTCCTGGATCTCGGGCAAGCTGGGCGGAACCATATCGGGCCAGTCTTCCGGCCAGGAGCGCACCAGTAGTTTTTGGATGCCGACCAACTCCTGATCCAGGTTTTTCAGATCAAGGTTACGGGTGGTAAAGCGGTACCGTTTCTTGAGCGCCGCCACGGATTCTTCGAACCGTTTAGTGACCGGTTTGGAGAGATCATAATAAAAGGCGTACCGGTCGAAGAATTTGGTAAAACCGTAGCGTTCAAAGAAGTCTACGTAGTAAGGGGGATTATAAGAGTTCAATAAGACCGGTTCCGAGTCGAACCCTTTAATCAGTAACCCTCGGTAGTCGTCGCCGTTGGACGGAGACTGGGGGCCGGTTACGGCTGTGATCCCCCGTTCTTTTAACCAAGCCGTGGCGTGGTCAAACAACTCCTTAGCGACGCGATAATCATTGATCGATTCAAAGAGAGTGATGTAACCTTCTTTTTTGTTTTTCTCCCGGTTTAGTTTCTCGTCGATGCCAGTTCCAATCCGACCTGCCGGTTGTCCGTTCACCCAGGCGATGAAGTACTGGTAGGGACCTAACTTCATGAGGGGATTTTTCTTCGGGTTGACCGTATCCCACATTTCGGATTTTAGCGGTGGTACCCAGTGGGGGTCGTTTTTATAAAGGAGCCAAGGAAGGTTGATAAAGACACGCCAGTCCCGTTTGGTCTGGACTTTGGTGATAGTGACTTGCGCTTCGGCCAAGGGGGCTTTTTTAAGGCTTAAATTTACCATTAAAATACGACACACCTCCTTTAAAAAAGTCACATTAACATTCGCGGTAAATCGATAAAAACCTGCAAAATTGGAACCTTAAATTTTGAAAGCAAAAACACAATCAAATTGTAACAGAGAATTCATTGATTTTCGCCTTGACATCTAGTAGTATTTAGGGCAATAGGGGGAATATGGTCATTTCTTAAATTAGGGAAAAATAGCCAGATTCATGTCTAAAGTGAGCCGGTTTTTACCGGTTTTTTACCGGTTTTTTCTTTGTTTATCGGTCCAAACAGATCAGAAAAGAAGATAGAATAATAAAGGAGGAAAAGCTGTGAACAATCTTGCAGTCGGAGTCGAGCTTCTCGTTACAGGAATGTCGATTACGTTTCTGGTTTTGGTCTTTTTGATGTATCTGATGAAAGCTACTTCATGGTTGATTGCCAGGCAGGAAGCGCCGAAGGAGGAACCGGCCAAGGCGACGTCCTTGTCCGTTCAAAAGTCTTCGGAAGGACTGGCCGATGCTGAATTGGTCGCCATTATGGCTGCTCTCGGCAAGGTTCTACCCGCCAATCAACAGGCGGTGATCCGGGTTGCTCCGCAAGGTGCTACGGGCGCGGCGGATGAAGAGGTCGTGGCCGCGATCGCAGGTGCGCTTGCCGCGCGCTAAAACCTTTTAGGAGTTGTCCGCGCTGGCCATTGCCCGCGGATGTTGAGTAATGAGCGAATTCGGTTATTTTTAAATAAAAAAACGGGGAGGATTTTAACAAGATGCAGTATTTTAAAGTAACGGTTAACGGGAAGGTCTATGAAGTTAGTGTGGAAGAGGTTGTGCAAGGGAACACGGGTGCCGCTGCAGCGCCGTCGGTAAGCCCGGCTGCGCCGACAGTATCTGCTCCAGCCCCCGCACCAGCTGCTGCTCCAGCAAGCCAAGAGGTGGCTGCCGGCGAAAAACCATTACCAGCGCCCCTGGGTGGAACGATTTTACAGATTAACGTGCAACCAGGGGACAAGGTGAAGAAAGGTCAGGTCCTTTTGACCCTGGAAGCTTTAAAGATGGAAAACGAAATTGTTGCCCCCGAAGACGCAACCGTTGGCCAGATTTTCGTCAAGCCGAAAGATGCGGTCAATACTGGTGATCCCTTACTATCCCTCCGGTCGTAGAGGGGGGCGCGCGTCATGCTGAAAAATTTAGAAGCGCTATTGATGACCAGTGGTCTGGCGGGGATGACCCTGGGGCAAGGTTTGATGATTCTGGTCTCTTTCTGCTTAATGTACTTGGCAATTGTCAAAAAGTACGAGCCATTATTGTTATTACCGATTGCTTTTGGGGCGTTACTAACGAATCTCCCATTGGCGGGTCTGATGGATGGGCCTTCTATGGTCAACGGGAAATTTCAGCCTGGGGGATTGCTCTACTATCTGTACCAAGGTGTTGAACTAGGGATCTATCCGCCCCTCATCTTCCTGGGGATCGGGGCGATGACCGATTTCGGTCCGTTACTGGCCAACCCCAAAAGTATTCTGTTGGGGGCTGCTGCTCAGCTCGGGATCTTTGCTGCTTTGCTCGGAGCGATTGTTTTGGGCTTTGATTTACAAGCGGCCGGGTCCATTGGGATCATCGGCGGAGCGGACGGACCGACGGCGATCTACCTGACGAGCCGGTTGAAGCCGGATCTCTTGGGGCCGATTGCCATTTCCGCCTATTCCTATATGGCTTTGATTCCCTTTATCCAGCCGCCGTTAATGCGGTTGGTTGTCCCGAAGAAAGAGCGTATGATTGTGATGGAACAACTCCGTCCCGTTTCGCAGAAGGAGAAGATTCTCTTCCCGATTATCGTGACGGTGGTTGGGGCCTTGTTGCTGCCGTCGGCGGCACCCCTCTTGGGTTCGTTGATGTTCGGAAATCTCCTCCGGGTTTCGGGGGTGGCAGACCGGTTGGCGAAGACGGCAGAGAACGAGCTGATCAATATTATCACCATCTTCCTGGGTTTATCGGTGGGCGCGAAGACCAGCGCAGACCAGTTTTTAACCGCCCAAACCCTTGGCATTCTCCTGTTAGGATTGGCGGCGTTCACCTTTAGTACCATCGGTGGTTTGTTGTTTGGACGGCTCATGTGTAAACTGAGTGGGGGAAAAATTAACCCGTTAATCGGTGCGGCTGGCGTCTCGGCAGTTCCGATGGCGGCCCGGGTCGTGCATAAGGTTGGGGCCGAGGAAAACCCCGGGAACTATCTGCTCATGCACGCTATGGGGCCCAACGTGGCCGGGGTGATCGGTTCCGCGGTGGCAGCGGGGATCCTGCTGGCCCGTCTCGGTTAAGTTGTCTCCGCTCTGTATTGATCTTGTTTCCGGCCGGAACTTAAAAAACCGGTCCGATTCTAAAATAAGAGGTGAAAACGTAAATGGCACATAAAGTGGGAATCACCGAAACGATTTTCCGCGACGCCCACCAGTCCCTCTGGGCGACGCGGATGAAAACCGATGATATGCTGAAAGTAGCGGCAGCCATCGATGAAATCGGCTTCCATTCGTTGGAGGCCTGGGGGGGCGCGACCTTTGATACTGCGCTTCGCTTTTTGAACGAGGATCCTTGGACCCGTCTGCGGCTTTTACGCGGGACGATCCAAAAGACGCCGCTCCAGATGTTACTAAGGGGACAAAATCTGCTTGGTTACCGCCACTATCCCGACGATGTGGTGCGGGCCTTCTGTTTCAAAGCAAAAGAGAACGGGATTACAATCTTCCGGATCTTTGACGCTTTGAATGATCCGCGGAATATGGAGACCGCGATTAAAGCCTGTAAAGAGGCGGGGGCTCATGTTCAAGGCACGATCTGTTATACGATCAGCCCGGTTCATAACATCGACTCCTATGTCGAGCTTGCCAAGCAACTGAAGGAGATGGGTTCCGACTCGATCTGTATCAAGGACATGGCAGGACTGTTGATGCCTTATGTCGCGGAAGAACTGGTTAAACGGCTCAAAGCCGAAGTCGGGCTACCGGTCCAGCTTCATTGCCACTACACTAGCGGCATGGCTTCCATGACCTACTTAAAAGCAATCGAGGCCGGGGCTGATGTGGTTGACACCGCCCTTTCCGCCTTGGCGATGGGGACCTCCCAGCCGCCGACCGAGTCGTTGGTGGCGGCGCTGCAGGGTACGGCTTATGATACGGGCCTGGATTTAGCGAAAATTGCCCCGATTAACCAGCACTATAAGGACTTAAGCGCCGAATACAAGGATCTCGATACACCGCGTAAGGTGGATACGGCGGTCCTTTCCTACCAGATTCCGGGCGGAATGATCTCCAATCTGGTGAACCAATTAAAGAGCCAAAATGCACTGCACCGTTACGAAGAAGTGCTGGCTGAGGTGCCGCGGACCCGGGCGGAACTGGGTTATCCGCCATTAGTGACGCCAACCAGTCAGATGGTGGGCACCCAGGCGGTGTTGAATGTGCTGACCGGGAAACGCTATGGTGTCGTGCCGAAGGAGATTAAAGATTATGTCCGCGGTTATTATGGTCGTCCCCCGGCACCGATCGATCCGGAAGTTAAAAAGCTGATCATTGGCGACGAAGAACCGATCACCTGCCGTCCAGCCGATCTGCTGGAGCCGCGGATCGATGCGGCCCGCAACGAGTTGGCGGAGAAAGGTTTCGGCCAGCTCACCGAGGAAGATGTCCTCTCCTATATCCTCTTCCCCGAGGTGGCGTTGGCGTTCTTTCAACATCGGGCGGGGCAATAATCCGGATTGAACATTAAAACTCATTGGGCCTCCCCCCTTGCAGGGGAGGCCCTTTTTTTGTAGAATTAATCATAAATGAAGCAGTAGTAAAGACTACCATCAGGGGCGCGCGGGCGAAACACCATTCGCCGACGGACAAGCAAACGGCGCGGCTGAAGATGGTTGACCAGAATAAGGAGCGATTAGTGATGAAAACAGCCAACGAGATCCGCAGTGAGTTTGTGCGGTTTTTTACCGACCGGGGACATACCTTTGTCCGTAGTTCACCACTACTTCCGGCCGACGATCCGACGTTGTTTTTTACCAACGCCGGAATGAATCAGTTTAAGGATGTTTTCCTTGGTACCGGAACCCGCCCCTATAAGCGGGCGACCAACTCCCAAAAGGTCCTACGGGTAAGCGGTAAACATAATGACCTGGATGAAGTGGGCCGTGATACCTACCACCATACTTTCTTTGAGATGTTGGGAAACTGGTCCTTTGGTGACTACTATAAACGGGAAGCAATCCAATGGGCATGGGAACTGTTGACCGAGGTCTGGGGACTCCCCATCGACCGCCTCTACGCTACCGTTCATCATACCGATGACGAAGCGGCGGCCCTGTGGGGTGAACTGACGCCCTTGCCCGCCGAACGGATTATGCGTTTTGGCGATAAGGAGAATTTCTGGGAGATGGGGGAGACCGGTCCATGCGGTCCCTGTTCGGAGATCCATATTGACCTGGGGCCGGAGGGTTGTGATAAGGGGCATATCCCTGGGCACCAGTGCCAGGTCAATGGTGATTGTGGGCGTTACGTGGAGTTATGGAACCTCGTCTTCATTCAGTATAACCGGAAAGCCGACGGGACGCTGGAGGATTTACCGGCGAAACACGTGGATACCGGCATGGGGTTTGAACGGATCGTCGCTGTCTTACAAGGAAAAAAATCCAACTATGACACGGATCTGTTTACCCCGATCATCCAGGAGATCCTGGAATTGACCGGTGCCGACCAGAAGGGGGAAGAAGAACGGGTGGCGGTCCAGGTTGTGGCCGACCATATCCGCGCGTTAACCTTTGCTATTGCCGACGGGGTGCTCCCCGCCAACGAAGGACGGGGCTATGTATTGCGCCGGATTCTGCGCCGTGCGGCCCGTTTTGCCCGAAATTTAGGGGCGAAAGAGCCACTGCTTCACCGTTTAGTGCCGGTGGTCGTTCGCGAGATGGGCGCGGCTTACCCGGAAATTAAAGAGCAAGCCGAACATTGTTCCCGGGTGATCCTGGCCGAGGAGGAAGCTTTCGGGCGTACGCTCGATAAGGGTTTAGCGTTGTTTGCCGACCTCAGCCGGGACTTGCAGGCGCAAGGGAAAAAGGTTATCCCTGGTGCCGATGCCTTTAAGCTCTACGATACCTATGGGTTTCCGCTGGATTTAACGGAATTGATGGCGGAAGAAGTAGGCCTTGAAGTAGAACTGGATGAGTTTAACCGTTTGATGGAGGCCCAACGGGCGCGGGCCCGGGCTGGTGGCCACTTTAGCAGTGACGAAACAGATGTCCGGTGGGAGGTTGTTTCCGACGGACCCCATTCTGCGTTCGTCGGTTATGCGCAATTGCAGGCAACCACCGAGTTAAGGATGGTTGGGGCCGATGATGAATACTTCCGGTTGGTCTTCGCGGAGACCCCGTTTTACGCGGAAGGCGGCGGTCAAGTGGGTGATACCGGATTGGTCCGGGTAGAAGTCACCCCCGGTTCATTTGTGGATTTTCCGGTGGTCGATACCCAGAGGGAACAGGATAAGATCGTCCATTTGGTGGCGAAAAAGGAGGAGTTTCCCCGCGAAGCGGTCAGCTATACCCTGTTGGTGGACGAGGCACGGCGTAAGATGACGGCAGCAAACCACACCGCGACCCACCTGTTACACACGGCGCTCCGCCGTTTGTTGGGAACCCATGTCCAGCAGGCCGGTTCCATGGTGGCTCCGGACCGGTTGCGTTTTGACTTCAATCATTACCAACGGGTTGATGAAGACCAGCTGCGTCAGGTGGAAAAGGAAGTAAACCAACGTATCTTTGCCGCCCTGACGGTCCGGGCCGAAGAGACCGACTATCAGACCGCTTTGGACCGGGGGGCCCTGGCGTTCTTTGGTGAAAAGTATGGGGACCGCGTGCGTACGTTGGAGATCAGCGATTACAGCTACGAACTTTGCGGTGGTACCCATGTGCGCAATACCGCCGAAATTATGTCGTTCCGGATCATCACCGAAGGCAGTGTGGCGACGGGGGTGCGTCGGATCGAAGCGGTTACCGGTTGGGAGGCTTTACGAATGGCCACCGACGAAAGGGATCTGCTCAAGGAACTCTCCGCCCTTTTGCAGACGGAACCGGCTCAGCTTTGTGAGAAGGTCCGGACCTTGCTGGCGACCGAGGCGAAATTAAAAAAAGAGTTGGAGGCGATCGCGCGGAAAGCGGCGTTGGCCGAAGGGGAAGAGCTCTTCGCAGCGGTACAAGAGATCGGTGGTCACCACTATCTCGTGGCGAAGATGACGGCAGCATCGATGGATCTCCTGCGGGAGAATGTCGACCGGTTTAAGGATAAGTATCGTTCAGGCGTTATCTTACTAGGTGCCGCCCAGGATGAGAAGGTCAACTTTGTGGCCGGAGTCACCAAGGACTTGACAGCAAAGCTTCAAGCCGGGACGCTGGTCAAGCAGGTGGCAGCCATCGCCGGTGGCGGTGGGGGCGGCCGACCGGAACTGGCCCAGGCTGGCGGGAAGAACGTTGCTAAATTAGACGAAGCTTTGCAGGAAGGAGAACGTTTGATCCGCGCGGGCCTGGAGGGGTAAACGACCGCAGCAAGTTGTGGTAAAGCACCGGGCTCAGGATTATTGTTCGTTTAGACCGTTCGGTTGGTTTTAAATGTAATGTTGAATTTTACTCGTCCGTTTTGCCACAGTTCTATAGAAACTAAATGGAGAAGAGTAAAATCTAAAGAAGACCAGACGGAAGCCAGGTTATACCAGTGGACTTTCCGCATGGTCTTCTTTTTTTGCGGAAAGATATGGGGGGATATTGGAAAAGCCAGTTGAGGAAAGGAGACACTATTATGAACCAGCAAATGAATATGGGTGCATCGGGACAACAAGCCCAGCTTGGGAACCAAACAGTTGGGATGATGGCCAATCCGCCGGAAATCATTACGGATAAGGATCTTTCATATCTGAAAGATGCTTTGTCTTGGGAACTGTTGGCGATGAAAAAATGTAGCCATTGGGCCCAAGCCTGTCAGGACCAGGAGATCAAGAATCTGGTGCATAAGGCGGGGCAGATGCACCAAGCCCATTATATCCGGTTGCTCAATGAGCTGAATGTGAACAAAACTTTATACTAGCAATCTTTTAAAACTTTAGGAGGGAAAACGTGCAAAACCAACAGAATCAGGGAACGATTAAGAACCCTTCAGTTGGGGTGCCGAAGGTGAAGGGACCGGAGCTGAATGACCGGGATATTCTCAATGATGTATTGGCCACGCAGAAATACCTGACCGATAACTACAATATCTTTGTGCGTGAAGCCAGTCATGAGCAGTTACACCAGACGGTGATGGGTATTTTCCAGGATACACACCACACGGCACGGGAAGCATATAACTTAATGTTCAAGAAGGGCTGGTACACATTGACCTCCGCGGCCAGGCAAAATGTGGAGCAGACCAACCAGCAGTTCGCCAACTACCAAACGCAGTTTCCTTACCAAAACCAGCAGCTACAGTAGCTTGGATTGCCGGTTTTTTAAACAAAATTAACCAGCGAACCCATTAATTAAACGGGGGAGCGAAAAGGAATTAAAGCCTTTCTCCCGAAATAGAAGAGATGATTAGGAGGGATCGCTGTGAAAAAACTAGGCAAACTTCGCATAGTACTTGTTGGCTTGATAATTTGGGGAGCGGTCTTGGGCGTAGGCTTACCGGTGGTCGCGGCTACGCCGTGGTCCGGGACGGTTTCCTATTCTTTACGGGATCAAGCCCAATTCCAGGTTGGTTACCAGTTGAATGATCTTTTCGGCCTTGACTTGGCCTACCAGGATCTGGGGCTCCAGGAATTGACGGGCAACCGGTGGCAAACCCGACTTTTGCTTACACCAGGGGACCGGCTCGCCTTCCAGGCCGGTTACGACTGGACCGGGGAACATTATCTCGTCGGTGGCCAAGCCAATGTACCTTTGAACCAGAACATCCGCTTTCTTTCGGAAGTGGACACCATTCTGCCGGCGAACAGCGGCGATAAATACGTGGATTATCTTTTTGGGTTGCAGATTGGTATTGGGTACAACCACTATCTACTTGCGGGTGCGCAGGGCGAATACCAGTTGCGGGAAGACCATGAACCCGAACTCTTTGTAGAGCTCGATCTGAACTGGCGGTTGCCGAAGGGTTTCGGGATCCGCGTCCAACCCCATGTCGGGGTGGAAGGTAATTTTCACCACAAAACGACCGTCGTTAAAGCATGGCCGAATAAACTTCAGACCGGACTTGCCGTGGGCCAGGACCCTGATGGTGAGTGGAACGTCGGTCTTTTCCTTCGTTACTAAGGGGCGTGGCGATGAAGAAGCTCCTGAAGAAGTTCCAGGTGATGCTTAAGCCGGAATGGAAGTGGCCCTTGCTTGCGTTTGTCTGCGGAGCGGTTTTAATGGTTCTGCTCGGCGCTTATGGTTTCTTTTCCCAACGGGCTGCGCTAAGTCAAGTCCAAAGTGAACTTGCGACCGTACTGGCGGAGACCGCGGGCCTTGCGGAGAATGTGCCGCGGAAAGTGGCCCTCTACTTTATCGGAGAGGTGGAAGGGAAGAGTCTGCTAGTCCCGGAAGTGCGGACGATCGGTCCGACCGCGGAACCGGAAAAAGCAGCGCTCCGGGAGTTGATCAAAGGTCCGGAGACGGAAGGTTTAAAGCCGGTTTTGCCACCCAAGACCACCATCCGTAGTCTGGAGATCGATAATGGCCTCGCGGTGGTGGACCTTTCCCAAGAAGCGGTACGGATTGACCGGGGTTCGTGGGGTGAAGCGCTCGTCGTCTGGTCTGTGGTGAATACTTTGACCAAGTTTCCGGAGGTGGAAGCGGTACGGATCCTGATCGAAGGCCAACCGGCGGAGACCTTGGCCGGCCACTTTGATCTGTCCCGACCCTTAAGGCGAAACGAACAAGCAATCAGAGACAACTGGACCCGCTAGGGTCCTTTTTTTATCCTCGATTCGAAGCGGACCAGCATTTAAACAGGGCAAACCGCATAAAAATTGAGGGTAAAAGAGGTGTTCCCATGAATAAAAATCTTCTTCGAGCGCGCATGAAACCGTGGTGCTGGTGGTTTTTCGGGGGAGGATTACTCCTTTTCCTCCTTGTCAGTGGGAGGCTGGGAGTGGAGTTACCGGTCGGGGGCGGCTACCGCCGCGTGGAACGTTATCCACCCCTTGTTTATCTACCGCAAGTGGTGCCGCCGCCGCGGATTAATGCGGGAGCAGCCATTCTGGTGGAAGCGGTCAGCGGGATGATTCTCTACGCCAAAAACGAGCATGTGCGGAAAGCCCCGGCTAGTACGACGAAGATCATGACTGCTATTGTCGCGCTGGAAAAAGGCAACCGCCACGATGTGGTGACGGTGAGCCCGAAGGCAGCACGGACCGGTGGTTCCAGCCTCTGGCTGAAAGCGGGAGAAAGGATCGTCCTGGGAGAACTACTGGAAGGGGTCATGTTACGTTCGGCCAATGATGGGAGTGTTGCTTTGGCAGAACATATTGGTGGTACGGAACAGAATTTTGCCAAACTGATGAACATAAAAGCCCGGGAGATAGGGGCGATCAATACTAATTTTTGTAATGCCCACGGCTTGACGGCACCAAACCATTATAGCAGTGCCTTTGATTTAGCGTTAATGACCAGGTATGGATTTGGTCTTCCCGAATTTGTTCGGATCGTGGGGACCCGGGAAGAAGCAGTGGAGTGGTACCAGGGGGCCAAAACCAGACAGGTACGGAATACCAACCGTTTACTCTGGTCCTTTGCGGGTGCGGATGGAGTAAAAACCGGAACGACCAATCGCGCTGGTTATTGTCTGGTGGCGTCGGCGACCCGTGATGGACGGCGGTTTATTGCCGTTGTTTTAAACAGTCCGGACCGGTGGGGGGAAGCCGCCCGGTTGTTGGAATACGGCTTTAATAATTTCTCCCTCAGGCTCCTGGCGAAGGCCGATACCCCGGTGGCTAAGGTTGCCGTACGGCAGGGGTACCCGGCGCAGGTGGCGCTTTATCCCCGCCGCGATTTAATGGTGGTGCTACCCAAAGGTAAAGAGGGAGAAGGGCAATGTCGCGTTCATTTGGACCCGGCTGCATTGCTTTTGCCGATCAAAGCTGGGGCTACCGTGGGACGGCTTAGTTTTTATTTCCAAGGGCAAGAGGTGGATTGGGTTGAACTGTACCCACGGGAGCGGATCGTCCGCGACTACTGGTGGCGGCGGTTATGGGGGAGGAAATAGGTTGAAGCGCCTTGGACGGATGATGGTGGTCGCCTTTATTTACATCGGGACGGTCGTGGGCGCTGGTTTTGCCTCCGGGCAAGAGATCTGGTTTTTTTTCTCCCGGTACCAGGCATATGGGACCTGGGGACTGCTTTTATCCGGGATCATCTTCGCCTATTTGGGTGTTAAAGCCATGGAATGGGGCAGAAGAGCCGAGGCCGAATCTTACCGGGATATCTTCAAGATGGTCGTCGGGAACCGCTATGCGAAATTCTGCGATATAATGGTGACCGTCTTTTTGTTTCTCTTGATCGGGATCATGCTGGCCGGATCCGGAGCGGTTACGGCCGCTTTTGGTTGGGGTTGGGCGTTGGGGACGGGGGTGGCGGTGATCGGCGCCCTCCTGGCCCTCGTTAAACCCTTAGCTGGTCTTAAGGGGGTAAATACCCTGGTGGTACCCTTGCTATGCCTGACGGGGTTGTTGCTGAATTTGGGTAGTGTGGGGGTGGCCGGTCCGCTGGTTCCCGTTGGCCTTCCGTATGGAAGTTGGCTTTGGTCCGCTCTGCAGTACTGCGCCTACAATTTAATTTTAGCCCTTCCGGTACTGGTCACCCTTTACCGTTTGGAGCCGGATCCGATTATTCTTAAGGGTGGTGGGCTGTTGGGTGGGTGCGCCCTCGGAATCCTGGCTTGTTTGTTCCATTTTGTCCTGAAAAGTTTTGATTTTAGGGGGATAGAGCTGCCTATCCTTTTTCTCACGCAAAAATGGCGGTGGGGGTGGCCGTTCTTTTATTCCTTGGTGCTCTGGGGTGAGCTGTTCACCAGTCTGGTAGCGAATGCCTATGGGCTGGTCTCCCGTTTCCGTTTGGAGGAAAGCCGGAGTTATCTCTGGAACTTGGCCCTTGTTCTGATCTTGGCGGCCTTGGTCAGCCGCTTTGGGTTTGCCCGGCTCCTACAGAAAGTATATCCATTGTACGGCTGCTTTGCTTGGACTGTCCTGGTACCCCTGGCGCTCCGCCCGCTGCCACCGCCAAAGGAAGAGGCGGATAAAGCCCGAAAAAGCCGGTTTTTCGATCAAGAAGAAGTCGACATAAGAAAATGGGAAACACTGTTATAATAAGGAGGTTGATTAACCAACAAACTTACGGGACGGGAGTTGTGGTTGATGGAAAGGACA
>DUQQ01000045.1 GCA_012837705.1 Hydrogenispora sp.
ACTGGTGTTGCTCATTTGCCGGAGGGTGTGGAGATGGTGATGCCGGGAGACAACATCACCA
This sequence comes from Hydrogenispora sp., assembly GCA_012837705.1. Lineage (GTDB taxonomy): Bacteria > Bacillota > UBA4882 > UBA10575 > UBA10575 > Capillibacterium. The sequence continues at coordinate 62 of DUQQ01000045.1, forward strand.
TGACGATCGAACTGATCAGCCCGATTGCGATGGAAGAGGGTCTGCGTTTCGCTATCCGTGAAGGTGGCCGGACCGTCGGCGCGGGTGTTGTCTCGAAGATTATTGAGTAAAAAGATGCTGGCGTGCAGCTTTCAAGCTGCACGCCACCGGATTATAGAAGAACAATACTAATTGCAAAAGTCTCCACTTTAAGGAGGGACGTGAATTGGCTAATCAGAAGATTAGAATCCGCTTGAAAGCCTTTGACCATCGGGTACTGGATCAGTCGGCGGAGAAAATTGTGGATACGGCGAAACGAACCGGAGCGGTTGTCGCCGGCCCAATCCCCTTACCGACGGAGAGAAGTATCTTTACTGTTCTGCGTTCAGTCCATGTGGACAAAGACTCGCGCGAGCAGTTTGAGATGAGAACGCATAAACGGTTGATTGATATTCTAGAGCCCAGCTCCAAGACGGTAGATGCGTTAATGCGGTTGGATCTACCCGCTGGTGTAGATATTGAAATTAAATTATAGTCTGTTTTTATTATTAGGCTTATGAAATTTTCTTGTTAAGGTTAGGAGGTGACTCGGTTGGCAAAAGGAATTCTCGGGAAAAAGATTGGGATGACGCAAGTATTCAGCGAGGCGGGGCGGTTAATTCCCGTTACTGTTGTGGAAGCGGGGCCCTGTATGGTTGTGCAGATCAAAACCGAGGATAAGGAAGGATATTCCGCCGTCCAATTGGGTTTTGCAGAAAAGAAAGCCAAACGTACAAACAAACCGATGCAAGGCCATTTTGCGAAAGCAGGCGTAAAACCGTTGCGGTTTTTGCGTGAGATTCGGATCAGTCCGGAAGAAGCCGACCAGTACAAAGTAGGTGAAGCCGTTGACGTTTCCCTGTTTAAAGAGGGAGAACTGGTAGACGTGGTTGGTCAAGCAAAAGGTAAGGGCTTTGCCGGGGTGATTAAGAAGTATAATTTCGGCCGTGGACCGATGGCCCATGGTTCTAAATACCACCGCGGGGTGGGTTCGCTTGGGGCAGCCGGAGTTGGCCGGGTATTTAAAGGCCGGAAACTCCCTGGCCGGATGGGCGGACACCGTGTTACGGTTCAAGGCTTGGAGATTGTCAAAGTTGATCCGGAAAAGAACCTCCTTTTAATTAAGGGAGCCGTTCCTGGACGTAACGGCGCGTTTGTCCAAGTCAAAAAGAGTGTAAAAATACGGAATTAGAGGGATTACCCACGAGGAGAGGAGGATTGGCATGCCGATTTTACCGGTTTACAATATGGACGGGAAACAGGTCGGTGAGATGAACCTGGCCGATACGGTTTTTGCCACCAACATCAATCAACACCTCTTGCACCAGGCCGTCGTGATGCAACTGGCCTCCCGCCGTTTGGGTACGGCAAAGGCGAAAACCAGAAGCGAAGTCCGTGGTGGCGGCGCCAAACCCTGGCGTCAGAAGGGAACCGGCCGCGCCCGTCACGGCAGCAGGAGATCGCCGTTGTGGGTGGGGGGCGGAGTAGTATTCCCGCCACAACCCCGCGCGTACGGTTTTAGAATGCCGAAAAAAGCTTGGCGTCAAGCTCTACGGTCGGCGTTGGCGGCAAAGGTGAAGGATGAAAAGCTGATCGTTTTAGAAGAGTTGAAGTTCGAAGCCCCGAAAACCAAAGCTGCCCTTAAGGTGTTAAACAATTTGAATGTGGCTAACGCAAAAACATTGGTGGTGCTTGCGGAGAAAGATGAGAACGTGACGAAATCCCTGCGAAACCTGCCGGGGGTCTCTTCCATGAATACGGATGGTCTCAATGTCTACGATATTCTACTCCACGACCACCTGTTGTTGACCAAAGAGGCCGTGGGCCGCATCGAGGAGGCGTTGGCATAATGGATCCGCGAGATATCATTAAAAAACCGATTGTGACTGAGAAAAGTACCCGCCTGATGGAGATGAACAAGTACTGTTTTGTAGTTGACCGGCGGGCTAACAAGATTCAGATTAAGGAAGCAATCGAAACGATCTTTAACGTTCGTGTACTTGACGTCAATACCATGCAGATGTTAGGGAAGATGAAAAGAATGGGACGCCATGAGGGGCGCCGCCCCAACTGGAAAAAGGCTATTGTGACCTTAGAACCAGGTAGCCGTATTGAATTCTTTGAAGGCGTCTGATCTATTTTTGCGGTAAAGGAGGTTTTAAAGTGGCTATTAAGAAATACAAACCCACTTCACCCGGTCGTCGTTTTGTCTCCGTATCCTCCTTTGAAGAGATTACTAAGACTAAACCGGAAAAATCATTGCTAGAACCGTTGAAGAAGACCGGTGGCCGCAACGCCCAGGGACGGATTACCGTACGGCACCGGGGCGGCGGGCACAAACGGATGTACCGGCGGATTGATTTTAAACGGGATAAGTTTGGTATCCCGGCCAAAGTAGCTGCTATTGAGTACGATCCGAACCGCACGGCACGGATTGCGCTCTTACACTATGTAGACGGGGAAAAGCGGTACATTATTGCGCCGGACGGGTTGCAAGTAGGAGATACCGTCGTCTCCGGGCCGGAAGCCGATATTAAAGTGGGAAATGCTTTGCCCCTGGCCAATATTCCGACCGGTACGATCATTCACAACTTAGAATTGGTGCGGGGAGCCGGTGGACAGCTGGTCAAAAGCGCCGGGGCCGGTGCGCAACTGATGGCCAAAGAGGGCGAATATGCTCATGTCCGTTTACCTTCGGGTGAGGTCCGTCTGATTCGCCAGGAGTGTATGGCCACCATCGGTCAGGTCGGTAACATTGACCATGAGAATATTACCATTGGTAAAGCTGGACGTATGCGCTGGCTTGGTTTTCGCCCGTCGGTGCGTGGTGTGGCGATGAACCCGGTTGATCACCCCCATGGTGGTGGTGAAGGTCGTTCTTCGATTGGGCGGGCCCCGGTTACGCCTTGGGGTAAACCAGCCCTTGGCCACCGGACACGGAAAAAGAAACCATCCGATCGGCTGATCATTAAACGTCGGGCATGACGCCGGAAGGGAGGAAGAATAAATGGCTCGTTCATTAAAAAAAGGTCCGTATATTGACCCTAGTTTACTCAAGAAAGTCGTTGCGATGAATAAAAGCGGCGAAAAGCGAGTGATTAAAACTTGGTCGCGTCGGTCAACAATCTTCCCGGAACTGGTTGGCCATACGTTAGCAATTCATGATGGTCGTAAACATGTACCGATTTATATAACCGAAGATATGGTCGGGCATAAACTGGGTGAATTCGTGCCGACCCGTCTTTTCCGCGGGCATAGTGGCGGTAAGACGGAGAGAAGCACCGGTTTAAAGTAAAACGGAACGCACTTTTGATTATCAAATATGTGCTGGTAAGATCGGAAGAAAAATGAATTCGAGGATTCGTCCTAAGAACGAGGGGAGGCGAGTCAATGGAAGCCAAAGCAGTAGCGCGTTATGTGCGGATCGCTCCACGCAAGGTACGCCAGGTTGCGAACGAAATTAAAGGTAAAGCCGTGGACGAAGCGCTGCAGATCCTGGAGTTTACACCCCGAGCAGCGGCAGAAGTCTTGCAGAAAGTGCTTAATTCAGCCGTGGCAAACGCGGAAAACAATTATGATCTAGACCGCAGTAATTTGGTGGTGGCTAAAGCCTATGTTGACCAGGGACCGACTCTGAAACGGTTTCGGGCTCGGGCGCAAGGGCGGGCCGCAGCCATTCGGAAAAGAACAAGTCATATAACCATTATCGTTGAAGAGAAGGAGGGTTGAGGAAATGGGGCAGAAAATTCATCCGGTAGGTCTTCGGGTTGGTGTCATTCGTGATTGGGAAGGCCGTTGGTTTGCGGAGAAGGACTATGCCACCCTCCTCCATGAGGATTTGAAGATCCGCCGGTTTATTAAATCACGACTCTATAACGCCGGGATTGCCCGGGTTGAGATCGAAAGAGCAGCGAACCGGGTCAAAGTGACGATCCATACGGCGCGGCCGGGTATGGTGATCGGCCGTGGTGGTACGGAAGTGGAGAATCTCCGCAAGAGTTTGGAGAAGTTAACCGATAAGCAGGTTTCATTGAATATTGCCGAAGTTAAGGTCCCGGATCTCAATGCGCAGTTGGTGGCGGAGAACATCTGTTTCCAGCTGGAGCGCCGGAGTTCCTACCGTCGGGCGATGAAACAGGCGATCAGTCGGGTTATGAAACTGGGTGCCCTGGGCGTTAAGATTAAATGTAGTGGCCGTCTGATGGGGGCCGAGATCGCCCGGAGTGAGGGCTATAGCGAAGGGAAAGTGCCTTTGCATACGTTACGGGCCGACATTGATTATGGTTTTGCCGAAGCTAATACCACCTACGGCAAGATTGGCGTGAAAGTATGGATTAATAAAGGTGAGGTTTTACCAGAGAAAAAGGTTGCTGAGGGTGAGGAGGGAAAGTAAATGCTGGTTCCAAAGAGAGTCAAACACCGTAAGGTAATGCGTGGCCGGATGAAAGGGATGGCTTACCGCGGTTCCCAACTTACCCTTGGCGATTTTGGGTTGCAAGCAGTGGAACCGGGCTGGATTACGAACGTACAGATTGAGGCGGCCCGTGTTGCCTTGACCCGCCATATTAAACGGGGCGGTAAGGTTTGGATTAAAATTTTCCCCGATAAACCGGTAACGGCAAAACCGGCCGAGACCCGGATGGGTAGCGGTAAAGGGTCCCCCGAACACTGGGTGGCCGTGGTGAAACCGGGCCGGATCATGTTTGAGATTAGCGGTGTTGGCGAAGAATTAGCCCGTGAAGCATTACGCCTTGCCGGGCACAAATTGCCGATTAAAACGAAATTCGTAAAACGCGAGGAAGCGGGTGGTGAGTCCAATGAAAGCTGAAGAAATTAGAGCAATGACCGGTGAAGAACTCCAGAAGAAACTCGCTGACCTCAAGACCGAACTCTTCAACCTTCGTTTTCAGCTAGCCACCGGGCAACTGGATAATTCAGCACGGGTTAAAGCCGTCCGGAAAGATATTGCTAGAGTGAAAACGATAATGCACGAACGGGAAGCGAAAATAAGGGCATAAAGGGAAAAGGAGGTTGGATGAGGAATGTCTGAGCGTCTTGCAAGAAGAAAGACCAGAATTGGTCGGGTCGTCAGTGATAAGATGGACAAAACGGTCGTTGTTGCTGTTGAGCGTTTGGAACAGCATCCGTTGTATAAAAAAACGATCAAGCGGACGACGAAGTTTAAAGCCCACGACGAAAACAACGAGTGCCGGATTGGTGACCAGGTAAAGATTATGGAGACCAGGCCATTAAGTAAGGATAAGCGCTGGCGGGTTGTGACGATCGTTCGAAAAGCGGAGTAAACCATTCCCTTATGTTTGGTAGATGTGCTATAACCTCTCTGAAAAGTGGATGGAAAGGGGGATACAGTTATGATTCAAGTGGAGTCTTACCTTAACGTAGCCGATAATTCCGGAGCAAAGAAGCTGATGTGCATACGTGTCTTGGGCGGTTCGAAAAAACGTTACGCCGGGGTCGGCGATCTGATCGTCGCCGTGGTAAAAGACGCCCTTCCCCCTTCTGCAGCCCGTAAAGGTGCCGGAATTGTCGGGGTGAAGAAGGGTGAGATCGTCAAAGCCGTGGTGGTACGGACGAAGAAGGAAGCGCGTCGGCCCGATGGCTCCTATATTCGTTTTGATGATAACGCGGCCGTGATCATTAATGACCAGATGAATCCGCGGGGAACCCGTATTTTTGGACCAGTGGCGCGGGAACTGAGAGAGAAGAACTTTATGAAGATCGTATCGTTGGCGCCCGAGGTCTTATAGAATTGGTAAATGGTGAATTCTGATAAGAGGGGAGGTATAGTCGTGGAGCTTAAAACCCATCTCCGCAAGGGAGACGAAGTTGTTGTTCTCTCCGGAAAAGACAAAGGAAAACGTGGTAAGATACAACGCGTGTTTCGTAATGAAGGAACGGTCATCGTTGAAGGGATCAATCTGGTCAAAAAACACGCCAAACCGACAAAAAACAATCCCCAAGGTGGGGTAATCGATAAACCAATGCCCCTTTCTACGGCTAAAGTGATGCTGGTTTGTGGTGGCTGTGGTCAGCCGGCGCGGATTAGCCGTGACCGGACCCCAGACGGTTCTTTGGTCAGGATCTGCAAAAAATGCGGTCAACAAATTAAATAAGATTGCCGGAGACGGATTTAATCACCTAAATCTTTTGAGTTTGGGAGGAGGTGCTGACCATGTCTCGCTTACGGGAAAAATATGAGAAAGAAGTTATCCCAGGCTTACAAAGCCGTTTTGGTTATAAAAATGTGATGCAGGTTCCCCGTTTGGAAAAGGTCGTGATCAGTATGGGGGTGGGGGAAGCAACCCAGGACCCGAAACTGATTGATGGGGCAGTAAACGACTTAACGCAGATCGCCGGGCAGAAGCCGGTGGTGACAAAGGCGAAAAAGTCGATCGCCAACTTTAAGGTGAGAGAGGGCGCGAACGTAGGCTGCAAAGTGACTTTACGCGGAGAACGCATGTACGAGTTCCTCGATAAACTTTTCAACGTGGCTTTCCCGCGGATTCGTGACTTTCGCGGTGTGTCCCCCAAATCCTTCGACGGACGGGGTAACTACAATCTCGGCCTCAGGGAGCAATTGATCTTCCCCGAAATCAACTACGATCAGATCGACAAGATTCGGGGGATGAACGTGGTGATTGTGACCACGGCCCAGAATGACGAAGAAGGTTACGAGTTATTGAAACTCCTCGGTATGCCTTTCCGGGCGTCCTAAGTAAAGGAGGATTAACAAATGGCCAAGAAATCGATGATTATAAAAGCAAATCGGAAGCCTAAATTTCCAGTCCGGGCGTATAACCGGTGTAAAGTCTGTGGTCGCCCCCGCGGCTATATGCGGAAATTTCAGCTTTGCCGTATTTGTTTCCGGAATCTGGCCCACCGTGGAGAACTCCCCGGTGTGGTAAAAGCCAGCTGGTAAGGAAGGAGGTAGCACAGCATGGTCGTAACAGACCCAATTGCGGATATGTTGACCCGAATTCGTAATGCCAATATCGCCCGGATTAAACAGGTAGAGGTTCCGGCGTCAAATATTAAAAAGGAATTAGCCCGCCTTTTGAAGGAAGAAGGCTATATCCAGGATTACGAGTTGATCGAGGATAATAAACAAGGGGTTATCCGTCTGTACTTGAAGTTCAACGGAAAAAAACGGGTAATAACCGGACTGAAGCGGATCAGCCGGCCGGGGCTACGGGTTTATGTGGAAAAGGATCAGATCCCGAAAGTACTCGGGGGTTTAGGCGTCGCCATTCTTTCCACTTCCAAAGGAGTCGTAACCGATAAAATTGCCCGCCAGATGGGAGTTGGAGGCGAAGTCCTCTGTTTTATCTGGTAAATCGTTGGTGCTAAAACAAGCAGTCGCGGAATTTATTATGATTTAATAACAATGAACCGGATTCGGAATGGGGGTGTAAGCAATGTCCAGAATTGGCTTAAAACCGATTAATATCCCAACTGGGGTTGAACTTAAGGTTGATGGCAATGTGGTGCGGGTCAAAGGGCCGAAGGGGGAATTAACCCAAGAAATCCCCGCCGGAATTAAGATCGTGCAAGACGGTGCGGTCTTAACTGTCGAACGGCCTAATGACGAAGGGCATTACCGTGCCATGCATGGGTTAACCCGAAGCTTGATCGCCAATATGGTGGAAGGGGTTACCAAAGGTTTCGAGAAAACCCTGGAGATTAACGGGGTTGGTTACCGGGCGGCGCTGCAAGGGAAGAAACTGGTCCTGACCATTGGTTATTCGCACCCGGTCGAATTTGACGCCCGGCCCGGAATCGAAATTGAAGTACCAGCGCCGAACAGAATTATTGTGAAAGGCGCAGATAAACAAAAAGTCGGGCAAATGGCTGCCGAGATTCGTGATGTCCGTCCCCCGGAACCATATAAAGGTAAGGGCATTAAGTACGCGAATGAAACCATTCGTCGTAAAGCTGGTAAAGCTGGGAAAGCCGGGAAATAGTCCGCTGAAAGGAGTGGAAATTGGTGTTTAAGAGAATAGATCGCAATGAAGCTCGGGTCCGCCGTCATATCCGGCTGCGGAAAAAGCTGTCCGGTACGGCAGAACGGCCCCGGTTGTCGGTTTATAAAAGTCTTCACCATATTTACGCACAGCTCATCGATGATGTCCAGGGGAAAACCCTGCTTTCCGCTTCCACTGTGGACCCGGAAGTACGGACGCAGATCAACGGGTATGGCGGGAATATCGAAAGTGCGAAATTGGTAGGGAAATTGATTGCCCAAAAAGCACAGGACAAAGGGATTAAACAAGTTGTTTTTGACCGTGGCGGCTATAAGTTTCATGGACGGGTAGCGGCCTTGGCGGAAGCAGCGCGCGAGAACGGATTGGAGTTTTGAGTAAAGGAGGGATATGATGAAACGGATTAACCACAATGATCTGGAGCTGACCGAGCGCGTGGTCTTCATCAATCGGGTCGCTAAGGTGGTTAAAGGCGGAAGACGCTTTAATTTCAGCGCTTTAGTGGTGGTTGGCGATGGCCAAGGCCATGTCGGAGTGGGGTTAGGCAAAGCCGGAGAGGTTCCGGAGGCCATCCGTAAAGGTGTTGAGGATGCCAAGAAGAAACTATTTTCCGTGCCAATGGTCAACACTACTATCCCTCATCCGATCGAGGGTAGATTCGGCGCCGGGAAAGTTGTCCTGAAGCCGGCGGCACCTGGTACGGGTGTGATTGCCGGTGGACCGGTGCGTGCGGTTTTAGAACTGGCAGGAATTCGTGATATTTTGACCAAATCGATTGGATCATCCAACCCCTTGAATATGGTCAACGCCACCGTGGCTGGATTGAAGTCATTAAAACAGGCGGAAGAAGTGGCTGCTTTACGGGGGCTTTCGCCAGAAAAAGTTCAAGGCTAAGGGGTGGTGAAAATGCCAAAGAAGAAAGAGAAAAACCTGGTTGTTACCTGGAAGCGGAGTACGATCGGTCGGAGTAAAGACCAGAAAGCAACGATTGCCGCCCTCGGCCTCAACCGCTTAAACCAAACGGTGGTCGTGCCCAATAATCAGGTAATCCTAGGGATGATCAAAAAAGTCGAACATTTAGTGGAAGTAACAGAGGAATAGGAGGTGCCAGGATGAGGCTTGAGGAATTAAGACCGGCATCTGGGTCAAGAACCACACGTAAACGAGTTGGACGGGGAATTGGTTCCGGCTTAGGGAAAACCTCCGGGCGAGGTCATAAAGGCCAGAAGGCACGCTCCGGTGGGGGGAAAGGACCGGCTTTTGAAGGCGGGCAGACCCCTTTACAGCGTCGACTTCCAAAACGGGGTTTTAAGAATTTTAACCGTAAGATTTGGGCCGAAGTTAATCTCGAACGCCTGAATTGTTTTGCGGATGGAACCGAGGTTACCCCCGAACTTTTACTTGAGAACGGTTTAATCAACAAAGTTTACGATGGGGTGAAAGTACTAGGCCGGGGCGAACTGGAGAAGAAACTAACCGTAAAAGCCCATGCTTTTAGCGGTTCAGCCACAACCAAGATAGAGGCGGCCGGCGGCAAAGCTGAGGTGATATAGGATGTGGGAATCTTTAAAAACCGCGTTCCGTATTCCGGAGATCCGGAAAAAAATGTGGTGGACTGTTTTCCTGTTGGCGGTTTTCCGCTTGGGTTCGTATATTGTTGTGCCAGGGATGAGCTCCTTTAATTTGGGGGAGAATAACATCTTTAATCTTCTGGATATGTTTTCCGGAGGGGCGCTCAGTAACATGTCGGTTTTTGCGCTTGGGGTCCAACCATACATCACTTCTTCGATCATCATGAACCTTTTAACAATGGTGATCCCGTCGTGGCAAGAACTTTCTAAAGAAGGGCCGGAAGGCCGACGCGTGCTTGCGCGGTATACGAAGTACGGTACCGTCATCCTCGGTTTGCTTCAGGCTTTTGCCATCACCATGAGTTTCCGGGGGGCAATGGTCGACCCGACCAGCGTGACGTCGCTCCTCACGGTTGTCTTGACGATGACGGCTGGAACCGTTTTTCTAACCTGGCTTGGTGAGCACATCTCCGAGCGGGGAATCGGAAATGGGGTTTCCATGCTGATCTTTGCTGGTATTGTCGCCCGTTTTGTACCGGATGCGATCCGTACTGTGCAATCGGTCGGTCAAGGCGGAATTCCCCTCTTTAGGTTGCTCCTCTTTTTGGTTTTAACCGTATTGATCGTGGCCTTTGTGGTCATCGTGACGCAAGGAGAAAGAAAAATTCCCGTGCAGTATGCCAAACGGGTCGTTGGGCGGAAAATGTATGGTGGGCAAGCCACCCATATGCCGCTCCGCGTGAACCAAGTGGGTGTCATTCCGGTGATTTTTGCTTCGTCGGTTTTGGCTTTTCCGATGACTATTGCCAGTTTCTTCCCGGAGAGCGGTTTCTCCCGGTTTATGCAAAAATTCTTTTACCCGGGGCAGATCGTTTACTTGGTTATTTATGCGGTTTTTATCTTTGTTTTCTCCTATTTTTACACGGCTGTTACCTTCAATCCGGTAGAAGTAGCCGATAATCTAAAGAAATACGGCGGATTTATACCGGGGATTCGTCCGGGGCGGCCGACCGCGGAGTATCTGGATAAGGTTTTAACCCGCATCACAACGGCGGGGGCACTCTTTTTAACTTTTATTGCGCTCCTTCCTTATCTGTTGGGTCCATTAACGGGAATTCGGCAGATTGGGTTTGGCGGCACAAGCCTCTTGATCGCCGTTGGGGTGGCGATTGATACGATGAAGCAGATTGAAGCACAGCTCGTCATGCGGCAGTATGAAGGTTTTCTAAAGTAAGGGAATTGAGTAGGTGAGTTTTTTGCAGCTTATTCTTCTGGGTCCACCGGGGGCGGGGAAAGGAACGCAAGCCGCCCGTATTGGTGCGGAGTTTAAAGTCCCACCGATCTCCACTGGTGACATGTTCCGGGAAGCAATTAAAAAGAAAACACCCCTGGGGGAACAGGCCGAAAAGTACATTAAGGCTGGCGAATTGGTCCCCGATGAGTTGGTGCTCGGGATCGTCCGGGAGCGGCTTAATGCGCCCGATACCGCCCAGGGCTTTCTCCTCGATGGTTTTCCCCGGACGTTACCGCAAGCGGTTGCTTTGGACCAGTATCTGACGGAAAAAGGGCAAACCTTGACGGCTGTGATCAACATTGAAGTTGATCCGGAGATTTTAGTAGAGCGTTTGTCGGGCCGGCGGATCTGTCAGGATTGTGGTGGGGTCTACCATGTTGTGACCAAGAAGGAACGGCAACCTGGGATCTGTGATCTATGTCAAGGTCAACTGATCCAACGGTCAGATGATTATGAAGAGACGGTACGGAACCGGCTTACGGTTTATTCCCAGCAGACCGCGCCCTTGATTGAGTATTACCGTGAAGCAGGACTGTTATTGACGGTTGATGGCGCCCAGTCCATCGACGATGTTTACCAGGCAATTGCGACCGGGCTCCGTAAACGGGTAGGCCAATGATCACAAGAAAGTCCCCGTTTGAGCTTAACCGGATGCGGAAAGCCGGCGAGATTACCCGGCTCATCTTGGGTCGGGTGGCGGCAGCGGTCAAGCCTGGGATTACCACAAAGGAACTGGATGAACTGGCGGAGGCGGCGGTCAAGGAGTTCAATGTGAAACCGGCGTTCAAGGGTTATCAAGGTTTTCCGGCAAGTGTATGTACCTCAGTCAATGACCAAGTGGTGCACGGGATTCCCGGGGTGCGGAAGTTGAAGTCCGGGGATATTGTCGGTCTGGACTTCGGTGTGGTCTATAAAGGATATTATGGTGATGCGGCGGTAACAGTAGGAGTAGGTGAGATTGCCCCTGAGCACCAGCGGTTACTGGAGGTAACCCGCGAGGCCTTATGGAAGGGGATCAACGAAGCCCGGGCGGGAAACCGGTTGTCGGCGATCTCCCGGGCGATCCAGGAACATGTGGAGGGTAATGGGTTTTCGGTGGTTCGCGATTTTGTCGGTCACGGTATTGGCCAGGCAATGCATGAAGAACCGCAGGTTCCAAACTATGTTTCCCCCCTTCAACGTTATAACCCGGTATTAAAGCCGGGGATGACCCTGGCGATTGAACCCATGGTTAATGTCGGCTCTTATCAGGTAAAGGTTGACCCGCACGATCACTGGACGGTGACAACAACGGACGGGTCCTACTCGGCCCATTTTGAGCATACCGTACTAGTGACCACGGGTGATCCGGAGATTTTGACCAAACTACCGGAGAGTCGGGAGGATGACGGGGGCATGGTGCAATGGTAAAGACGGCGGGAACCGAAATCCGTTTAGGACAAAAAGTGATCTCAACACGCGGGCGGGATGCCGGGGGTACTTTTCTCATTGTCGGCTTGCTAAATGAAGATTATGTTCTCGTGGCGGACGGGCGAAAACGCTCGATGGAGCGACCAAAGAAGAAAAACCGGAAACACCTCTCCCTCACTCTTCAAGTGGACGCGGCGATTGCGGAAAAACTGTCTGCCGGTAAGCCGGTATCGGATGAAGAGATTGTCGACGCTATCCAGCGTTTGGGGGAAAATTTAAAGGAAGGAGAGGTTAACCTTGGGGAAAGATGATATTATTGAAGTCGAGGGGACGGTAATTGAGCCGTTGCCGAACGCGATGTTCCGGGTAGAATTGGCCAACGGTCACGTCGTTTTGGCGCATATTTCCGGGAAAATGCGGATGAACTTTATTCGAATCTTGGCCGGGGACCGGGTGACGGTGGAATTATCTCCTTACGATTTAACCCGCGGCCGGATTGTCTACCGTTATAAATAATCCTTCTTTGCATTTTCCCTCGGCTCGGGTAGTAATTTCAATTTGCAAAAGTGAGGAGGTACACCATTGAAAGTTGCGCCGTCAGTGAAACCAATATGTGAACATTGTAAGATCATCCGTCGGAAAGGACGGGTTATGGTAATCTGTGTTAATCCCAAGCATAAGCAGAAACAGGGTTAAAAGGAGGGGAGAAGATTGGCGCGTATTGCGGGTGTTGATTTACCAAGGGATAAACGCTTGGAAGTTGCTTTGACTTATATTTATGGTATTGGGTTATCCTTATCCCGTGAGATTTTAGCAAAAACCGGGGTTAGTCCCGATACCAGAGTGCGGGATCTAACTGAAGATGAGATCTCGAAGCTCCGTGAAGTGATCGATCATGAGTATAAGGTTGAAGGGGATCTCCGGCGGGAAGAGAACATGAACATCAAACGCCTGATTGAGATCGGAAGTTATCGTGGGTTCCGCCACCGTCGGGGTTTACCGGTCCGGGGCCAACGCACGAAAACGAACGCCCGGACTAGAAAAGGACCGGCCAAAACAGTAGGACGTAAAAGAAAGGCATAAGGAGGGATGACCAATGGCTTCTCCGCGAAAAGGGACTAGAGGCAGAAGAAGAGAGAAGAAATATGTAGAGAACGGTGCGGCCCATATTAAATCTACATTTAACAATACAATCATTACCATCTCCGACCAGAACGGTAATGTTTTATCCTGGTCTTCAGCCGGAGCAATGGGTTTTAAAGGCTCGCGGAAGAACACCCCTTACGCGGCGGGGATGGCGGCAGAGAATGCGGCCAAAGCGGCGATGGAATATGGTCTTAAACAAGTAGAGGTTTTTGTTAAAGGACCAGGCGCGGGGCGGGAAGCGGCGATTCGTTCCTTGCAAGCGGCCGGGTTGGAAGTGAGCATGATTAAAGATGTTACTCCGATTCCGCACAATGGTTGCCGTCCACCAAAACGGCGTCGTGTCTAACTAGAGGAGGTGTAAAAAACTAGATGGCAAGATATATCGGTTCAGTATGTAAAATGTGTCGACGCGAAGGGGAGAAACTGTTTCTCAAGGCCGACCGTTGCCTTTCCGATAAATGCAGTTTTAACCGGAGAAGTTACGCCCCTGGTCAGCATGGTCAGGGCCAGGCGCGTCGTAAATTATCCGAATATGGTTTGCAGCTTCGTGAAAAACAGAAACTCCGCCGGATCTACGGCCTTTTAGAGGCCCAGTTCCACCGGTACTTCGAGATGGCCGAACGGAAAAAGGGGATCACCGGTGAGAACCTGCTGCAGCTCTTGGAAACCCGGTTGGATAATGTGGTCTACCGTTTAAGGCTGGCCGGATCCCGACGGGAAGCGCGACAGCTGGTCAGGCACGGTTTCTTCCGTGTTAACGACCGCAAAGTTAACATCCCTTCTTACCAGGTAAAACCGGGCGATGTGATTACTTTGAAAGAGAATGCCACTAATTCTGTGTTGATTAAAGGTATTCTCGAGGCGAATAACGGCCAAAATATTCCTGAATGGTTAGAATTGGATACCAATAGCTGGACCGCCCGGGTAATTTCTATACCTTCGCGGGAACAGATCGACGTTCCGGTTCAGGAACACCTCATTGTCGAACTTTACTCCCGTTAAACTCATGGTCTCTGCCTGGACCTAAGGATAGAAGGGAGGCTTTTGTATGATTGAAATCGAAAAGCCCAGGGTGATAATCGACGAAATCAAAGATGAACGTTATGGTCGGTTCATCGTGGAGCCTTTGGAAAGAGGATACGGCACGACCCTTGGGAATTCTTTGCGGCGGGTGCTGCTGTCATCTTTACCAGGGGCGGCGGTTACTGCGGTGAAGATCGAAGGAGTCCTGCATGAGTTTTCTACGCTTCCGGGGGTAGTGGAAGATACCACCGAGATCATTATGAACCTCAAAGGATTGAAGGTTAAGATTCACGGGGAAGGTCCGCAGATTGCCCGGCTCGAAGTGAGGGAGGGCAAAGAGGTAAAGGCGGCCGATATCATGGTCCCTAGCGATGTGGAGATTTTAAATCCGGACCATTATATTGCCACCGTGAGTGAAGGTGGTAATCTGGTGATGGACATCACTTTCGATAAAGGAAGAGGATATGTTCCCGCCGAACGGAATAAAAAACCGGAGGATGTGATCGGGACGATCCCGGTCGATTCCATCTTTACCCCGGTGCATAAAGTCAATTATGTGGTGGAAGACACCCGTGTAGGTCAGATTACGGACTATGATCGATTAGTTCTGGAGTTGTGGACCAGCGGTAGTATTAACCCGGTAGAAGCCGTGAGTTTAGCGGCAAAAGTCCTGACCGAACATTTGATGCTCTTTGTGAACTTGAGCGATACGGTAAGCGAAACTGAGATTATGGTGGAGAAAGAGGAAGAATCCAAGGATAAAATCTTGGAGATGAACATTGAAGAGCTGGATTTGTCGGTCCGGTCGTACAACTGCTTGAAACGAGCCGGAATTAATACGGTGCAAGAATTAATCAAAAAGACGCCGGAGGATATGATGAAAGTGCGCAACCTCGGGAAGAAATCCCTCGAGGAAGTGGAAGCAAAGCTTGCCGCGCTTGATCTTTCCCTTCGGAAGGCGGAAGAATAATTCCTTCCACCCTTCTTAACCGATAAATATATATTATTAAGAACCCGGTCCAATTTCATCCTGAAGGAGGGAATTACCATGAACTTACGACGTTTAGGTCGCCCGACGGGCCACCGGAAAGCGCTTTTCCGTAATTTGGTTACCGATCTGATCAGACATGAAAAGATCACCACAACGGAGACTAAGGCAAAAGAGATTCAGTCTTTGGCCGAGAAGATGATTACCCTAGGGAAAAAAGGAGACCTTAGTGCCCGTCGTGAAGTCGCAAAGGTGATTATGGATAAAGCCGTTGCTAAAAAACTATTTGACGAGGTTGCGACCCGGTATGCGGATCGGAACGGGGGCTACACGCGTGTGGTGAAAATCGGACCCCGCCGTGGCGATGCCGCTCCGATGGCTGTGATCGAACTAGTCTAATACCATGGCGCGTTTCTTCGTCTTAGATGATGTCTCCTACTGCTACCCCGGATCTGCAAAGACCGGGGTTTGTCAGGTTAATCTGGAGCTTGAACCAGGAACATTTCTAGCGATACTTGGCGCCAACGGGTCGGGGAAATCAACTCTGGCCCGTTTGTGCTGTGGACTTCTAAAACCAACGTCTGGCCGGGTTCTGGTCGAAGGTTATTCGACCGCTAACGATGAGGAACTGAAGTATATCTATCAGCAGGTTGGGATCGTGTTTCAGCACCCGGATAACCAGTTCGTTGCCAGTACTGTTGAACGGGAAATCGCTTTTGGGGTGGAAAACAGAACTTTATCGTCCCCGGAGATCCGGCAGGTCGTCGACGAAGAACTAAGCCGGTTCGGGCTGATGGCTTTAAAGACGGCCCAGCCCCATTCCTTGTCCGGCGGTGAGAAACGTTTGCTCTCTTTGGCGGATATCTGGGCTTTAAAACCGAAACTGATTTTGGTGGACGAGCCATTAGCGATGCTTGATCCGGGCACGAAGCACCGGATAACCGGGCTCTTACAGGAACTAAAAACCCGGGGTCAAAGTATGATCTGGTTCACCCACGGCTTGGCGGAAGTGATGTGGGCCGATCAGGTGTTGGTGATGGTGGACGGGCAGATTGTGTGGCGCGGGCGTCCGGCAGCGCTCCTCGGTATGGCCGAAGAGGCCCGCGCTTGGGGGATCACTCTGCCTCCAGCGACCCAAGTTGCTTCCAAGCTTGGAATCGATGGTCCAATAGTTGCAAACGAAAGGGAACTGGTGGCGGCATTATGGAAATAAAGTTAGAAGAGATCTCGGTAGTTTATCCCCGGAAGGAGGCACCGCTAAAGGCCCTGAATAAGGTTGGTTTTACCATAAAAACAGGTGAAGCGGTGGCTCTGCTCGGACCGATAGGCTCCGGAAAATCCACCCTTTTACAGGTCATGGCCGGACTGCGTCCCCCAACCTCCGGCCGGATTTCCGTGCATGGTCAGGAGGGTCCCATTGTCCTTTCCATCCAGGAACCCCAACGGGGCTTCTTTGCAGCTACGGTACGGGAAGAGGTCGCTTTTGGTCCCGAGAACCTTGATTTGGACCCCGCGGAGATCGAGGCGCGGGTGGCTTGGGCTTTAACCGCGGTTGATCTGGACCGGGATAAGTGGGAAACTTCTCCCTTACAGCTGTCTGGTGGAGAGCAAAGACGGGTCGCGTTGGCGTCAGCGCTGGCGATGAAGCCCGGTTTTTTACTTCTGGATGAACCGACGATCGGGTTGGACGGTCCGGGGGAAGAAGCCTTACGCCAAACCTTAAAACGGATCAGGACGGAAACAGCGATCGGCCTTGTGGTTGCGTCCCATGATCCTGATTTTCTTTTCATGCTCACCGAGCGTGTTCTGGTTTTGGTCGGCGGGGAACTACAGGCCGACACTAGCTGGGGTACTTGGGCCCAAAAAGCCGCCGCGGTGTCACCAGACTTGGAATTACCCTTTTTGCTTGGGTTGCTACGGCGCTTAGCAGAGGCGGGCGCGCCGGTAAACGCGGCCCCGGAGACGCCGGCGGACGCTTGGGATGAGCTCTTCCGCCTCCGCCGGGAAGGGGAGAAGGGAGGAAAAGGCTGATGGACAGCGTAGCTTATTCCCCCGCCGTTTCCTACTGGCATTCGCGGGACCCCCGGCTTAAACTATTGGTAGTGATTGTCGGTGCGACCCTAGCCTTGACGGAAAACACCTTGGGCGGCCAGTTGGTCCTTTTTCTTTTTCATCTTCTTCTTTATTTCACCGGCGGGCTGCCGCTCGGGCGGGGTTGGCAGATATTCAAATCCTTTCGCTGGCTTTTGCTCATCACCTTTCTTCTCAATCTGTGGACGGGAAGCCTGGGTGCGGCCACCCGCTACTTATTACGGCTGCTCAATCTCTTATTGATGAGTTCATGGTTGTTAGGGGTGACCGAGAGTCTAACCTTGATTAAAGGATTGGAGCTCAGCCTCCGGCCGCTACGGCGTATTTTACCGGTGGGGGAGATCGCAATGGTGCTCGGTTTGACCCTCAGTTTTTTTCCGCTACTCTTAACAGAAGCGCGTGAAATTATGCTGGCCCAGCAGGCCCGTGGGGTAAATTTCAAGACGAACTGGGTCAAGAAAATGCGGGGACTACTGGCGATGGTGATTCCGCTGTTCATTTCGGCGCTCCGGCGGGCACTGGAGATCGCCCAAGCTATGGAAGTCAGGGGTTATGTCCCCGGGGCGCCCCGGGGTTCCCTCTATGAGCTTGCTTGGGGGAAGCAAGACAGTATTGCCTTCGGCTTAATTCTTTGCTTTGTCCTGTTGTGGTGGGGGGCCAAGGCGTTTCTTCGGTAGGTTTTTGGGTGTTAAACGGGTATGAGCAATCTGTAGCTAGCGTGGACGCATACCAAGACGTTTCGTCAAAAAACATCGAGCGGAGGTGACGGTGTGGGGCGGAGAACGATCAAACTAACCATCGCCTATGAGGGAACAGATTTCTCCGGATACCAGCGGCAAGCGCAGGGCGAACGGACGGTCCAGGGCGAGTTGGAAAAGGCTTTGCGGCGCTTAACCGGTGAGGTTCCCAAATTGATCGCCGCCGGGCGGACGGATGCGGGCGTCCACGCCAAAGGACAAGTGGTCAGTTTCAGTACCACCGCCCGGATTCCGGTCGACCGCTGGCCAGCAGCCCTTAATGCTAATTTACCGCCGGATCTGATCGTGGGGCAGGCGGAAGCAGTTCCATCCACTTTTCATGCCCGGTACGACGCGAAAACCAAAACCTACCAATATATTGTCTCCCGCCGACGCTGGCCCGATCCTTTCCTCCGGCGCTTCTCCTACCATTATCCCCATTTCCTCGATGTGGTAAAGATTCGGGAAGCGGCCGCCGTTTTGGTGGGGGAACATGATTTTAAGGGTTTTGCCGCCGCCGGATCGGCGGTGACGACAACGGTACGCCGCTTGGATCAGGTGGCTGTTACAGAAGCGGAGGAAGAGCTCTTCTTTACCCTAAAAGGGAACGGCTTCTTATATAAAATGGTTCGGAACATCGTCGGTACGCTATTGTTGATTGGCGGCGGCAAAGCGGATCCCGCTTTGGTCCAGGCGATCCTGGCCCATGGGGACCGGCAAGCAGCCGGGCCGACCGCTCCGCCGCAGGGCCTTACGCTGGTATGTGTGGAGTATTAAAGCCAATCTGAAGATATACAGAGACAGTGATCATGAGATTTGCCGGATTGTTGGCAGGCGGCGTGATCAGTGTCGCATAGCGGCGTTGCTCCCTGTGGGTGGTGCTCGATATACACCAGTATTATCTGCGCTCCGTCCTCGGTCGCACCTTGCGCTGCTTGCTGCTGACGCCGCAAGCCAACTCAATGAGGCTTAGCGGCCAACCATCCGGCAAGGGTGTCCCCGTTAGGTTGGGGTCAAGCGGCGGATCGGCATAATTAAATGGCTTCCCGTAGTGCGCGGGCGAGTAAAGCCATTTTTTTTAATTCCGGATCTTCGGTGATGGCCTGGACCAGGGCACTGCCGACGATGACCCCGTCGGCCAGCGTGGCAACCTTCCGTGCTTGTTCGGGAGTGGCAATCCCGAAGCCCACCGCCACCGGGCGTGGACTGATGTCTTTGACCCGCCGCACAAAAGCGGGTAATTCCGGCGGAAGGCTGGTCCGGGTCCCGGTTACGCCTTTCACCGAGACCGTATATAAAAAGCCGGTACTCGCCGCTGCGGCCATTTTTATCCGTGCTTCTTTACTGGTCGGCGCGACCAAAAAATTTAGGGCGATCCCGAGCTTGGCGGCCAATTCCTGTAATTCAACGGCAGCCTCTGGAGGGAGGTCCGGGATGATCAAGCCGGACACCCCGGCGGCTTTCACTTCTTCTAAGAAACGGGGGGTACCCCGCAAGTAAAGCTGGTTGTAATAGACCATCAGGATCAGGGGAACCGGCAGGCGGACGGCTACTGGTTTGATGGTTGCCAGAAGTTTGGTTAGAGTGCAACCGGCCTGCCGGGCCCGGACGCTCGCTGCTTGGATCACGGGTCCGTCGGCCAAGGGGTCGGAGAAGGGAACCCCGATTTCGATCAGGTCGGCACCGTTCTCGACGAGAGTTGCCAGCACCCGAGGCAAGCTCGGTAAATCCGGATCGCCGCCTACGATATAAGGGATAAAGGCTTTCCGGCCTGTCTTCTGCAATTCCTGGAACCGTAATGCTACCCCGTTCATAACTCCACCCCCATTGCCTTAGCTACCGTCGGGATATCTTTATCACCCCGTCCGGAGAGGTTAATGACCATGATTTCATCCGGTTTTAGCTTGCGGGCCAGCCTTATTCCCGCGGCGACCGCATGGGCACTTTCCAAAGCGGGAATGATCCCTTCGGTCTGGGTCAGATAAGTAAAGGCGGCCAAAGCCTCTTGGTCATCAACCGTCTGGTATTCAACCCGCCCGCTATCCTTTAAGAAACTATGCTCCGGACCAACGCCGGGGTAATCCAGACCCGCCGAGATGGAAGAGGCCTCGAGGATTTGTCCGTCCGGATCGGAAAGTAAGTAACTTTTGGCACCATGGAGAACGCCCGGTTTTCCTTTCGCCAGGGCAGCAGCGTGTTCTGCCGTTTCTAGACCGTTGCCTGCCGCCTCGACCCCCACCAATTTAACGCCAGGTTCGGGGATAAAAGGGGTGAAGATCCCCATGGCATTGCTCCCGCCCCCGACACAAGCCACCACATAGGTGGGAAGCCGACCGGTAAGTTCAGCCAATTGCGCCTTGGTCTCCTGGCCAATCACCGTTTGAAAATCCCGTACAATCTTTGGGTAGGGGTGGGGTCCGACGACGGAGCCGATCAGGTAATGGGTATCATCGACATTGGTCACCCAGTCCCGAATGGCTTCGTTGGTAGCGTCCTTTAAAGTTCGGCTTCCGGAGGTGACCGGTCGTACCTGGGTGCCCAAAAGTTTCATCCGGAAGACGTTCAAGGCTTGGCGGGCCATATCGACTTCTCCCATATAAACCACACATTCCAAGCCAAACTTGGCGGCGACGGTAGCGGTGGCGACCCCATGTTGTCCGGCTCCTGTCTCGGCAATGATCCGACGTTTTCCCATCCGTTTTGCCAGTAGAATTTGGCCTAAAGCGTTATTGATTTTATGGGCCCCGGTATGGGTTAGATCTTCTCGTTTAAAATAAACTTGGCCCTTGCTGAGCTCCCGGCTGAACCGTTCGGCATAGTACAGAGGGGTGGGGCGGCCGGTATAGAAGCGGTGCAGCGCTGCCAGCTCCTGCTGGAATTCGGGGGTCGTAGCGTAGCGCTGGTAGGCCTCGTCTAATTCGTCTAGAGCGGCCATGAGGGTTTCTGGCACATACCGGCCACCATATTCTCCGAGATACCATTCCTGAAAGTTTGCGATGGGAGACACCTCCTTGTTTCTTTTGTATTGTGGTGCACCCCGGCGCACTGGGGTAAAGCACCGGATTTGGGATTAGCGTTTGTTTAGTACGTTCTTTCGTTCTAATACTTGCCGAGACCATCATTTCACCATTAGTAACTAGTGATGAGCCTCTTTAAATTAGGTTCGTACTATTGACCTGATCCGCGAAGTTCTTAATTGTGGCCATCAACCGGGCAATTTTATCGGGATCTTTTACCCCTGGGCTCTTCTCGACGCCGCTGGACAAATCGATCCCATCCGGACGCACACGGTTAAGGGCGGCCCCAATGTTATCCGGGTTTAAGCCGCCAGCCAAGATCAGCGGAAAACCTAGCTTTCGGTAGTTTGCCACCAGTTTCCAGTCGAAGACGCGACCGGTTCCGCCGTGGGCATTCGCGGTATAGGAGTCGACGAGGATACCGCGGAGGGCCGCTCCTTGCCATTCAAGACTGGGCCGGTCGCGACCAGCGCGAAAGGCTTTAATCACCCGTCCCGACAATACCTGACAGTCCTGCGGAGTTTCATCCCCATGCAACTGGGCCAAATCAAGGCGGCAAGCCTTCATGATCGCCCGTATGCGGAGGGGGTCTTCATCGACAAAAACCCCGACTTTAAGGATTAAAGGCGAGAGCTGGCTGGTAATCCGCATAACTTGTTCGACCGTAACTTGGCGGGGGGAAGGGGCGAAAACAAAACCCAGGGCGGAGATGCCGAACTTTTGGCAGATCAGGGCGTCGTTTAAGTTGGTAATCCCGCAGATCTTAACTGGAACCATTGGCGCCTCCGTATAGCTCCTTAAGTACTGCTCCCGGGTTAGCGGCGGTGACCAGCGCCTCGCCGATCAGGGCGGCGTTGACGCCGACTTGGGCCAGCCGTTTTAGTTCATCCCTGGTTTTAATCCCGCTTTCGGCTACTACCACCTTGTCTTTGGGGATTTTTCGGCGTAAACGAAAGGTGGTCTCCAGCTCAACTTGGAAGGTCCTAAGATCCCGGTTGTTTATCCCGATAATTTCGGCCCCCGCGTCCAGGGCAGTCGCCAATTCCGCCTCATTATGGACCTCCACCAGTGCACCCATCCCCAATGCTTGCGCTTCCTTTATGTAGCTGGCGAGTATAGTACCGGTCAGCGCCGCCACAATCAAAAGGACCGCGTCCGCTCCGTAGACCCGCGCCTCGTAGATTTGGTAACGATCGATAATAAAATCTTTCCGGAGGACCGGAAGCTTTTTCGTCGCCCTTTTGACCTGCGCCAGGTCGTCTAAGGAGCCTAAAAAGAAATTTTCTTCGGTTAGCACCGAAACCGCAGCGGCACCAGATGCCTCATAGCTTTGTGCTAACCGTACCGGTTGAAAAGCAGGGCACAAAAGGCCTTTTGATGGAGAGGCCTGTTTAATCTCGGCGATCAGTTGAAGCCGATTGCCGGTCAGGCTATGCCGAAAATCTCTGGTGGCTGGGGCTCCTTTCAATTTCTGTTCTAAGTGGGCGAGGGGGGTTTGTGTCTTTCGTGCCCGCACTTCGGCCGCTTTGCTCCGTAGAATCTGCTCTAAGAACACTGGGCTTGCCTCCCCACCTGACGTAATTGCTCTAATTTTGCATAGGCTTTGCCTCTTTGCACTAGTTCACGGGCGAAAGCGATCCCTGCTTTTAGGTCACTGACCACATCAGCGGCGAGTAAGGCCGCGGCGGCATTCAGCAGGACAACGTCTAACCGCGGGCCTTTTTCGGTCCCTTGTAAAATAGCCTGAGTAATCCGGGCGTTTTCCTGCGGGCCCCCGCCGGCTAAAGCCGTTTTGGGGGCCGCTGATAGCCCCAGATCCGTGGCCTGGAAACGGATGGTTTCCACTTGACCGTTCCGCAGGATACTTGCTTTATTTACGCCGTCCAGTGATAACTCGTCGAGGCCGCCACCGCCGTGGACAACGACTGCGCGCTCGACGCCCAGGCGTTGTAATACTTGGGCGACCACTTCAGTCAGCGCTGGATCAAAAACCCCGACTAACTGGCAGTTAGCCGCGGCCGGATTGGTTAACGGCCCCAGGAGGTTGAAGACGGTCCGGAACCCCAGTTCCTTACGGGGGCCGGCGGCATGCTTCATTGCCTGGTGAAAAACGGGGGCAAACAAAAAGCCAATTCCCGTCTCTTGCAGACAAACCTCAACTTGCTCTGGGGGCAGATCAACTTTAACCCCTAAGGCTTCCAGCACATCGGCGCTTCCGCACCGACTGGAGATTGCCCGGTTGCCGTGTTTGGCTACAGGAATATCAGCGGCGGCAATAATAAAGGCGACCGTGGTTGAAATATTAAAGGTCTGGGCACCATCACCTCCGGTGCCGCAGGTGTCAATTACGGTGGGGGCTTTAAAATTGATCCGGACCGCTTTTTCCCGCATCACCCGCGCGGCGCCGGTGATCTCGGCGACCGTCTCTCCTTTCAGGCGTAACGCCGTTAAAAAACTGCCAATTTGGGCGGCTGACGTACGGCCCTCCATGATCGCGTTGGTGGTGGCGATCATCTCACTTTCGGTCAGATGTTCGCCCCGGACTAACTTGGCTAAACTCTCCTTAATCATCTCTGCTCCACTCCTCTCACAGTCCTTAAAAGACTAATAAATCTCGACCAGAAGTTGGACTTCATAATAGGGTTAGGTAATGGGGCTCGTCGCAATTTAACTCGTGGCGCGACCTTGGGCTCGGTTTAAGGCGATGATAAGGGCAGCTGCTTTATTTAGGGTTTCTTCATATTCTTTCGCCGGCTCCGAAGCCGCGACGATCCCGGCGCCTACTTGTAAATGGGCTTGATGGCCATAGAATAAGACCGTCCGGATGGTGATACAGGTATCTAGATTCCCGTTGAAACCAAGATAACCGACACAACCACCGTAAAACTCCCGCCGTGTAGGTTCCAGTGCCTCAATGATCTCAAGGGCGCGCTGTTTCGGAGCGCCGGAAAGGGTCCCGGCCGGAAAGACCGCCCGGATTAAATCGACTCCGGAATAAGCGGGCAGCAATTCCCCCTGAAGGGTAGAGACGAGGTGCATGACATGGGAGTAGAACTCCACCGTCATCAGCTCGGCGATCCGGATGCTGCCAAACCGACAGACCCGGTTGAGTTCATTACGGCCGAGTTCAACTAGCATCATATGTTCGGACAGCTCTTTCTCATCGTTCAAAAGCTCACGGCGGAGCCGTTCATCATCGGCGGTGGTCTCACCACGGTGGCGCGTCCCGGCGATGGGTTTTAAGGTCACAAGACCGTCCTCTAAACGGACCATCGTCTCCGGGGAAGAACCGGCCAGCTGGTGGTCGCCGAAATCCAGATAGAAAAGGTAGGGGGAAGGATTAAGCGACCGCAGTACCCGGTAGAAGCCAAAAGGATCCCCGGTGTATTCTTGGATGATCCTTTGGGAGAGGACCACCTGTCCGACTTCTCCGGAGTGGATATGTGCTTTTGCCTGTGCGACCAGGTCCATAAATTCGGGGCGGGAAAGGGTGGTGAGGCGGGAAACAGGATGTTGGGTCGGTACAGCGTTGGGAAGCGGGGGCATCGGGAGAGTCCGGGCTAATCGGTTATTGATCATCACCAAGTCCTGGACCGCCTTTTCATAAGAACCTGTAATATCCGCCGGATCAACCACGGCCAAGACAATGACGGTGATTTTCTGGGCAACATGATCGATCCGGACAAGATACTGAGGGACAACCCAGTAAAGATCGGGCAGGTTGGTTAACGGCCGGGTTCTATCCGGAAGCTTTTGAATCTGGCGGACGTAATCGTAACCGATATATCCGACCGCGCCCCCATAAAAGGGGCCAAGTTCCGGTATGGGGGCGACTTCTAAACCGTCCAGCTTCTTTTTGAGCTCCGTCAATGGATCCCCTTTGCTCACGGTAACCCGATTTTTTTCCATAACGGTGAATTCATCGCCAGAGGCTTTCATGGTTAACAACGGAGTCCAACCGATAAATGAATAGCGGCTTCTTTGGTGGCCTTGTTCGAAGCTTTCCAGTAAAAAACGGCCTTTGCCTTCGGTTAGTCTGGTAAAGAACGCCGCTGGGTTCTCCAGGTCATAGGGCTGTTCGGAATAGACCGGGATATAGTGGTACCCGGCGGCCGCCAATTGCCGGAACCGTTCCAAACCCAAGCGGATTCTTCTTTGGTGACCACCGTTGGATGCGGGGGCGCGTCTAGGTGGTACCTCCGCAAAAAGATGCTCTCGACTCAACTCAACTCAACTCCTTCTTTGAATTAAAGTAAAAAAGACCATGACTCCTAAGAGCATGGTCTTATAACGACGAAAAAGAACAAGAAACCATGGCTACTCAGCTCGTCTCTACTCCACTCATCTATGCTATTCTAATCTCAACTCTCCACTCTAGCCTAGAGGAACTGCGCGGCGGGAAACGAATCCTAAACCGGATGGGAAAACCGTTATCGCCACCACTAAACTAAACTAAACTTTATTGCTGGTTTGTAGTTTTCCGAGGGTAATTTGTTTCGTTAATTATAGTAAAACTAGCAATAACTGTCAAGGATAATTTCGGGATTTGATTTTTGCTGTGCTCAGGCCAGAGGGGCCGTATTTCTGGTAAAATCTCATTGTCGCGCGGGAAGCAATTGCTGATTCCTAGAACGTAAAAAGCTTTTCGTTGCGTGCCCTTGACCGAATTATATCTTCTTGGTATAATTGAGAAGTGCATCAAAGAGGTTAATCTTACCTAAGACTTATGAGCCCCGAGTCTGAAGGTTTTGTACGCCTCGGTTGCAAGGGAGGTTTTAAAGTTGCGAACCTATCTGGCCAAACCAGATCAGAGAGAAAGAAAATGGTACGTGGTTGATGCGAAAGGTCAGACCCTAGGCAGATTGGCCAGTGTAGTTGCGGGGATTCTCCGGGGCAAACACCGTCCGGATTACACCCCCAATGTAGACTGTGGCGATCATGTGATCATCGTAAATGCGGATCAGGTTGTCCTGACCGGCAAAAAGTTACAGCAAAAGAAGTATTATTCCCATTCCGGGTACCCGGGTGGGTTGAAGGTAAGGTCTTACCAACAATTAATGGAGAAAAAACCGGAGTTTGTGGTGAAGAAAGCGATCTACGGGATGATTCCCCACAACCGGTTAGGGCGTGCCCAGATCAAAAAGTTAAAAGTTTATCGTGGACCGGAACATCCCCACGCGGCTCAGAAACCCGAGCCGTTGGAGATCAAGGGCTAAAGTCGAAGGGAGGTAACGATCCTTGCCTAGTGCAAAAAACACCGAGCCGAGATATTACGGCACCGGACGGCGTAAAACAGCTGTTGCTAAGGTCTGGTTGGTGCCCGGCCAAGGGAAAATCCTGGTCAACAAGAGGGACGTCACCAGTTATTTTGGGCGTAAAGTCCTGGAAGTATTGGTGGAACAACCTTTGCACCAGACCGGAACAGTCGGGAAATATGATGTGATTGCTTCTGTGCGCGGTGGTGGCATCAGTGGACAGGCTGGAGCTATTCGTCACGGCATTGCCCGCGCTTTATTACAAGTAGATCCCGAGTATAGAATTCCGTTAAAACGCGCCGGTTTCTTAACCCGTGACCCGCGGGCGAAAGAGCGGCGGAAGTACGGATTGAAAAAAGCTCGAAAAGCGCCGCAATTCTCCAAACGTTAATTGGCAAGACACGACTATCCGGTCGTGTCTTTTGGTTTTAATTAGGGGAAGCGGGGGGAGGAAATGCGTAAGACGGGAAAAAAGGCAATTCTGGTCGGAGGGGGGCCGGTCCATAATGGACTTCTCCGGACGGCGTTGGCGACCGGTTGCGATCTGTTACTTGCCGTCGACGGGGGAGGAAAAACCTTAGTTGATTTGGGTTATCAACCCCAGCTTCTGCTCGGGGATTTTGATTCCCTTCCGTTGTCATACCAAGACGATTTAAAAGCCAAGGGGGTTCAGATCCTTAGTTATCAACCGGAAAAAGACTGGACCGACCTTGAGCTTGCCTTTAATCAACTTACTACGGAAAAGTGCCGGACAGCACAGGTCTTTGGGGCGCTGGGCGGGCGTCTCGACCACACCCTCGCCAACATTGCATTGCTTTACAAAATGAAACTGTCCGGAACCGAACTGGTGTTAATTGGTGAAGAACAGGCGGTTACTTTACTTACTGATCAGGAAAAAATAAGAATATTCCCCTTTGCCGGTGGCCATTTTTCCTTGTTACCCTACCCCTTTGCCGCACAGGGTGTCAGCATCAGGGGGGCCAAATATCCCCTGGAAGAGGCCACCCTGGAGCTTGGGTCGACCCGGGGGGTCCATAATGAATTTTTGGCCGATCCGGTCGAGGTTGGGCTTGCTTCCGGTTCGCTCCTTGTCATGGTGGAAGGGTTGCAGCATTGCCCGGAAGGAAGAACGCTCTTCCAAAGACTACCAAGGCAAGAACAGCAGGAAACAGCAGTTATTCCGCGAAACAGTAAATAACGGAATTTCCGGTATTTTTGTCTCTTTAAACCATCAGTCGCAGCAAAAGTTAGGAACATAACAACGCAGTAAACCGCAATAAACTAGGTAGCACCTTTTACCGGTTAAAAGGGACGGACCCTATTCGGACTGGAATTTGTCCAAAAGTATATAATAATAGTAATAGTGGAGAATAACCTGGGGGTGCTAAGGAATGGTTAACCGTCGGGTGGTCGTTCTTCTTCCCGAAAGTTTGCTTCAAGAGGTGGATCGAGTAGCGGATAGAGAATACAGCAGCCGTAGCGCCTTTATTCGTGATGCCATGCGCCATTTATTAGCGGAGAAGTCCCGTGCCGAAAAGCGGGAGAAAATGGCGGTGGGCTACCAAAAAATGGGTGCCCTTAACTTAAAACTGGCGGAGGAAGGGATCGGTCAGGATCTGGAGGAGTTCGACCGTTATCTAGACCGACTGGTGGTGGGTGAGGATTCTTGATCGTCAAACGGGGCGACCTTTTCTTTGCCGACTTGAACCCGGTGGTCGGTTCGGAACAGGGTGGACTGCGGCCGGTGATTATTCTCCAGAACAATATCGGGAACACGTACAGTCCCACTACGATCGTGGCGGCGATTACTTCCAAGATTAAACGGGCCCGTCTCCCTACCCACGTTGAGATTAAAAAAGACCATACAAAATTAGACCGAAATTCGGTGATCCTTTGTGAGCAGATCCGGACGATCGATAAAAAACGATTAAGTGAGAAAATTGGTGAGCTAAACGAAGAATTTATGCTCAAGGTGGATGAAGCGGTCAAGATTAGTTTGGGGTTGACCCCGGTCGATTAGCTTAAATAGAAGAGCCGCCCATTTGTGGGCGGTTATCTTTTCTTATAGGGCAGGAATAATTCGGTGATAAGACGAAATAAAGATAGTTGGATGTGAACTGCGGTTTGCTGCGGTTGCGTGGCAGATTTAAGCCCAATAAACTTAAAACCAGAAGAGGTGTTATGTTTGAGTATGGATGCGGTTAGAGTAAGGTTTGCTCCTAGTCCCACCGGATATTTACATATTGGCGGCGCCCGTACCGCGCTCTATGATTGGTTGTTGGCGCGCAAAACCGGGGGCCAATTTATCTTAAGGATTGAAGATACGGACCGGAACCGGTACGTGGCCGATGCGGTCCAGGATATTAAAGATAGTCTGCGCTGGTTGGGGCTTGATTGGGACGAAGGACCGGACGCCGGTGGCGAAGTCGGGCCCTATTTCCAGTCGGAGCGGCTCAATATTTACCAAAAGTACGCCACCCAATTGGTCGAAGCGGGGAAGGCCTATTATTGTTTCTGTACGCCCGAACGCCTGGAAGAGATGCGCAAAAAGCAGGAACAGGCGGGTGAGCCCTCCGGCTATGACCGGCATTGCCGGGAGTTGTCGGCGGAAGAGGTTGAAAAGAAATTGGCGGCGGGGCAAAAATATGTGATCCGGTTTAAGGTCCCCCTCACCGGTAAAACCCAGGTCCATGACGAACTCCGTGGCGAGATGGTCTTTGACCACCAGACGTTGGATGATTTTGTTGTTCT
This sequence comes from Hydrogenispora sp., assembly GCA_012837705.1. GTDB lineage: Bacteria > Bacillota > UBA4882 > UBA10575 > UBA10575 > Capillibacterium. The sequence continues at coordinate 29,363 of DUQQ01000045.1, forward strand.
AAAATCGGATGGTTTTCCCACTTACCATCTGGCCAGTGTAGTAGATGACCACTTGATGGGGATCAGCCATGTGATCCGCGGCGAGGAATGGATCATCAGTCTGCCCCGGCACTTTTTACTGTATGCCGCCTTCGGGTGGACCCCGCCGGCCTTTGTCCATCTGCCGATCTTTTTAGCGCCGGACGGGAAAGGAAAACTCAGTAAACGCCATGGCGCGACGGGGGTTCATGAGTTTAAAGAGAAGGGTTACCTTCCGGAAGCGCTCGTCAATTTTCTGCTCCTTTTGGGCTGGCATCCGGCGACGGACCAGGAGCTTTTCACCTTAGACCAGGCAGTGGAGGCGTTTTCGGTCGAGCGGATCAATACCTCACCGGTGAATTTTTCCCTTGACAAGTTGGACTGGTTTAATGGGATCTACATCCGGCAGTTATCCCATGAAGAACTAGCCAAGCGTGCACTCCCGTTTTTACAAAAGGACGGCTTGCTACCGGATCCCTGTCCGCCGGAGCAGTTTGCTTATTTAGTACGTTTGATGCCGCTGGTGCAGGAGCGGATTAAGCTTCTGTCCGATATTTCCGATGCGGTCGGTTACTTCCTGCGGGAAGAGATTGATCCGCCGGCCCCGGAACTTTTGCTCGGGAAGAAGGGGACGGTGGAACAAGTAACCGCGATCCTAGCAAAGGTCGAGACAGTTTTAAGCCAAACGGCTGATTTTAGTGAGGAAAACCTGGAGCGAACCTTACGGGCGCTGGCGGAAGAGCTGCAGATCAAAGCGGGACAGCTCTTTATGCCGGTGCGGGTGGCGGTGACCGGGCAGACGGCAACGCCAGGTTTATTCCAACTGTTAGCTGCCCTCGGTCAGAAAAAGGTTCTGCCGCGGCTTAAGCAAGCTGTCGCAGTTTTACAACAGACGGGTATGGAGGGCGCTTCTACTTAAATTTAGGGAAAAGGGAGGAATCAGCGATGAAGAAGAAAGCGGTGTTTATCGTCGCCGAACAGGAGTTTCGGGATGAAGAATACCAAGTCCCCAAGGATGTGCTGTCACAAGCCGGAATTGAAGTGGTGACTGCTTCCACCACTACAGAGGAGGCCGTCGGGAAATTAGGCCTGAAAGTCCGACCTGACCTCCTGGTCGCTGAGATTAAACCCGATGACTATGGGGCGATCGTTTTTGTCGGCGGAGGCGGTGCGGCCCAGTATTTTGCCGATTCTGCAGTCCATGCCTTGGCCCGTAGTTTTGCCGAAGCCGGGAAAGTAGTGGCGGCAATCTGCATTGCGCCGGTGATTTTAGCCCGTGCCGGTCTCTTAAAGGGAAAACGGGCAACGGTTTTTCCCGATGGTATTCCCGAATTAGAAAAGGCGGGTGCCGTCTATACCGCCCAAAGTGTGGAGAGGGACGGCCGGATCATTACCGGGAACGGACCTGAGGCGGCGGAGGCCTTCGGTCGGGAAATAGCCGCTCAATTTTCGTGATGGCAGCAAGCAAGGAATGGCCATTGAGAAGCGGAAGCTTTTGATTTTGGGATATTACACATATTAGACGACGCAGCGCGTTAAACAGGGGAGGAACAAGATGGGCCGATTATTCGGGACCGATGGTGTACGTGGGGTGGCAAACCGGGATCTCACTCCGGAACTTGCTTTTCAACTGGGACGGGTCGGGGCCCATATCTTAGTAAAGAAAAAGGGGAAGACTGCTGGGGAAGGCCGATTGCTGGTCGGGCGGGACACCCGGGTCTCCGGGGAGATGCTGGAAGCGGCTTTAGTTGCTGGAATCACCTCCACCGGAGTCCAGGCCGAGCTGTTGGGTGTGGTGCCTACGCCTGGTGTTGCTTATTTAATTCGTAAGTTGGAGGCTGATGCCGGGGTGATGATCTCCGCTTCCCATAACCCGGTGGCCGATAATGGGATTAAGTTCTTTGACGAACATGGGTATAAGCTCGATGATGAACTTGAGGCGGAGATCGAAAATTGTATGGCGAGTGGACGGAGTGATGAGATCCAGCGTCCGGTTGGTTTAGAGGTGGGACGGGTGATCCAGCGGACCACGGCTAAGGAGGAGTACATCAAGTATCTGGCCACCATAATCGGCCGTAGTTTTGCGGGCGTAACCGTGGTTCTTGATTGTGCCTTTGGTGCTACCTACAGTACGGCACCCCAAGTCTTTACGGCGCTTGGGGCCAAGGTCATTACCCTCCATGCGGAAGATGACGGGTCCCGGATTAACGTCCGGTGTGGTTCGACCGCTCCTGCTGCCCTGCAGGAAGAAGTGGTACGCCAGGGGGCCCAGATCGGCTTTGCCTACGATGGTGATGGGGACCGGGTGATTGCCGTTGATGAAAAAGGCGAGCTGATTGACGGTGATCAGATCCTCGGGATCTGTGGTCTTCAGCTTTTGGCGAACGGACGTTTACCCCATAAGACGATTGCGGCCACGGTCTATAGTAATCTGGGTTTAATTGAGGCCTTCCGGGAAGCAGGCGGGGCGGTGGTGGTGACGGAGAACGGCGACCGTAATGTTTTATCTGCGATGCTGGAAAGGGGTCTGGTTTTAGGCGGGGAACAGTCTGGCCATATTATTTTTCTGGAACATAATAGTACGGGTGATGGTATTCTCACCTCCTTACAGTTGATGAACGCCCTTCTCCAGGCTGGCCGACCGGTGTCCGATTTGAAGATTCGCAAATTCCCCCAAGTTCTCCAGAATGTGTCCGTAGACAATAAAGAAGCGTGGGTGAGAAACAAGCGGATCAATGAGGTGATCGCCCGTTTTCAACAGCAGTTGGGTGAGCGAGGCCGGATTTTTGTCCGGGCTTCCGGAACGGAGCCTCTGATTCGGGTGATGGCCGAAGGACCGGACGAGGAGGAGATCCGGAAGATCGTCGGCGCGATTGCCGCTGTTATTGCAGAGGAACTTGCGTGAGGGGATCCGCTGGCGATGTTCGATCTACTTGGCCCCCTGGACCCATGTATTAATTGGCGGGTAACGGGCAAGCTAGGGTAAAGGGGGTTGATGCTGCTGAAAATTAAAGACATTATGACCGATAATGTGGCGACGGTTAGTCCGGAGACGACCGTGGTCGAGGCGGCCCGTTTAATGCAACAACACGACATTGGTTCGCTTCCGGTGTGCGAAGGGCCGGAGCTGGTGGGGATCGTTACCGACCGGGACATCGTGGTTCGGAGCGTGGCCCATGGTAAAGACTTAGCGACGACACCGATCCGCGAGGTGATGACGCAGAGGGTAGCGACGGCGTCTCCGGAAACGGATGTCCACCAGGTGGCTACTTTAATGTCGAACCAACAAATTCGTCGTTTACCGGTGGTTGAAAACAACCGCCTTGTTGGGATGGTCTCCTTGGGCGATCTGGCAACACAGGCTAAAACCGAGGTAGAACTGGCGAAAACTTTGGGGGAGATTTCCCAACCGGCTGCGCCGAAACGGATGTAGGTTCGGGTTTAGAGGATTACATCGTATTTAAAATATGGAGAAAGGGCAAGCCCTTTCTTTTTTTGTTCGGACAGATCAGATAAATTTTCAAATAAGGATACGCGGCAACGGCAGGAAATAGACGGGCTTGCCAAGAAACCATAACTGGTAAAAATTAAAACGGAGGTTGCTTGGTACAATGGAACAATTGATTGCCAAGATCGACCGGGAGTTAACGGTCGAATTAGGAGAGGAAGGGTTTCAGGTTGTTAAACCGATGGCGAAAGAGGCCGAGGTAATATCGCTTAATGTTCCGGCTGATTTAGCCCGTATAATCGACCATACACTGTTAAAAGCGGATGCCACTTATA
>DUQQ01000070.1 GCA_012837705.1 Hydrogenispora sp.
GGCTCCGGTCTGGGACTGGCTATCGCCAAGTGGATTATCGACCATCATGACGGCCATTACGAAGTTCTAAGCCGGTTGGGGGTCGGCACCCGGATTACGTTAAGCTTTCCCGCGGCCCGGCCGCCACTGAACAGTCCGGAAGAAGCCTCCGTGGCAAGGGCGAACCTTATTTCCGCCCAGGAAGGCAACCGCCCGCCTACGTGAAGTGAGGAAAATCAAAGCCAGGTGGGAGACAAGCCCTGAAGGCAGACAGCAATCATTCGCAGCAGCATTTCTAGCGCTGGGAGAATGACATACTGATATTTTCTAGGTGGGGGAGAAACTAGACAAGGAAATCTTGCTTGAAGCAGAAAAGCTGTTCTCTGCTCTTTTTTCTTAAATAGGAGAATATTCTATTCTAAAGAAAGGTGGATCACCGATGCATGGGGATCTTATTCTACTGATTTTAGCCGGAGGGGCATTGTTGGTTGGCTTCTTGGGGAGCTTTCTTCCGGTTCTTCCAGGGATTCCTCTGGCCTGGGTAGGGTTGCTGCTGGCCCGCTTCTCCGCCCAGAGCGCGCTCACGACAAAGACATTAGTAATCTGTCTCATCGTTACGCTTTTTGTGACCCTCTTGGATAATTTAGCGCCGATCTGGTTTACCAAACGGGCCGGGGGGACCAAGGCCGGAACGCGGGGGGCAACGGTCGGTATGCTTGTTGGCTTGTTCATCGGCCCCATCGGGATGATCTTAGGACCTTTTGTCGGCGCTTATGTTGGCGAATTAATCCATGACTGGGGTAACCCACAAAAAGCATTTAACGCGGCTTTGGCCACCTTTATTGGCTTTCTGTTTGGTACCGGCCTCAAAATGCTCACGGGAGGAGTCTTTATTTGGTTATTTATCCGGTCATTACTGTAGATAACTATTCTTTTCAGAACGAGTATAACTTGCGCCCCCTTTCGGGCGTTTTTATTATGGTTTTTGGGTCTGACAGAAGAGAGCACAAATTGTCAGGAACTAATCACCGTTTTATGGTAGGATTCAGTTGAAAGGAAAGGTGGTCATGGAAGGGGGCAAGAGTATGAACCAGGTCATCGAGTATCTTGAACATCACCTCACGGACGAGATAGATCTTAATGCGGTGGCGGGGTTGACTTAAGGGAGGGGACAATTGTCCCCACTACGAAGTGTGGATTCCCATCAAGAAGGTGAAGTGAACGGTGGCAAATAGGTTGTTTTAACTATAAACAGGTAGGTCTGAGAGGCTGTGCGTAAAAGCGTTATGGACGCTTTACGCGCAGTTTTTTTTTGAAACATATAATTTACAAGAAAAAAACTATAATTTGTCTGGTTGAGGGGGGCAGGCATCTTTAATAAGATATATTTGTAAGATAATTTTAACATAACTATTAGACTTACGACTTAAAAGAAGCTTTTCCAACGGAATCGGTTGGTTCCGGGAAAAAGCGCGGTTAGAAAAAAGAAAAGGAGTGGATGTCTTGAAAAGGAAAAGTCTATTTCTGCTGTTACTGCTCATTTTTATGGTAACAGCCACCGGCGCCCTGGTTTCGGCGCAGGGAACGAAGGTCTTCACCGTATTTTTGGGTGAAGCCTTACCTGATTATCCCGGTTCCACGATTGTGGGGGATATTATTGAGAAAGAAACCGGGGTTAAACTCCAAAGGGAATATTTAGTGGGTGACCTCGAAACCAAAGTGGGTTTGATGATTGCCAGCGGTGAACTGCCCGATCTACTAACGGCGGCCCACTTTACCAGCCTCTTTAAAGATGCAGGGATGCTCATTCCCCTCAATGATCTGGTGGAAAAACATGCGCCCAATATCAAGCGGCTCTATGCCAAGCATTGGGAGCAGCTCAAACAGGAAGATGGTAATGTTTATTGGCTGCCCATCCAGGCTATTCCTTACGCCAACGATAATCCCCGCTATCCGGAGCTAGGTTTCTTCATTAACAAGAAGGTTTTGAAGGAAGCAGGATGGCCGGTCGTTAAGACTTTGGATCAATACTTCCAATTGATCGAAGACTATGCCAAAAAACATCCGACGATTAACGGCGGAAAAACCATCGGTTACATTGCCCTCTTTGACAGCTGGAGAAGCTTTGCGACCACCAACGTTCCCCAGCATCTCATGGGGTACCCCAACGAAGGTGAATTCGTCCCCGTGCTGGAAGACGACAAGTACGTCGTCCGGCAATATCATACATCCTACGCGGCGAAAGCCTACTACAAAAAACTGAACGAAATGTACAACAAAGGGATTGTCGATAAAGAAACCTTTGTGATGAATTATGACCAGTACATCGAGAAGTTAAGCTCCGGACGGGTGCTCGGCACTTTTAACCAGTACTGGCAGATCCAAGAGGCACAGGAGATTCTTCTTCGCGATGATCCGGAGAGTATCTTTGTTCCCTTCCCGGTTGTCCTGGACGAATTGGTCGAAGAATATCAGCGCGATATCCCCTATATTCAAGCAACCCAAGGGATGGCGATCACCACGGCCTGTAAAGATCCGGTTGGTGCCATCAAATTCCTGGATTATCTGATCCGGGAAGAAACCCAGTTCTTGATTCAGTGGGGAATCAAGGGTGTCCATTATGAAGTCGACGAAAACGGTCATTTCTACCGGACCGAAGAACAGATCAAGATGTTCTTAGATCCCGAATGGCGGCGGGATGTCTTTGGCGGGCCCTATTTCTATAATTCCTTCCCCAACTTGCGGGGGATTGACGAAAACGGGAACAGCTTCATGCCCGATCGGCAGCCGAAGTTGATCTACGCCGACAGCCAACCCACCGAAAAAGAGGTCATGGACGCCTACGGGGTGAAAGCCTTCTCTGAACTTTATAATACACCAAGGGAGAAAAAGTATTACCCGCTTTGGACCATCACCATTCCGGCCGGTTCGCCAGCCCATATCGAACAGACCCGGATGAAGGATGTCTTAAACGCTTATGTACCCAGACTGGTGATGAGCAAGTCCAACAACTTTGAGAAAGTGTGGGCCGAATACGTCAAAGCGATCTCCCCATTAATGGCCGAACAGATCAAAGTTTACCAAGAACAGATCGACTGGCGGATGGAAAACTGGTAATCCTCCAATAAGAACACGGGCGAGGGCGCTTTACAGCGCCCTCCGTAAATTGAACACTGATTAAGGAGCGTTGAAGAAAGTGAATACGCCAGTAACGCCCAGATTAATGGTTGAACAAATACCCATCGGGAAGCGGCCTTTCTGGAAGACCCTCAGGCAACAGAGAGTTCTCCTCTTTATGTCGGTCCCTTTTGTGATTCATGTGATCATTTTTAAATATGTTCCGATTTGGGGTTGGACTTTAGCCTTCCAAAACTACTGGCCGGGAAAGAGTTTTTTTGATCAGGTGTGGGTTGGGTTTGATAATTTTAAATGGCTTTTTCGCGATCCGGTCTTTTACCAAGTTTTACGTAACACTCTGGCCATGAGCATTATCCAACTGGTCTTTGGGATGGTTTCTTCGATCGTCCTGGCCTTGCTCATCAACGAGGTCCGTCTGGTGTTTTTCAAAAAATCCGCCCAAACCATCTCTTATTTGCCCCACTTCATCTCTTGGGTGGTGGCGGCCAATTTGGTCCGTGATGCCCTTTCCACTGATGGGGGGATTGTCAATGAGCTTTTAATGAGTCTACGTATTATAAAAGAACCGATCATGTTTTTAGGGATCCCCAAACTTTTCTGGTGGATTATTGGTGCTTCCCACGTTTGGAAAGAAGTAGGGTGGGGGGCGATCATTTATCTCGCCGCCATCGCCAGCGTCGACCCTAACCTCTACGAAGCGGCAACGATTGACGGGGCCGGAAGATTACGGCGTATTTGGCATATTACGCTTCCATCAATCAAGCCGATCATTGTGATTCTGCTGATCATGAATATGGGTTATCTGTTAAGTAGCGGTTTTGAGCAACAATATTTATTACAAAACGGGCGGGTGATCGATTACGCACGGGTTTTTACCATCTACGAACTGGATTACGGTATTAAGATGATGCGCTATTCTTTTGCTACGGCGGTCGGGATCTTCCGGAGTGTGGTTAGTTTAGTTTTGGTTTTTGGCGCCAACTACCTAGCCAAACGGATGGGCCAGGAACGATTGTTATAGGAGTGATTCGATGAAAGTACGGCGAATGCGTTTGACAAAAGAAGATCTGATCCTGGATTTTGTGGTCTATACTACCCTTATCTTTCTGGTGATTGTCACCCTTTACCCTTTCCTAAATACCTTAGCGGTCTCTTTCAACGACGCCCTGGATAGCTCCAAAGGAGGAATCCATTTATGGCCACGGAAATTTACCCTTTATAATTACCGGTCCTTACTAACCCGTCATCAGATCTACAATGCCGCTTTGATCTCGGTGCTCCGGACGGTCCTTTCCACGTTCTTTTGCACCTTTTCCACCGCAATGGTCGCCTATACGCTGAGCCGGAAAGAGTTTGTGCTCCGGAAAATTATTTCTTTCATTTATGTCCTCACCATGTACATTGATGGGGGACTGATTCCCACCTATTTTCTGATGCGGAATTTAGGGTTGACCAATAATTTTTGGGTGTATGTACTGCCTGGCTTAGTTACGGCCTTTAATCTGATTGTGATCCGTACGTATATTAATGGGTTACCGGAAAGCCTGATTGAATCGGCCCGGATGGATGGTGCTGGAGAATTTACGATTTTTGCCAAAATTGTTCTTCCCCTCTGTAAACCGGTGTTGGCCACGATCGCGCTGTTTGTCGCCGTTGCCAACTGGAACTCGTGGTTTGATACTTTTTTGTATAACTCCTCCAACCCTAAACTCAGCACTTTGCAGTATGAATTGATGAAGGTCCTCCAAAGCGCCAATTCGATGACCGGTTCTCTGGAGCAAGCCCTGGCACAAGCCGCCACCGGGTCGGTTAATACGATTACCCCACGGGCGATCCGAGCGACGATGACGGTGATTGTGACCGTACCGATCGCGGTGGTCTATCCTTTCCTGCAAAGGTATTTTGTTCATGGGCTAACCTTGGGTGGGCTTAAGGAATAGGCGGATTAACCAGCGCAGGGAAGCAGAGCGTTGATCAAAATGGAATCTTATGGTATAAAGAAGATAGCGGTTGTAACCAATTATTAATGAAATGGGGCATTGAAACACAAAAGTTGGCCGAAGGAGTCGAAGATGCTTATTCTCGATAATCTTAAATTAAAGTATAAGCTCTTTTTCGTCTATCTATTTTGTGTTTTTGGCCCAATATTAGTGATCAACCTCATATTTTATTACTATATGATCGGGAATGTTAAAGCCATCCAGGAGAACTTCTACCGCCAAGCTGCCCAGCGTATCATTGGTCGGATCGAGAGTGATCTGCAGACGGTGACTTCCTTATGTAACAGGATTTCTTTTGACCGGACCCTCTACGAAATGCTGGACCGGGATTTCCCTGCTGAAATCGAGTATGTGGAGGCTTATTACAACTACTTCTTAAACTATCTCTTCATTAACGGCGAGTCTTACCCGCAGATCAACAAGGCGATATTTTATACTGATAATGACACCATTCTCCACTCCGGTTCCATTTTCCGGATTGATGAACGCATCAGTAACGAGGATTGGTTTCAACAGGTCGTTGTAAATCCCGGGAAAAACCACCTGCTTTACGGTCCAACCCATTTAAAAGCCAATAATACCGTTGTTACCCCGCTTTTCATGGTGAAAAGCCTTAACCTCTATAAGGGACTGAACCATTATCTGAAGCTCATCCGGTTTAATATAAACACCGAACGCATTATTAACTTCATTGCGGCGGAGAAGATTAAAGGGGAGATTCTCATCCTTGATGAACAGGGACAAATTATCTTCGCCGACCATAAACCGGATTCTGACTGGCAGTTGGACACATATTTACGAAAGAACAAAGGGCAGGTAGTGGTCGAAAAAGCTGCTGCTTTAGGGTGGACCCTGATCAGCCATATTGATCAGCAGGAAATCAATAAGGCTTTACGGGAACCGCGGAATCGAGTTATTATGCTTACCACCCTTAGCCTGCTGGTCGCCTCGGTAATTATTGCTTGGATCTCCCGTTCCTTCTATGATCGCTTAAACGCCCTTTCCGAACATGTTAATAGCCTGGTCCAGGAGGGCTTTAACCGCCAATATACCGGGCCTCCGGGTAATGACGAGATCGGTACCCTGATTAAGGCCTTTAATAAAATGGCCGTTAAGATCAGGAGCCTGATCCACGATGTCTATGAGGCTAAACTGGAACAGTCCCGGGTTAATTTGGAGAAAAAACAGGCCGAACTGAATGCTTTACAGAGCCAAATGAATCCCCACTTTTTATACAATACCCTGGAATCTATCCGGATGCGTTCGGTGGAAAAAGGGGAGAAAGAGACGGCCGAGATGATTAAGCGGCTGACCCGTTCCTTCCAGCGCTTGGTCCGTTTTCGGCAGGAATGGGTGACCGTTGCGGAGGAGATTAGTTTTATCAAGGATTTTTTGACTATCCAGCAATATCGTTTTGGTCCGGAGTTTCAGTATACGATGGAGATTGAGCCGGCGGTTCTCGAGAAAAAGATCCCCAAACTGGTGATTCAACCTTTTGTGGAAAACGCGTGTTTGCACGGGATAGAAGGCATCGATCGGGTGGGGAAGGTTGAGATTGCTCTTTGTCTTCGAGAAAAGAAGCTCTATTGCATGGTCAAGGATAATGGGATTGGGATTTCGGCCGAAAAATTACGGCACCTGTGGGCCGATATCAAAGGCGAAGAACCACAGGCGGGAAATATTGCCATCCGCAATATTTATCAACGCTTAAGCCTCTATTATGGCGCGGACTTTGATTTAGTAATCGACAGTCGGGAAAGGGAAGGCACAACCATTACCCTGATTATTCCGGTGGAGGGATAGATATGTATAAGGTTATGATTGTCGATGATGAACCCAGTATCAGAACGGGATTACCGAAGATCATTGACTGGGAAGCCTATGACTTTTCCATTACCGCAGTGGCGCGGAACGGTGATGATGCCCGGCGTAAGTTGGAAAAGGATTATCCGGATCTGATTATTACCGATATCAAAATGCCCATTCTTGATGGTTTCGGCTTGATTCACCACATCAGAAAGGATCTGAACGACTCCAAGATGCCCTTTATCATCTTAAGTGGTTATGATGAGTTCGCATTTGCCAAAAGGGCGTTGCAGTATAATGTGAAAAGTTACTTGATTAAACCGGTTGATGAGGAAGAATTGATTACCCTGCTGGTTGAGGTCCGGAAAGAGCTCGCCCAGGAAGACGTGTTTGCCAATTTTTATCACCAGCGGGTGGAAGCCTTCAACCATAATTATGCGGAGATTGAGGAGTTTCAAGCCCTAAGCGAGGCAATCGAAAACAACCGGACCGACGAGATAAAAAGGTTGATCGAACGGATCTTTCACCGTTTTGAAACGGAAAAACTTCATCCCAGTATTGTCCAGGTTCATCTGGGAAATTTTTTCATAAAAATCTGTACGCAAATTAAAGAGATGGGCGGGTTGGTTGAGACCCTCAATAGAAAGGAAAGCTTGATGACCGTTCACCTCAGTAATTTAAATGTTAACCGCCTCAAAAATATTTTTACGGAGATATCCCTGGATTGTGCCGACTATATAGAGGAATTAAAAAAATCCTGCCGGGTTATTAACCGGGTAAAACAGTATGTTGAAAAGTATTACTACAAAAACATAAAGCTTAAAGATATAGCGGAGCTTCTTTATATGAACCAAGCCTATCTTGGGCAATTATTTAAAAAAGAAACTGGCATGCTCTTTTGTCAGTATGTGAATAACAAACGTTTGCAAAATGCCAAAAGATTACTTTTGAGGACTGATTTGCCCATCTATCAAGTGGCCGAGCGGGTCGGCTATCGAAACGTGGATTATTTTATCCAAAAGTTTAAGGAGGGTGAAAACTGCACTCCGCTGGAGTATAAAAACAACCACATGAAGGCCTGAGATGGTGGTCTTGCCTTCGTTACACCTGTTCGCCCCAAAGGGACGATCTTCTTTGCCCAGTTCCCTCTCTTCTAAACTATGCGGATCGCAAACTGCGGACAGGCACCGACACAGTAACCACAGGTCAGGCAGGCTTCTTGTTGGATAAAGCCCTTTCCGTCCCGGTCGATAATCGCCTGGTTCGGACAGGCCTCCACGCATGCGAGGCAACCGGCACATAAACTTTCCACGACTAAAAAGCGTTTCTGCAGCGCTGCGAGAGAAGGGAGGGCGGAGGGTTTACGGTCTTGGAAATAGGCCAGGTTGTATTCGACTTCGGCTTTCGAAACCATCCCCACCGCAATAGAAGCATTACCCGGTATGGCGCGGGCGTACTCCACCGCTTGTGCATAATCGCCGACCAGAGTGCCGCCAGCCAGCACCTTCATCAAGTAAACCCCTTTTCCCTGGGCGACACAGTGGGAAATCGCTATCTCCATCTCTTCGCGGCTCCCATCCAGAATACCGCGGCCCGATTTGTTAATCAGTGGAAAAACCACATCAATCCCCTCTACGGTTGCCGCGCGCGCAGTTACTTTTACGGAATGGGTACTGATGCCTACGGCTTTAATTCGCCCCCGGTGTTTGTTTTCATATAGACACTCCAGGGCGCCCTGTCTTTTTGTAAAAACATCTTCTCCAACCCGGGCGGCATGGAGATGGAAAATATCGATTTCATCCAGGTTTAACTCGTTTAGTGCCTCTTCGATTGCGGTTTGCATCTCCTCGTAGGTTGTGGCGGGAGACTTTGACGCAATAACCGGGTGCTTTTTCGTCTGTTTAAGGGCCTCGCGGATCGGGGCGTACGTCTTGTAGATTTGCGCCGTATCGATAAAGTTGATCCCGCCCTCTAAAGCCGCGCAGAGAACCGCAGTTGCCTCCTCAAGCGGCAAGTTCTTTTGCAACGGACCAAAGGGTAAAGCCCCAAAGCAAAGCTCCGTTACTTCTAAGCCCGTCTTTCCCAAGAGGTTTTTTTTCATGACGACACCTTCCCTCTAATTAGTCGAGAACCGGATCCCGCTGATAGTATTTTTGAATCGCTCGTTTTTACCTTTCTTCGGCAAGCTTTTTCATTTCCCTTGTATGTTACGGATGAAGTTTTATCCTTTAAGCTGGTTCTTAACGAGAAAGTAGTAGTAAGGAGGCCACGCCAGTGCCACCTTTTTTCCCAGAGCCAGCAGGGAGCTGTAAAATAATTCTCCATTTTAAGCAGGAAAATTATTCAGGAGGGAGAATATTTTTTATTAGTCGAAAACGGTTTCGGGTAATATCTAAAGTTTAGAGGTTGAGCAGATGATTACTATTAAAGACATCGCCCAAAAGGCTGGGGTATCGGTGGCAACCGTCTCGAAAGTTATGAATAATTACCCCGATGTTAGTCAAAAAACCAAGGACAAGGTTAACCAGGTCATCAAAGAATGTAATTTTCGGCCAAACGCCGTCGCCCGCAGCCTGACAACGCAAAAGTCATATACGATCGGGATCTTTTTTACCGATCATTTCAACACTGGTCTGCAGCATCCTTTCTTCCATGAAGTTATTTTTGGCATGGAAAAAACCTTGGGTGAGCATGGCTATGATCTTTTGTATTTCGCCGACCGTAGATGGGGCGAAAACTTCAGTTATAGTGAGAAATGTCAAAACCGGCACGTGGATGGTGTAGTCCTGATCGGGGTTGCCCGGGATGACCCGAACTTGGACGCCTTACTCAACTCGGATTTACCGGTGGTCTTTATTGATCTTGACATCTGTGGCCGCAAAGCGTCATACGTCATCTCGGATAACACCGGGGGCGCGGCGGAAGCGATCAGATATCTACACCGTTTGGGTCATACGGAAATTGGTATGATCATGGGGTTGACTTCGACCAAGACGACCCAAGACCGTCTGGCTGGCTTTCAGCAGGCCATTCGGGAATTGAACCTGACTTGCCATCCGCATTGGCTGGTCAATGGGGAGTATACCGAAGAAGGTGGTTACCGGGCTATGCGCCACCTCCTTCAGGAGAAACCGCAACCGACCGCCGTTTTCTGCCAGAGTGACCTGATGGCGATCGGCGCCATGCGTGCCATCGAGGAGGCGGGTGGCAAAGTTCCGGAGGACTTCTCGATCATCGGTTTTGACGATATTGAAGTCAGCCGTTATTTAAAACCGGGTCTAACGACGATGCGACAGGATAAAATGGCTATGGGGCGCTCCGCGGCCGAACTGATCCTCCAGATGATTCACGAACCGCACGGTACCTTTCGGCCGGTGATCCTTCCGGTCGAAGTAGTCGAAAGAGAGTCTTGCTGTCAACGACGGTAAAAGAAGCGGGCGTTTCTTTATACAGAATGCCGAAAACGGTTTCGACAAGGAGGAACTAGTGATGATGAACGTTAACGAACAGGCGAACGAGTATCATTTAATGCCCAACGGCGATTTTGTGATCGCCAACTACCAGCAGAAAAAGACCTTTGCCAGTTTTTTACCGGGGATTGCTGGTCTGCACGGTATTCCCCTTTGGGTCTTCTACGTGAACCGCGGTCAAGGCGTGGCCAGTTTCGGGGTGGCGGACAAAGACCACGCCATCATGGAATTCGAAGCGGCGAACAAAGCTTATCAGCGGGTCCCAACCCAGGGTTTCCGCACTTGGATTCGGACGCGCGGCGATGGGCAACCTTCTGTGCATGAACCCTTCCGCCGTTTGCGGCCGGGGGTAAGAACGAAGATGATAATCGCCCTTTCAAGCTTGACTTTGGAAGAAGAGGCCACCGATCTTGGCCTTAAAACCCGTGTTGAGTATTTTATTCTCCCGGAGGAAAACTTTGGTGCTTTGGTCCGTAAAGTCACCATCACCAACCAGAACAAAACCCCTCAGACTCTTGAGGTATTAGACGGTATGCCCGTGATCATTCCGTATGGTTTGTCCAACCAAGCCCTGAAAGAGATGGCCTACACCTCAGCAGCTTGGGCCCGGGCCTACGGGGTGGAAGACAAGACCGCATTCTACCGCACCTATGCTGCCACTGCCGACCAGGCGGTCGTGGAAAAGGTGGAGGCCGGGAACTTTTTTATCGCCTTGACCCCGGTAGAAGAAGGAACCAAGCTGTTAACACCGCTCGTTGACCCGGAGTTGATCTTTGCGGAAGAAACCAGTTTGGACCAACCATTAGGCTTTTTCCGCCGCAACTTAGCAGCATTCGATGGGGAACAGATTACGGAAAACCGGTTGCCTTGTGCCATGGCGGCGGTGCAACGGGAGTTAGGCCCCGGCGAAGAACTGGTGCTCTATTCTGCTTTCGGTTTTCTGCCCAAATATGACCTCCTCGCCACGGTGCGAGAGAAGTTTCAACAGGAGGGCTATTTTGAGGAGAAACAAAGGCGTGTTGAACAAATACACCGCTATTATACGGATTATACTTTAACCGTCTGTAAGGACCCGCGGTTTTCTTTCTACACAAGACAGACTTTTATGGATAACTTTTTACGGGGGGGGTTCCCCCTGAACCTGGGTGCGCCGGGCGAAGAGCGGCCGTACTATGTTTTCTCCCGCAAGCATGGCGATCTGGAACGGGATTATAACCAATTTTACTTGGCACCAACCTACTACTCCCACGGGAACGGAAACTTCCGTGATGTTTTACAAAACCGCCGCGTGGACAATTTCTTCAATCCCAAATTAAAGACGGCGAACATTAAAACCTTTGCCAGCCTGCTCCAGCCGGATGGTTTTAACCCGTTGGTGATCGAAGGGTCCAAGTATCATTTGACCACGCCATCCGCGAAGGAGCAGGCCCTTTGCGGGTTATCCGCAGAAGACCGGGCAAAGCTGGAAGCGGTCTTGGGTGAGCCTTTCACTCCCGGTGCTGTCGCCACTTTTATCATGGAGCAGAAGATCCAGCTTCCCACGGATCTGTCTGCTTTTCTCGGCAGGCTCATGACAGCCGCCGACACTTGGACGGAAGCAAAGTTTGGCGAAGGTTATTGGGTTGACCACTGGACGTATCTTTTGGATCTGATCGAGACCTATCTCGCCCTTTATCCCGAGGACCGGTCGCAGCTCTTGTTTGCCGATCATTCCTATACCTTCTATGATAGCTATGTCAAGGTCCAGCCCCGAAGCCGAAAATATGTGCTGACCCCGGCGGGACCGAAACAAACCGGCGCCCTCATCGTTGATGCGGAGAAAAAGAAACTGATCGACAGCCGGAAAGTGTTTCCTTATGTCGTCCGGAAGGAAAACGGCCGCGGTGAAATCTACCGGACCAATCTGTTCGTGGTCCTTTTTACCTTGCTCCTTAATAAACTATCTTCCCTGGATCCCGCTGGGATCGGTCTGGAAATGGAAGCGGGCAAACCCGGATGGGATGATGCCATGAACGGCTTACCCGGTTTGTTTGGTTCCTCAACGCCAGAGACCATGGAGTTGTTGCGGTTGGTCCGCTTTCTACAGGAAACCCTGGCCCAACACCTGAAAACAGCGGCTCCGAGCGCCGGGGTAAAAGTACCGACTGAAGTTTTTGCCTTTTACCAAGGCTTGGGCTCCTTGCTTCCGGCTGCACAACCAGCTCCGACGGGGAATGGCTCCGAAGCTGCGCTGGAATATTGGACGGCGGCAACCTCCCTCCGGGAAGAATACCGGGAAAAAGCCTTTCTGGGCTTTGCCGGCACGGAAGAGACGATCTACCTCCGTGATCTCCAGGCTTTCTTCAAAAAAGCCCTGTTTAAACTGGAAAACGCAGTCGCTCAGGCCCGGAACGAAGAAACCGGCCTGTTCAACACCTACTACACCCATCTACCGGTGGAATACCAGCCGACGGGGGAGGCTTCTCCGGATGGTCTCCGCTATGTTGAAGTTAAGGCCTTTGCCCACCATCATCTTCCTTCCTTTCTGGAAGGGCAGGTCCGGGCGATGAAGATCCTGACCACGCAAGAAGAGAAACGGATCCTACACCAAAAGGTTTCCCAGAGTGGCCTGTACGATGAAGTTTTGGGGATGTACCGGCTTAACGCCGATTTGAGCGATGAATCATTTACCATCGGCCGGGCACGGGCTTTTTCTCCGGGGTGGCTAGAGAACGGCTCAATCTGGTTACATATGGAGTACAAGTATCTTTTGGAGCTGCTCCGGTCAGGTCTTTATGATGAATTCTATACCGCGGCCCAATCAGCCTTGATCCCTTACTTAAAGCCGGAAGTCTACGGCCGCAGTATCTTGGAGAACAGTTCTTTTATTCTTAGTAGTTTGAACCCTGATCGTGAGAATCATGGGCGCGGCTATATCGCCCGGCTTAGTGGGGCCTCGGCCGAGTTCCTTAGTATCTGGGCTTACCTTGCCTTTGGCCCCCGGCCTTTCCGGCTCCAGGGTTCGGAACTTGTCTATGCACCCCAACCGGTCTTGCGGGGCGACTTCTTTACGGAAGAGCCCCAGAAAGTGGCGGTTCAAGCCGGGCCCACCCAAACCCAAGTCGTGTCAATTCCGGCCAATGCTTTTGCCTACCGGTTCCTCGGCTCGACCCTGGTGGTCTATCACAATCCCGACCGCCGCGATACCTTTGGACCGGACCGTGTGCACATCCAAAGTTTCAGGCTCCTTGACGCCGAAGGTAAAACCATAGAGACCGCCGGTAGTATTGTTCCTTTACCACTGTCTACGCAGATCAGAGAGGGCGCGTTCCCGCGGATTGATGTTTTTTTCGGTAAAAGAGATTAATCCGCTATTTTCCTGCGGTAATGTTGAAGAGAAAGGAACTGAAGAGATGGCACAGCAGAAGAAAACACCTGGTTGGACTTTTTTAGAAGAAGGGATCTTCCTCCTCAACCAGCCAGAAGCAACCAATGGCTTGTATTTTCCCCTCGCCAATGAAGCGGGGATGATGTCGGCAATCTCTCCCCGGCTGCACGGGGACAGCAAGACTGGACAACACCACTTTTTGTTACCCCCGGTTTCGGTCGCGGATCTGCATAATACCAAAGCGGCCCGGAATTTCTGGTTTTTCCTTGATGGTTGTGGTCCCTGGTCCGTAACGGGGAATACCCCGCAGCAAAGCTTGGCCTCGGAACAAGAGTCCCTCCGTTTAAGTGCCGGATTCCTCTGGCACCAAATAATCAGGGAAAACCGGACTTTAGGCTTAAAATGCGAAGTAACCAACTTGGTTCCGGACAATGGGGACCAAGTTGAACTCATGAAGGTCAAGATCACCAACACCGGGGACCAGGAGATAACCCTTACCCCGACGGCGGCGATCCCCATTTACGGGCGCTCGGCAGATAACCTCCGGGACCACCGGCATGTGACTTCTTTGCTGCAACGAATCGATACCAATCAATACGGAGTGGTCGTTGCTCCCACCTTAATCTTTGATGAACGGGGCCACCGGGAGAACCAGGTGGCCTACGCGGTACTCGGGACCGAAGGCCAAGGCCAACCGCCCATCGGTTTCTTCCCCGTAGCCGAGGAGTTTATTGGAGAAGGGGGTTCGCTGGAGTGGCCGCAAAAGGTGGTCGAGAATAGCAATGACTTCTGCGGTGCCGGTCACCAAGTGGCGGGTTATGAAGCCATCGGCGCCCTCCGTTTTGCGCCCGTACGGCTCAAACCAGAAGAAACCAAAACCTACATCATCATTATGGCAATCGGTCGGCATGACACTGATTTTGAGGCCTTTGCTCGGAAATACGGGCAAGAGACCGCATTCGACCATTATTGGCAAGAAAATAGCCGCTACTGGCTGAAAAAATTAAACCGGCTTACCTTCCAGACCGGGGAGCAAAGCCGCGATTACTGGCTGAAATGGGTGACGCTCCAACCGATCCTCCGGCGCATTTACGGCTGTTCATTCCTTCCCCATCATGATTATGGCCGCGGTGGCCGCGGCTGGCGCGATCTCTGGCAGGACTGCCTGGCTTTGCTGTTAATTGAAGACGCCGACGTCCGTCACCTGCTGTTGAATAATTTTGCCGGGGTCCGCATCGACGGGAGTAACGCCACGATTATTGGTAAGAATGCGGGCGAGTTTAGCGCCGACCGCAACAATATCCCGCGGATCTGGAGTGACCATGGTGCCTGGCCGTTGTTGACCACTAAGCTATATCTGGATCTAACCGGCGATTTAGCTTTTCTTTTGGAAGAGCAAACCTACTTTAAGGATCATCTTACCCATCGGGCACAAGCGACCGATGAGCAGTGGTCGGCCGCCGCTGGTTACCAACAAAAAGACCGTCATGGCCAGATCTATCGTGGCACCATCCTTGAGCATCTGCTCCTCCAGAATGTGACGGCCTTCTTTAACGTGGGTGACCACAATAATATCCGTCTGGAGGGGGCCGACTGGAACGATGCGTTGGATCTGGCTCCAGAAAAAGGGGAAACCGTCGCCTTTACTTCCTTTTACGCCGGTAATCTTCTGGAACTAACCGGTCTCCTGGAAGCCCTTCGTGACCGTTTAAACCTGGAAACGGTAGAACTGGCAACCGAGATGATGATCCTCTTCGATTCCCTCTATGATCAGCTTGATTATGATTCGGTCAGCGCCAAGCGGACCCTTTTAGCGAAATATTTCGACTCCTGCCAGCACACGGTGGCGGGCACAAAAGTTAGGGTGCAGATCGAAGATTTGATCGCCGACTTAACCACCAAGGCCGAATGGGTGATCCAACATCTGCATAAAAACGAGTGGATAAAAAATAAGAAAGGTTTTGCCTGGTTTAACGGTTATTACGACAACGACGGTCAGCGGGTGGAGGGCGACCACCCAACGGGGGTCCGAATGACCCTGACTGGACAGGTTTTCGCGATTATGTCCGGCGTTGCCACCAACGAACAGGTACAGCAGATCATTCAAGCCGCGGACCATTACTTGCTGGACGAGGAGGGTGGAGGGTACCGCCTGAACACAGATTTTCAGGAGCTCAAACTCAATTTGGGGCGGGCGTTTGGCTTTGCTTACGGCCATAAAGAAAACGGTTCGGTCTTTAACCATATGGCCATCATGTACGCCTACGCGCTCTACAAACGCGGTTTTGTCCACCAAGGCCGTTTTGTCTTAGATTTGCTCTACCGGCACTGCTGTGATTTTGCTAAATGCCGGATCTATCCGGGCATTCCCGAATACTTCGATGCGCAAGGGCGGGGGATGTACCATTATTTAACCGGATCAGCCAGCTGGTTTCTGTTAACCTTGGTAACGGAAACTTTTGGGCTCAAAGGCGAGCTTGGTGACTTAGTGATCGCCCCCAAGCTAACCAAGGATGACTTTGGCCCCAACGGGCGGGTGGCCATTACCACCAATTTTGCCGGGCGAAAACTTACGGTGACTTACGAAAACCCAAAGCGCCTGGATTATGGGGTTTACCGGATTGGCACCATCAAGATGAACGGTCAGGAGAGACAGGAACCGGCCTCGGGAGCGCAGGTCCTGATCAAACGGGAAGTGCTAACCCAATTCCCGGCGGACCAAGAAATTGCCTTAACCGTAGTTTTAGCGAAGAAATAAAAAGGAGTGGACTCCTCAGGGGGATTGTCGTAAAGCAGGAGAAAGAGAGACTGCCGCTCCCCCTGAGGACCCTGTTGTTCCGAACTTGGGAAAAACGGTATACCGTAGACGAAAGGCAGGCAAAAAGATCTGGCGGTTCTGGTGAAAATGTTTGTTCCAAAATAATGCTCCTCGAATTTGAAAGAAAACAATGTAAAGATGGGGAATACTTTAAATTTATTAATGTAAACGATTTTACCATTTAAAAAAAACACTTTAAAAAAGGAATACTTTATAGTATAATCAATTACAACACGCAACCGTTTAATAATCTTAAAATAAGATAATAAGATATTGTTAAACGCTTCGACGATTAAGTTATTGCCGGGCGAATATTTTTTCCCCTATTAATTTCATACAGAAATTAATAGGGGTCCTGACAAGCCCGGTGCGAAGGAGCATGAGCCCGATAATGGTTAAGTAGGGTAGCGGTAATAAGTGTAGTATCTATGCAAAAAATAGAATAATGATGCATGAGCCAAACGGGATGGGTAAACCACCTTCATTTTGCCGATCTGTTCCGTTCGTTTGATGCTGCTTCAAAATGATCCAAATTGATCTCTGGAAAAAAATTATCGGCAGGGTTATGTAGTGAAGAAAAGAGGCGCAGCTGTCGCCAATTAATTTCATAATGAAAAAAAGTCCCGTGATCTGGTTTAGGAAAGGGGAGGTGGTAGGGCACAGTTTTACACGTCTTTAGTGCGAGGTACTATTGTTCTCGAGATAATAAAGGATGAGCCAGAAAATGATATTACTGGGATTAGCCAACATTGAGCAGCAGGAAGAAATGATCAATATAAAAAATTAATGGTTTTTTCTTTGGTCGTGATTTTAATATTCAGTGTGACCGTGTCAATGGCGGCAAAGGAGAAGGATGGGGTAAGAGATGAAAGTATCATTCAAAAATATTCCTCTATATGTCAAATAACCGCAAAATTGCCGTAATATGGGTATAGTTTTGTGTTATACTATTACTACGAAGAAGCGCTCAGCAGAGCGCTTCTTTTTCTTATATTAACATGAAGTCACAGGTTTAATGATTGATAAAAATATCGAAAGGAGGCTTAAAATAAGTATTTACAGGGAACAGGGCAGTAGGAAATTATTTAACTGCCCTTTTCTTTTAAAAAGGAGGTTTGAAAATGCTGACCATCTTGGAGTATATTTGGTTCAATCGGCCTGAAGTTATTATGCAATTAATTGAGATGAATAAACTCAGCGCCAAAATATTTGTGGCTTCTGCCGAGGAAAAAAGGGAAGATAGTATCGATGAAACGTATGCTCGCTTAATGAAGCATGACAAATGGCGCCGCGGACGGGGAGGTGCCATTCGGCAGTTGCATCGTCTGTAACAAGTGGTATTGCATTTTTATACTCTGGTGAAGAATAGGTGCCTAGTTTTTCGAACGGTAATATTATATGCGGACAAGCATTGGATAATGCCAAAAGTTTCAAGTTTGTAGAAAAAATTATGAGAATTTAGATATGGGGAGGAAAAAACATGGAGATTAGCCGGAATGACGCAAGAGCGCTTGCCGGGTTTATCGTACGTTACCTTAAACTCTGTGATGAGGATGCCTCCTTAGAAGATTTTGACCGCTGGCGGGCTGAGGTGCGAAACAGGTTTCCGGAAGAACCGGACAAGGTTTTACTAAAGGTTCAGGAAGAAATAGTGAAATTTCGGTAGAGATGCTACGTAAAAGAACTAATCCTATCGCCAATATTTCTCTTGTTTTGAGAAAGAGGTGACCCAAAATTTTAACGCATGCAGAAGAAAAAATTCCTGAGCATGTCTTTAGGTATGTTGAGAAAGAACTCTATTCTTATCGTTTTTACCAAACGGCTTTGGAAGAATTGAAAAAAGACCTGGAAGAATTAGCAGAAATGTATCCAGAAGCCCGTACAGATAATGTTGCGGTAAAAAAAGAACCTGGTGATCCAGTTGGTTTAGCAGCGATCCGCTCAATGATTATTGAGGGAAAGATTAAGCGCAATTTAAGCCACATCCGAAAAATTGAAGCCGGGTTGAAGTTGCTGCGACCGGAAGAAAAACAACTAGTAGAGAAGAAATATTTCTCTGAAGACTATTGCACTAATGACCAAATAATGCTTCAACTGCAAATGAGTCGAAACTCATTTTACCGTATCCGCAATGAAATCATTTATAAATTTGCCGTGGTCTTTAATGTTTTCTAACAGAAATACAAAAGCGGTACAAAACAGATACGCCACAGTGGAAAAAATATGATAATATGGTATGGGCAAAGAATGGTTTTTTTGGAAATTAAAAAGGCAATTCCAAACATTACCCCCCCCACTTAATAAGTGGGGGGTTTTTTAATGCCTTTTTGTAATCATCTTTTTAAAAACGCTTTGAGTGACTAACGAAAGAAAACACCTGTCCTTCTGTTCAGGTGTTTTTTATATTTTAGAAAGGTGAGTGACTTATCAATGATCTATGCGGACAAAGAAAAAAACGAAAACCAGTATGTCTCGGTTAACAGCATTGCGCGTGGACGCATCCTCCAGCGCAAA